>NZ_JBEOOX010000008.1:0-111337 GCF_040309565.1 Psychrobacter sp. 16-MNA-CIBAN-0192
TATGATAGTTTAATCCTGTCAGGTATTGCTGCCTGACTCAAGTAAATCACTCTCCGATAAAGTCGGGGCGGTTCAGTGGGCATGATTCATCGTAATAACGAGCATGAAGTCCAAAATGCTATTAGAACATCGATTTACTTAACCACCAAAACAGATAAGTATGAACAACGACTGAAGGCAAAGCTACCTAACATGCGTACCTTTGATCGAGGGCAGTTCCGAAACTCTAAGCGTCGTGGCTTACCACCCATAGCAAAATAATCTCAAACCTATATTACAGTCATGAGATAGCGCCTTTGCTATTACCACCATGCTATATCCAACATAGTCAGGTCTGCCTCGTGCAGGCCTTTTTTATGCCCAAAATAAATAGGAGCCCTTATGAAACCCCTTTGTCCTTATTGTCACGCCTCTGCTGTCTATGAGGTGAGTGACGATACCAGTCATCATCACACAGTAAGTTTACTGTCTCCTGCCATGCTGGTCAGTCTTGGCGTCAGTTTATGTAAGAGCTTAAAGTTACATCCGGCTATTGGCGCGGTAGCAGGCATTGCCTTAGCGGTCGTTATCGAGATGAGGCAACCCACGAATGCGTTGCCGATGCGGGTCAACAGAAAGTATCGCTGTAGCCACTGCGATCACGTTTTTACCGATTTCAATTAGTTCACTACTTAACTCACTTTATTTATCAACGTATTTAACGCAATCAACACTATAAAAGGAAAATCATCATGGCACATTTAGTCGAAAGTATGGCCTACGTTGGCGACACCCCTTGGCATGACTTAGGCAATGAGCTGTCACCCAAGCAGCCGTTAGAAGTTTGGGCTAAGCAAGCGGGGCTTGATTGGCGTATTGAATCGTCTGATGTCAGTTATATGGCGAACAATGACAAGGGGCATAACTTGATTCTGCCCTTTGCTGAGCAGAAGGTCTTGTACCGCAGTGATAACTTGGAGCCGCTATCCGTAGTTAGTCAACGCTATCAAGAAGTGCAACCGCGTGAGATTTTAGAATTCTATCGTGATCTTACCGAACAATCCGACTTTGAATTAGAGACTGCTGGGGTGTTAAAAGGCGGTCGTAAGCTGTGGGCATTGGCCCGTACAAGGGTCGCGATGTCAGTAACGGCTATCTGTTACTGGCAACGGCCTGTGATGGCACGCTGGCGACCACCGCACAGTTTACTTCTATTCGTGTGGTGTGTAATAACACCCTAGCTATTAGCTTGGCTAATGGCAGTGGCGGGGTGGTGAAAGTACCGCACTCCACTCAGTTTGATGCCGACAAGGTGAAACAGCAATTGGGGGTATCGGTGAAGCAATGGGATGAGCACTCATACGAGATGAAGCAATTATCCGAGCGTCGTGTCACTCAAGCAGAAGCAGCCAACTATCTCAGTCGGGTATTTAACGATCAGGACAACAACCTGATCCTGTTTAACAGTGCGAAGAAAGAGAAAGAAGCCGTACCCAATGCCAAAGCAATGAATCAGGTCATGAGTATGTTTAACGGTCAAGGTCGCGGTGCTGACTTAGATGCAGCCCGTGATACGGTTTACGGTCTGCTGTGTAGTATTACAGAATATGTCGATCATGAACGTCGAGCCATGAATAACGACAACCGCCTAAACTCAGCCTGGTTTGGCGCTGGCGCTAAGCTCAAGCAAAAGGGCTTAGAAGAGTCGTTGCTGATGCTGGCTTAACTGTCTTATCTACTCAAACAAAACCACGCCTTTGAGCGTGGTTTTTTTATGCCGTTTATTTCATTTAACGATATCAATAACAAATCTAACCCCCATTTATTAAGGACTTTATCATGAACCCAATTGCTTTAAACCATATCGCGCAGCTCAGACAAACCAAGCGTGCAACCGTGAAGGTTAAAACGCCTGTTGTCACTAAGTCTACGGCCATTTATAAAACGGTTAAACCGTCTGCTACTCAATCTACCACCGCTAAGCGTCTGATCAATACCAAGCAGCTCAGCCATGAAAAATGGCTTGAGGTACGTCAGCAAGGTATTGGCAGCAGTGATGCCGCTGCCGCTTGCGGTATCCATCCTTATCTATCGATGCTTGAGCTGTGGATGATTAAGACCGGACGCATGAACTCGAACATCGATGAGAGCATTGAAGGGTATTCTCAGTTGTACTGGGGCAACACCTTAGAGCCAATGGTAGCCAAGTACTATCAACAGCACACTGGTAATAAAGTCCGTCGTGTTAATGCCATCTTGCAGCATCCTGATCCTGAGCAGCACTTTATGCTGGCCAATTTGGATTATGCGATTGTAGGGAGTGACGAGGTACAGATATTAGAATGTAAAACCGCAGGGGAGCATGGGCGAAACTGTGGAAGCATGGTGTGCCGTTGTATGTCACCTGCCAAGTGCAACATCAATTGGCCGTGACCGGTAAGCAAGCCGCCCATATCTGTGTGTTGCTGTGTGGCCATGAAGCGAATATTTATAAGGTTGAGCGCGACGAGCAGCTGATTAATAGCATTCTGTGGCATGAGCGGCTGTTCTGGCAGTACGTTGAGACCGACACCCCACCAACCCCTGATCATAGTGAATCGGCAGCACGGGCATTACAGCAGCTGTATCCGAAACCTAAAGCCGCAAGCAAGATTGATTTAACCGAGGATGACGGGGCAAACAAGTTGTTTGCGCAATTACTGAGCTACCGTGACGATATGAAGGAATTAGAAGAGCGCCATGACCAGATCAAGCATCAACTGCAAAGTCTGATTAAAGACAATGAAGTAGCCGTCTTTGATACCGGTGCAATATCCTGGAAGCGCAGCAAAGACAGTGTCAGTCTTGATAGCAAAGCCCTGCTAAAAGCGCATCCTGAGTTGCTTGAGCAGTTTAGTAAGACAAGGGAAGGCAGTCGGCGCTTTGTGATTCTAAATGACCACTAAGTGAGCGACTATTTACTTAACCCATTCAATCCTCAACCAATCACTCTAGTCAATAAAACCAGTAAACAAAACAAGCGCATAACCGCCCACCTTAACCGGTGGGCTTTTTTTATGGCTAATCGTCATTTATTCAATCCAATTAAACCGATAAGGAATAGCATCATGATTAAAGGTCTCACCATCACCCCGCCCGTATTGGGTCGTATCAGCATTGGTCGTGTCATTCAAAAAGACGGCAAGCGTCTGCCAGCTAAAGACGATCAATTCACCATCACCAGCCAAGTGCAGAATAAAGACGGCTGGGTCAATCATCCCTTAGATGAAAAGCTTCGTGAAAATAACAATGGCAAGCTCAGGCATATACCCGTACGACTGTTGTTCAACGATCCTGAATTAAATCTACGTGCGGAATATACTTTATTTGATCGACAAACCGGACGGCCACTGTGCGTGGGCGACGGGGAGCACTGTCAGCGTCGTACCAACAAAGGCGTTGAGCAGTTGCCCTGCCCATCACCGGATCGCTGCCCACTGGCGCAAGGCGGTGCTTGTAAGCCGTATGGCAGACTGTATGTGAACCTCAGTGAAGACGATGAGCTGGGCACCTTTATCTTTCGTACCACCGGCTTTAATAGCATTCGCACCCTAGCAGCACGGCTCAGTTACTTTGCTGCGGTATCAGGCAATAAGCTGTCGTGTTTACCATTGCAATTGACTTTGAGAGGTAAAAGCACGACGCAAAGTTATCGCACGCCGATTTACTTTGTCGATCTAACGCTACGAGAAGGTGTGACTCTAAAAGATGCGGTGCAGAATGCACAAGCGATTGATCGTGAGCTGAGCGCACACGGCTTTGATCAAGCAGCGTTAGAGGTGGCAGCCAAACAGGGTTATGTGAATTCCTGCTTTGAGGTTGATACGGATGACATGGCGGATGTGGTTGAGGAGTTTTATCCAATGGAAATGAATCAAGACCACAGTAACAGCAACGGCAAGAAGCTTGGTACTCAGAATGGGTCACAAACGATTCATGATGTGCGCAGTATTGCGCAGGGGTTACGGCAAAGTGTGACAGCTGTTAGTTAAACCTATTAAGGCTGATAGGCAACATAAGAAGGAGCAGATTGAATTCGCTCATTTTTTATGGGCTAACTAACGGAAATCAGTTCGGACTGAATAGGATGGGGTAAAAAAATATGGGACTCCCTAACTGTATGAGAGGAAATGCTCTCAATCACACACAAGGAGCTAATCATGGAACAGTTAAACACAGGCACTCAACAAAACGTATCAGCTCATAGCGCTTTACAAATACCGCGCATGTTACCACTTAAGCAAGTCGTACACTATACGGGGCTTAGCAGCACAACAATTTACGATATGCTTGATAAAAGATCAAATCGTTATGACCCTACCTTCCCCATTCAAGTCAAGCTATCAAAGGGACGTGTAGCATGGGTTGAGAGCGAAGTCGCTCAATGGATTGAGGGAAAGATAGCCGCGCGGTTTCACTAAACAATAACGAATAAATAAGCCACGTAGTGTAGCTTATTTTTTTTGTTCGTCTAAGTTCGTCTAAGTTCGTCTAAGTTCGTCTAAATCTAGACCAACTTCCAAACATTACCTTCAAAATAGATGAGCTTTTTTCTCTTCATTTTTTGGAGTAAATTTTTTATTTTGTGAAATTTTTGTTCATCAGTTAGGACATCAGGAAGCTTGTTAGATAGAAACTTGTTGAAATCTGAACGTTGAGCTTGACCAAATTGTTTCAGAAATTCTAAAACAGCAGTTTCATAATAAGCATCATCCAAACCACGCATTTGCATATACTCCGCCTGCTGCTCAGTATGCCGAGCAATATCAGCGGCAATGATATAGCTGTTTTTACGTCCTTCAATCAGTGACTTTTTGCGTAGTGCCTCAGCTTCATCCTCAGTGATCGCTTGTCCTTTTTGTACTTTGTCGAGCGCAATAATATCGTGTAATGCGAGATTATCAAATGTCGCTAGCTGCTTAGCATACTCTTGATCAAGCACTTTACCTGTGAATTTTACGCATACCCTTTCATGGGTTAAGTCATAGTCTGGCAAAGGGAAAAAACGTTTATACTGAATCTGATACATTTTTTTGATGCCACTACCAATTGTATCCATCATATTCAGATTGACCATGGCATTGACTAAAAACGGATTGCGGTAACTCGTTTCAGGCGCATTTTGCAGCAAGACATTCTCAATAGTCTTAGGGATAAACTCGCCGCTGTTTTGGAAAATGAGCGTTGAGTCCTCTTTTTCAACTACCGTAATACGTCCACCTAAACGATAGTCTTGATGACCAATGGCATTACTTAATGCTTCACGGATGATATAAGGATCGTACTGCTGCACTTCTTCAGGAAACAGCGTACCTGATGTCATATAACGATAATTTAGATTGCGGATTTTGTTATACACCTCATCCAAGGCTAACAAAAATGGCGGTTCAAAATGTTGATAGTCTTTTTCAATGCCATCAACGCCCTTTAGAATCCAAGTGATATGTGCTTGCGCTGGGCTTAAAAAATACGTGGATTCATAACGTCCCAATAAAATAATCGCTGTGTTGGTGATCTGACCACGAATGATAATTTTGGCTTTATTCAAGAAGGTAATGTCATCCCATTCTTCAATGTCTTCAGCCAAACGTTTGTTTTTATCAGCAAAGACTTGTCTGGCAATAGCAATGGCGTGAGGATCAAGGTCTTCAAGTGTTGCCTCATGGCAAATCTCGGCACTCCAATCAGCTGCTCGATTTTGCCACAGCTTACGGCTTTGATCGGGATAGTGCTTAAGTAGTTTAGTCAGGCTACCGATACGAATATAGGGCTCATGCAGAAAGCTAATGGGTGTATCGGTGGCTGCAGGAATCTCGAACAGTACTACCGCTTTACCATCAATTTGTAGCTCATGAATGGTGAAATGAATCTTAGGGCTTAAACGGCTAACCAGCCAATGCTCTAAGTCTTCGTTGCCTTTAGCCTTTTTTGTTTTCGGGCTAAAGCTTGTACCCACAATGTGATGCGTACCGTCCTCTATCCCAAACACCAAGTAGCCAAACTTCTTGCCAGCCAAGCAAGCGCTATTGGCAAGCGCAGATATACGCTTACCAATCTCATCAGAGCTGTGGAAATTATGTTTAAACTCAAGCCATTCTTGTTCGGCTGGCTGCTGAGTTAGGCTGAGGACAAGGCTTTGGTAGTGGTTCGGCATAGTGAGAAATGTAATCAGTTAATAAAAGTGACAATCAATATACCATTAAGCTCTGACGGTCTATATTGATATATTTAATTTTCTAGCAAATTAAACACTATTAATTATTTTATTTTGACGGAGGATTAGGGCTTGATAGTAACTGCTCTAATGGTGTGATCATCTTCCAGTTGTAAAAATAATCCAAGCAGTTCACAGTCACAAAAATAATGAGAATGAATACTAAGCACAAATATACAGCATGGGTAATTATTTTGACATTAACAGGAGTAATTTCAGCCTTCCATTTATTGATCAGTGCATCAGGTATCTTATTCTCTGCTACAAACCTATTAATTTGACATCTCAGGTGCCAGAGATTGTATCCCTGTTGAAGCGTTGAGTAAAACACCATAACGGAGTACACGAGAAATGAGCCAATTACAAGGCTATTAATTTTTGCACTAAATTTTGCCATTGAAATAAGTGCAATGGTTACAGGTATAGCTAAAATCTGAGTTTGTAGGTTTGTGATTATATCGTTGGCTTTTTCAAGAAACTTTTCAGAATGCTCAGTGATTTTGTCATTAAACTTCGAAAATTTAAAATCATCTAGGTAAAGAGCATATTTAGAAAGTACAGACTGATACGTACTTTCTAAATTTTGGAGTAATGAGAATATCCGATCCTTTTTCTCCACACCGACTAGACTATCAAGAATTATACTTGCAACAATAGTATTTCTTTCAGTTTCGTGAACTAGAAGTGACTTTTTAACTTCATCATCATCGTTATTAATATCTGCGTTTAACCAGCTAGTAAATTTTTCAATTATAGTACACAGATTGCCAGATTCTGAGCTGCTAGGTTTAGACGTATTTACTGAGCTTAAATAAAGCTTAGCGGTATCTAAGTAACGATTAGCATCTCTAGGCCTTGTTGGAATTTCACAGTGAGTCTGCGCAAAAATAACAATTTGTTTGTCTTTACAATAATATTGCTTTTTCAAGCAGTTAATAAATTTAAAAATCAACTCTAAGGTAGGTAGTAAAGTATTATCACTACTGTCTTTAAAGTCATATTTATCTTCATAGACAATTATCTCATCAGGGCTAGTGTCATGACTCTCATCTTCAAGAGCATGTTCGATATAGCTTTCATATGAAGCATATTGATCGCCAGTATTAATAATAGTTAAAGTGTAACTTATACTTTGATCTACCTCATAGCAATCATCATTAGTGGTGAACTTTGCAATACTCACAAAATGTCCAGCTTCAAATTTTTGAATGAGCGCGATATCTTCCTGTTTTTCAAATGTAAAACTACCAGTGATACGCTTGCCAGAGAACTTAACGTTCTGACTTCGTTTCACTAACGTTAGGACTTTCTCACGTAGTTGGTTCATTTGAACCTCTATTTAAATATTTTTCTAATTGCTGGTAAATTCTCTGAGCTAACTGTTATTTCAATAACTGCTTCACCATTATCGTTTTCTTTAAGCTTGATTTCTTCACCAAGTAAACTACGACTACCGCTAACTCTAATAACTTCTTCTTCACCAAGATGAAACGAAAACGTTTCATAATTTTTGAGTGGATCTACTGCTGGAGCAAAAACATTACTGTTATTTTCATCAGATGCTGCATAACCATTATTCTCTCTAAAAACCTTGAAACTATCTTTAACTTCTATAGTCAGATTAGACACTTTGCTTTTAGTAGCTATTATTGGGTCTATTTCGTCGACAATATTAACACTGTTTTTATGCTTGGCCTTATGACTTAGTATAGTAAGAATCTCACTCTGAACTTCCTTTTTTGCTTTCTCGCTAAATGAACTTTGCTTAAGATAGTTAATCAAGCTTTTCATTAGTTTAGTCGTTGCTACTGTGTCATCGAGCCTAATTCGTATCGGTAAAAAATCTTGAATGTATTCAGGAATCTTACTGCTAGTTCCTTTTTGAATCCACTGTATGTAATTCTCAGCTTGATAGGTACTATCTGAATTTTTGTATTTGTGCTCTTGAAATTTTGTGATATTGATCCGACAAGCAATCTTTAAGTTGGAAGCGTCAATATGATTGGTATCTATGATCTCCCCTGTTTCTTCGTTTATAGTAATTGCGTCTGTCAAACTTAATAGAGCAATATCAAGATATTCAACACCATCTAGTGTATAAAAAATCATCGGTAGATGATCACCAGTAGTCATAGGTTCTGCATACACATGATGATGCAAGGCCTTTGTAAGATGACTAGTGATACGTCTATACCTTGTTTGTTCTGACGACTCTTGCCTTAATATTGATTCATCTTCATCAGGTTCAGATGGTACAGATGGTACAGATGGTACAGATGGTACAGATGGTACAGATGCTAATAATTCCCAAGCAAGTATATTAGGAAAAATTGCATTAGTAGGTTTTGTAAAGTTTGAATGCTTCAGATTTACGATACATAGATAATCAGATAGTACTTCTCCTAAAGTATCAGGGCTATCAAAAGTCTCAACATGCGAATGGGCTAGTCCATTTTTTTCTAACTGCTCATCAAAAAATTCAATTAACTTGTACACTTGTACAGTATCAGCATGAAGCTTCTGCCTAATCAATGGAGGTTTTACAGAGTTCTGATGAGCTTCTTTAATGATTTGATGGATTATACTTGCTTGGACTACAGCCTTAGGTTGGCTCATTTATACCTCAATTGATTCAGATATTATTTTTAAAAAATGTAATGCATGCTCTATGTAGAGCCAACGCTATTCATAACTAAAACAATCTTCATTCAAAAAATTCAAATACCACCTGACTACTCATCATTAGCGGAACTCAAAGGTCAATATAGTTTTGCATTAAGACCATTTTAAGGATATAAAAACCCTCTACTCAGGTTGACCCTCACTCAAAACAAACGCTCTCAATGCAGAATCGACTTTCATGTTGACTTTAAACATAGGAATGCTGCTGCCTTCAAGTGTTTCAAAGTAGGCTTTAGCTTTGTCTTTATCAACGGTGTTTTTTAGCTCATCAAAGCGTCCAAACTCGTTAATATTGGCCTCAGCTACAGCGCTGTCTAAAAGCGTCCTTAGCTTCGATTCTTCCAGTCCTAAATGATCTGAAAACTGTTTGATACTGTCATGCTGAGCCTGTACCTGATATTTAATAATATAGTCTTTAAAGGTAGTGCCAGCTTCAACCTTTATCTTACCTCGCTGCACATCACGCAAGAATATATTAGCGTATTTTTGCTCATCAACACTTAGCGTCGGAAAAGTTTTGTGTAACTCAATTAGCGCTTGCTCTGCATCGCCTAATTCGAGCGATTCGATATATTTATCAAAGCGCTCATTTAGATACTCCGTATCGATTCTATCAGTGTTGATCTGAGTTAGATGCCCTGAGATATCAAAAGGTACATCACCTGAGCTGCCCGATGAACCACCTTGAAACAGCTCTTTATAACGCATAGCTAAGATTAGATAAGTTTGTTCATCGAAGCTCAGCGTGATACTGGTATCCTCAAAGTCATAGCTCAGCTTATCCCAAGTAAAGCCCTGAATCTCTGCTGCTTCTAGATGGCCGTTTAGCTGTTTAAACAGCTTAGCAAACTTGGCTTGGCTTGCCTCGGTACTGGGCAGCGTCTCAAAGTTTGCTATTCCTGCTGCATTAAATACTGCTTGTATCTCAGCAAAGACACTATTCATCTTAGCCAGATTGCTTTCAAGTTTTCCGACAAACAGCCCAATAGGCTTGTCGCCAGAATAAAGCTTAATAGCCGCATCAATATTACGCTCCATGGTATAAGGCTTGCGATAGTAGCGAATCGTACCAAATGGTTTTTCATGACCAAATAAGCGATTAGTGCGCGAGAACGCTTGAATGATATTCTCGTAGCGTATGAGCTTATCAATATATAAGGTATTAACCCACTTAGAATCAAACCCTGTTAGCATCTGCTCAACGACAATCAGTATGTCCAGCTGCTGATCTGGCGTACGCTCGATAAACCGATACGGCTCTTTATGTGACAAACGATTTGCAAGGTCTTTTTTAAACTTGCTATGGCTAGCTATCTTAAAGTCTTTATCAAATTGGCTGTTATAGTCAGTAATAATCTCTACCATGCCTTTTTCTTTGAATATCGAGGTTGACTCGTTGCCTTCATTGGCATCAAACAAGGCGCTGACTTTTAGATCTAAACCTTGTGCTTGGATTTGTGCTTTTAATAGGCGGTAATAAGTAATGGCTTCAACAATGCTACTGGTGGCAAATATGGCATGAAACTTACCGCCTCGACTAAGTGTTGGGAAGTTATCTAGAATATCTTCAACTACCATGTTTTGGTGCTCATCCGTTAAATATTGCTCTTTTGGCAAATAATCCTCAATACCTTTTATATATGCACCATCAGCTTGCTTATGCCCCGCCATGGCAACATTATTCATAAACTCATAATACTTTTTGCGCTTTTTTTCATCTGCCAAGGCTTCTGTCTCTGTGCTAGCTTTTGCTTGCTGCAAAGCGACAGCTTGACGGACTTCTTTATCCTTAAAGGTTGCTACACGATACAGATCAAAACCTAAGACGTTCTTGTCACGGATACCATCAGCGATGCTATAACGATGTAATTCATCCCCGAAAATATCAGCGGTGGTGTTCATTTTGCGCTGGTTTTCGTCATGAATAGGCGTACCTGTAAAACCAAAGAGTATCGCATTCGGGAAAGTTTGCTTTATGATTTTGAGCATATCACCAAAGGTTGAGCGATGCGCTTCATCAACGATAAATACCAAGCGCTTGTCCTGCATGACACTCAGGTCATGAGTGTTCATACCGTTGCTGTCTGCTTCGATATTACTCATCTTTTGGATTGAAGTGACTATTAAGGTATCTTTTGGGTCGCTACTTTTTATTTTGCTAATCAGCGCATAGGTATCATCCGTGTCTTTTACGTCATCAATGTCATCAGCAAAGCTTTGATACTGAATGAATGACTGCGTACCAAGCTCAATACGATCCATCAAGAAAATAACTTTGTCCGCGTCTTGTGAGCTAGCGATCAGCTGTGCTGATTTAAAGCTGGTCATGGTCTTGCCTGAGCCTGTGGTATGCCAGATATAGCCACCAAGCTGAGTATTAGCATCTTCCCATTTGGTAGTAGATACCTTGTCAGAGATAGCACTAGCAGCATTATATTGATAGCTACGCATTACTTTTAATACGCCATCTGCCTTGTCCGCTACGGTATAAAAGCCGATCATCTGATGCGCCATAGGAATAGATAGCAAGGTCTCAGCGATATTCTTGTAGCTGGTGTACGGTTCATTGTTAAAATCGGCACAACTAAAATAATAATCATCATTAAAGTTGCCATCAGGATTGGCAAAGTAGATCGTATCTTTAGGGTTCATAGCGACAAATATCTGCACCAATGCAAACAGTCCAGTAAAGATACCTGCTTCAGCGTATTTTTCGATTTGAAGACACGCTTGACTGACAGGCACACCGCTACGCTTAAGCTCAATATGAAAGACGGGCATGCCGTTGATAAGTAGCATGAGATCGCCACGGCGGTCACGAAACACAGGCGATTTGGTTGGGAACTGGGGCTGTTTGACGATCTGATAGCGGCTCTGCCCTGCAGCAATCTCATGACGATCATATATCTTTAGGCTGATCTCTTTACCAAGGTGCAAGGTATCATCTGGGTTATCACGAGTAATTGAAACAGTCTTACCATTGATAAAACCGTTAAGCTTCAAAGGGGTCTTTAGGGTGTTAATCTGCTCAATGAGCTGCTGCATCTCGCTATCAGTCAACGGTACGTTATTGAGACGATCGATACCGCGATTATTCTCAAATAAGATACACGCCCAGTTATCGATCAGGTCTTGCTCAGTTGGGCTATCAATAACTTGATCTTCCCAGCGGTTTTGTTTTAGAGCATAGATAAGCGCTTCTTCAAATTTATCTTCAGATGCAAAGGTCATGGGCAAGCCTTAATGGGTGAGGTTATACAAACATTTTTGCCAATAAGGCTTGTTTAAGATTGTCTAAGGTTTTGAGCTGCTTGGCTTGAATGCTAATCGTATCGTCAAGTCGTTTAAAGAATTGACCAATGGCGGTCTGTTCTTCTAATTGTTGAGGCGTTACTACCTGTAAATTTGTTAAAGACTTTTGACTCACTCCTTTCGCTGTACCACCACTGCTCATAGATTCGAGCATATTAAAAGTGACAGGAGATCTTAGTAGAATTGCAAGAAAGTCATCAGTTAGTAGTTCTTTCCTTATATTGAAAGCTATTGTTCTTTGACTTAGAATATATCCTCTATTATCAGGAACTTGAGCAACGTTACCCATAGGCGCTTCAGTAGTAAACAAGACTTGTCCTACCACCAATTCTTTGCCACCCATCCATTTCTGATATAGCTCTTCGTTACCAAAATGCTTGTCTAAATTAAAATCTATGTATCCGTTTTTGACATTTAAGGCAGACAAAGCTAAATATCCTTTTTCACTCCATTCTAAGCCAATTTTTTTGGGTGTTCTTCCTCTGAAGTCAATAATGCTTTCAATATTATCGAAAAATTTACTCTCAACCCAATCCCCACTAAAACCATTTAAACGAATTTCAGGCTGGCTATGTCCTTTTTGTGGGAACATTTTACTAAGCAGTGATTTTTTAAGCATTTGCGTTTGCTCATGCTTACGGCGTTGTAGCGCAATGGTTTGATCAACATTTTGGAAAAGTTTGCCGATGGCGGTTTGTTCAGTTTTAGTCGGAAAATTTGCAATTATGTTGTGTATGGTTGAACTGGTAAGGCTTGGAACACCCGTAGAAGTATCCAGTTTTCGCCATTGAATTTTTTGAAACAGTGTGAAAATAAATAGCCCTGAAACACGCTCTGAAAGTTCACTATAAAATAAAGTGTCTACAGTCCAAAAAGGTGTTGTCATGTAATAAGGTTTATCAATCGTCCCTTTTCTTCCAATTAACACACTCTCTTTGCTGTATAAAGCTGTGTTAGTTCTGCCAATTTCACCACCTGTAGCCAGAATCGGATAAATACCATCTGCAACTTCAATTTCTTTCTGTGATAAACCACTTTTTATTTTGAGGACATCACCTAGTTTCTGTTCAACCCAATCCTCACTAAAACCTGTAAGGCGGATTTTTGGCGTTTGTTGTTTACTTATCATCTAAGCGCTCCGATAACTGCTTAATCTCTTTATCAAAATCAGAGTCTATTTTTTGAGCTTTATTAAACTCGGCATACTCTACTCGCGCCTTTGCCTTGGCTTGTTCGGCTGACACTGTGCCATAGCCGTCAAGCACTTGATACTCGTTAAAGCTCAAAAAACGATTGACGCTATTTGCCAGTTTCTCCATCGTAAATTGATCTTTATCACCACGCTCGATAAGGCTCTCTATATAGTCAAAGTAACTGGTAACCGCACGCTCCAACTGACGGATTTGTTTTTCTGTCAGATAATTCTTTGCCGTAAAAGTATCGCTTAGTAACACTCTACCCTCAGGGCAAGATTTCCATGTCGTCAGCCCCATATTCTCAGCCGTTTTGTCAGCACTGGTATAGACGATTTCAGCAGCTGTCTGTCCTGTGATGGCATAGTGAAATTTATTTTGTATATGAGCATAGAACTGACGAGTAATAGGTGAGTTTTTATCGTAATCGATACTACACTCTCTAAAAATATCTGTGACTTGCTGCCATACTCTACGCTCGCTGGCACGAATTGAGCGTACACGTTCTAGTAACTCACGAAAATAATCTTGACCAAAAACCATCTTACCTTGCTTTAGGCGCTCATCATCGAGCACAAAGCCTTTTTTTATAAACTCTTTTAAAATCTGAGTCGCCCAAATACGAAACTGCGTGGCTTGAGCTGAATTGACTCGATAACCAACGGAGATAATGGCATCAAGATTATAGTGCAAAGTGTTGTACTGCTTACCATCACGGGCAGTTATTAGAAATTTTCTAATAACTGAATTTTGATCTAACTCATTACTTTCAAAAATGCCTTTTAAATGATAGTTAATGGTAGCCGTCGTCACATCGAACAGCGTCGCAAGCTCCTTCTGAGATAGCCACAGCGTTTCATCTTCAAGATAGACATTGACGTCAACATTGCCACTAGCAGTGGTATACAGCAAAAACTTAGTGTCCATGATTATTCTCTTAGTTTAAAAAGTGCAATACTACTTTTTAATATTATTCGATATGGGTAAATAAGCGCTTTATTTACCCATGTTTTAATAACATAGGTAAATTCTACCGTTTTTTACCTATGTTATTAAAACATGGGTAAATTCTACCGTTTTTTACCTATATATGAGCATTTAACACTCTATTGCTTTAGTAACGTCTGTAACGTCTGCAAGCCTGTCATATCAAATGTATCACCTGTTAGCTGATCAAGCATACTTGCTAGATTATCTTCAGCCGCTGCGAGCTGCTTTGTGGTGTCCATATAAGTATCCGCGTACTTATCCGCCAGCGCTTGCGTTTGTCGCGTTAAGTCACTAACCACATCGTCTGCCAGCTGCATCATGGCTTGATACAGCGGTACGATCCATTTATAGTTCAGTAACTCATTCACGGTAGTATCGTCCAGCGCCTCTATCGTCTCTTTGGTCTTTTGATGCAAGGCATCGCTGTCGTGTTTAATTTCAAGCTTGAGCGTTTTTTCTTCGTCTAGTAGATCGCCGATCTGCACCAGTGTTGCCTCATCGCTATCGTCTACAAACTCATGAGTGGCTTGTAAGATCTTAATATAGGCTCTGACTTTAGACGCTCCATAATCACCGCCTTTATTGGCCTCAATGTTATCCCAGTTAACTGCTAACTCATTGGCAACATAATCAAGTTTGGCAGGTTTTTTGGGCTTGGGCGTGGTATCTAAAAAGTCTAGGTAATCATTTAATGCTGTAATCTCAGGGGTTTCGATATCTGCATAGGTTGTATCAAGCGCTTTATTGACGTCACTGACCGAAAAGCTGCTACCGCTCTCATTGAGAAGGTTTTCTTTTTGCTCTTCATCCAGCTCATCGATAAGCGCAGCAAGCTCACCGCCCACTACACTCAAGCGGCTTTCTTTATCTTGCAGTTGCTGTAATTCATCAGCGAGTAGCTGTCTTTGCACCAGATCAAACGGTAAGATGTGCCCTACCCAGCCTTCTTGTACCTCTTCTTCCTTCCCTTTCACTTTTTTTGTCACTATATTTGGCACAACTTTTTTGGTAGCAGCAAAGCCTTCGGTCTGGATGATCTCAAGATCTATCATGATGGGTTGCCATAAATCATCAAGCGACTGATAAGCAGTATATTTATCAATCAACTCAAACCCTTGCAAGCGCGTAAATATATCATTTGCCAGTAGGTTCTCTTGTCTAGAAATTTTCAGCGTGATGGCATGATCAATCAGCTGCTGATACAGATAGTCAGAAAAACCAGCAAAGGCCGCTCGATAGCGCTCAAAGAATGCCTTAACATCTTGGTTTTGATAAATACGCTGCTCAATGTCCGTTGTTGTCAATTGACAGTAAGGCATATCCTTTATTTGCGTAAATAAAGTCTCTCTTAAGCTAGGGTATGCTTGCCAGTAGCGTTGCAGATGATCAATTTCATGCTGAGGAATACCGCCAAGCATCGTGGCGTATATGTCCCAAGTTTGCGCATCGTCAGATGAGTCAACATAACGCGGTATATTAAGATTATAGTTTTGGTCGCGTATGTCTTTTTGACTGACAACACGCGCATACTTGTCGATATTCTCTCGATTGATGACCGCATCAGTGATTTTCTTGATGTCGGACGCGCGTAGCTGATTGTCTTTTCCCGCTTTGATAAAGCCTTTTGAGGCATCAACGATTAATATATCTGTATTGGATCGTTTTTGTTTCAACACTATGATGATTGTTGGGATGCCTGTACCAAAGAAGATATTGGCAGGCAGTCCGATAATGGCATCGATATGATTATGCTCAATCAGGTTTTTACGAATAGTCTCTTCATCACCACCACGGAACAGCACACCATGTGGCAGTACAATGGTCATGATGCCGTCAGGCTTTAAATGATATAAATCATGCAATAAAAAAGCAAAATCTGCCTTGCCCTTTGGCGCAAGTCCAAAGCGAGCATAACGCGGATCGGACTCTTTATTTTTGGGTTGCCATTCTTGTGAGTAAGGCGGGTTGGACACCACAGCATCGACGTATAACGGCTGATAGCTATTCACAGGATCAGTCTCGTCAAAGTATGGCCAGTCATCCTCTAGCGTATCGGCATTACGGGTGACGATATTGGCAGGTAACACACCACGCATGATAAGATTCATACGAGTAAGGTTATAAGTATTTTGCTTGAGCTCTTGAGCGTAGTATTTGATGTTGTTTTTGTCGTCAATATGACGAGCTACAGATTGACCGATATTGATCAGTAGTGAGCCTGAGCCACTGGTTGGGTCATAAATTTCGATCTTCTCACGATCTTTTAAGTGGTACGCCATAATCTCAGACATGAGAAGCGACACTTCATGCGGTGTATAAAACTCACCCGCTTTTTTGCCTGCATTGGCAGCAAACATCCCTAACAAATACTCATAGATAAAGCCGAGCACATCGTAGTCTTGCTTGCCCTCCATTGGGATATCTTTAATTAAATAGATCAAGCTGCTGGCGGCATTGCTCTGAGATTTAGCATTTTCGCCAAGCTTACTTAGACCCGTTTGTAGGGTATCAAAGATACCTTCAAATACCTTTTTATGCTGAATGTTACGTGAAAACGCTGACAAGGCATCGCGCACATTAGAAATATCAAAGTCACTACCCTTGTTTATCCATGTTGAAAACAGGTGAGGATAAGCGATAAAGTAGCCGATACCGTTTTTGATAAAGTCTACTGTCTCAGTATCTTCTTCACTCAAGCCCACAATGTCTTGATCTGTAAAATCATTCGCTCTTAAAAACTGCTCTTCTTTATCTGATAGAAACTTGTAGAACACAAAGCCAATGATATAGTCTTTATATTCATTCGCTTCAATCTTCGAGCGCATTTTATTGGCAGATTGCCATATTTTTTTAGCGAGCTGTTGCTTATTCATAAGGCGATTCAATCTATGTCATTGAGTAGGTAATATGACGTCAGATTGTAGCGGTTAGTACTCTAGATGGCAAAGTGATATTGCTTTTGTTTATGGATATATTTCAGATAATAGAATAAGCTGCACATTTGGTAACATTAAGTTGTAAAAAATAATGAACTATTACTGATAGATATTCTAGGTCAAATATATAGAAATTTTTTATTAAGGATCAAAAAATGGGTTTTTTGAATTATTGGTCTGTAATGTATAGTTTTTTTCTTTGTCGTTAATGACAGTATAAAAGCCACAATGTATACATATAGTATAAATTCTGGTCAAATGTATTTTGTAGAACAACTATAGATGGAATATCGATATGCAGTTTAGAGTTCTTCCAGCTTTTATAGTTTTCATCGGCTCATACTTACCATTAGCACTAATTCTTGCAGTTCAGGATATACCAGTATCTTGGTGGCAAAGCTCATGCTGTAATTTCTTTAATCCATCTTCATGTAACTTTGTTCCTTTCATGAACCCAATACTATCAACCTTGTTCCTATTGATCACATTTATTTCAGTAGTTTTATCTAATAGTTTACTCAATAAGATATCTGTTCCAATTGATGCTCAAATTGAGTCACCCAAGGCTATTCCTAGTGACATCATTAATTATGTATTCCCATATGTCGTTGCATTCATGGGGCTAAGTTATAATACTCCTGAAAAGCTTCTTGGTTTTGCTGTTTTTTTATTTTGGATGTTTGCTATAACCTATAAGTCAGGGCAGATAATCATGAATCCGCTACTCTTGATGTTTGGGTGGAAAATTTATGATGCTAAAGTAAACATAAATAACAATGTAAAAGAAGTCAGAATTATAAAGAAAGGCAATTTACCTAACGGTGATTGTAAAGTGCAAACTGTTCAGAATTTTTATATCGCAAAGGAAAAAAGATGAATGCCGACTTTCAGTTATTAAGAGAATTTAATTTTAGTACGTCTACACCCTATCTCTGGGTATTTAAAGACAGTACTAGAGATATTAGATTTGTGACCAATTATGTTCAAACAGATGGTGATTTAAATAATGAAATAATATCATTTGTTAATAATGAAATGACTAGAATCACTGAGTGTTCACCTTACTCACATATCTCACAAAATAACGAGAATAGTTGTTTAGATCTCAACAAAAATAGTACAAACTTTCCTTTGCTTCAAACTCAAGTTGACCGTTTAGAAACTGAGAATCCAATTGAAGGAGCGGCAGCCTTAAAAGGATCAAAAGGCTATGTAGTTAAATTTGTTGATAACGGTACTACCGTGTATGCTGTTAGACGTTCTACATCAACATTTAAAACAGCATATAGAAAAAAGTTTTGATTTTTATGTTATTAACGATAGTATTTTTATTGCTAATAAAAATGGCTTTGAAGCTGCTATACAGCATAGAACACAATATGTGCAGGCATTTCTACAACTGCAACAATCTACTGATTTCAGATCACTGTTTACGGACATGAACCCTATTACTGACTATATAGGAAATAATTCAATACAACTCAGAAGAAT
Organism: Psychrobacter sp. 16-MNA-CIBAN-0192; assembly: GCF_040309565.1. NCBI lineage: Bacteria > Pseudomonadati > Pseudomonadota > Gammaproteobacteria > Moraxellales > Moraxellaceae > Psychrobacter > Psychrobacter sp. 16-MNA-CIBAN-0192. The sequence continues at coordinate 18,837 of NZ_JBEOOX010000008.1, forward strand.
GTCTGTTGTTCAGGCAAGAAGTATTTACACTAACCCTAACTTCATTTTAAACCTTCAAAGAGTTAATGCTGCTGAAAATTGGGGAATTAACTTCGACCCTGTATATAATAAAATCATTCCTTGTGTAGACACAATGAGAACGATACTATAGTCAGTTCTTTATAAATAAGATACAATCGTTTTAAAACAGATGAAATGCCAGAAGAACACATGACCTATTCAGCAGATTTTCGAGCACAAGTGATTAAAAGTGTCAAAAACAAAGACATGAGTATCCGTCAGGCTTGTACTTTCTATAATGTGAGCAAAACTGCATTACAGCGCTGGCTGAAAAACCCAAGTATCAAACAAACTCGGGATAAATCACCAACTAAAATACCTAATGAAGCACTCTTAAAAGACGTTGAACAATATCCAGACGACTATCTGTACGAGCGAGCTAGGCGCTTTGACTGTAGTAAGACCGGCATGCACACTGCTTTAAAACGTATAGGTATTAGCCAAAAAAAAGACCTTAGAGCATCCAAAAGCCTGTCCGATAAAAAGATCGATATATCAGAGTAAGCTTGATAGCTTTACACAGCAAGGTTATCCCATAGTGTATATGGATGAAAGTGGCTTCGAGGCTGAAACCATTCGTCCTTATGGCTATGCACCGATAGGCAAACCCTGTATTGACAGCTACAACTGGCAAGCAAAAAAGCGTACTAATGTCATCGGTGCTCTCTATGAGAAAATGCTGTTTGCGCTTGATTACTTTGAGCAGAATATTAACAGTAATATATTCTACGACTGGTGCAAACACACGCTAATCCCAAGCCTTAAAACCAAATGCGTGATTGTCATGGATAATGCACGCTTTCATAAAAATAAACGCATTCAAAAACTACTAAACAGAAATGACCATCGTATTCTATGGCTGCCACCCTACAGCCCTGATCTAAATCTCATTGAAAAGAAGTGGGCACAAGCAAAGTTTCTACGCCAAGGCTGGATGGAGAATAATCTGCCTAAACTGTTTCATGATATGGGCTGTATTTCTTTTATTGTGAACTGACTATAACTGTATTATTAGATCATCTTTTAATGAGCAGAATCACCAATAATAATTATGAGGTGCCAGACTCAATACAGGTTTGAACAAATAAATAAAATTCGTATTACTTATCCATCGATTCTGAATGAGTGCATATACATTGCTAATATCTCTACTAGTTTTACATGTTGTTTTAATTTATCGTATTGAAAAATTTGAGAGGTAAGGTAGAAGTATAAACCAAAAAGTATTTTTTAGTGATATTGTATGCTTAAAATTAAATAGCCACGTAGTAACATTAAGTTACGATTAAATTTCTAATAACGGCTTGCATCTAATACTTGAGTAGTGTTGGTCTATTTGTTGGTCTAATAATAATTCAAATAAAATTAATATTATTAATATCAAACACTTAAGTAATTAGTTAGACTTCCTCCTTCACCGCCAATCTTATATATGAATTCTGTTATCCTCTTTATCCTATCTTTTTTCCTATACTCTAAACAATAATGAATGCCTGTCATAGTAAGACGTCAAGTCTCTACTTGCTAATTACGGCTGTCAAAAATTTCATACCACTAAAATATCATTCTCGACCAAATAAATACCGTAAACAGCAATGATTCACGTCTATGCTGTAAAGGCTACCTTGTCCCTAGCCTGTATAGTATTTTTGCTATTAAATGCCTTATTGGTATTTTTTTAGAGTCTCTTTAAATGACTGCGCTATAAAATTTCCGGTCGCTGGATTAAACTCTTTGCCGTTATAGTTGGTAGAAATCTTAATATCACCATTAACGATTTTCTTAGCCAAAGTGTCTAATTTATTTTTCACTGCTGGTGATACATCATTAGCGACAGCTAGTCTCACCACATCCTGCTCACTCAGTCCAATCTCATGAATTTGATTAGGACGCCATTTACCCGTGGTTAAGTCTTGAGCGGCAGTAAGAATCGCCACGCTAGCATCTGCCACCGCTGAGCCAATGAAGGTATCATTTACTTTGGTCCAATCCGATACATTCCCGATATGTCGTACCTTGCCGTTATGAGTTTTTATCTCTTCAGTCACCCCTTGACGCCCAGCATTAAGCATGGTGTAAATGACGTCAGCACCTTTATATATTTCTGCTGAAGCCGCCTCCGCATTGATATCGTTGTTATCTAAATCACCGGTAAACCAAGTCAGGAAGGTGGCTTTAGGATTGACATATTTAAGCCCGTCATAGAAAGCCGCACGACCCATCAAACCAGGCTTTGGCCATGCACCGGAGATGTGACCAACGATGTTAGATTTAGTGGTGAGACCAGCCAGCGCGCCTGCCAACCAAGCAGAGTCTTCTTGGCGTACGACGTAGCTAGAAAGATTATCGCCTTGTACCTGACCTTGAATCACAACAAATTTAATATTAGGAAACTCTTTACTAACGATTTCCGCCGGACCGTTGCATTGACCGCCATGAGCAATAATCATATCAGGGCTTTTTTGAGCCAATTCTCGCATGGCATCGGTTAGTAGCTTTTGATCGGAGGTCGCAGATATGTTGGAAACGTATGTTGCATCGACATCCAATTCTGTCTTAATCTTTTCATAGCCACGATAGGCGGCTTCCATAAAGCCGTTATCATTATGCTTCCCCGGAATGAGCACAGAAATGCTGGGACGCTCGGCGGCTATGGCTTGTGTAAGTGGGGTGAATGATAAACCTGCGGTCATCAATAAAGCGCTGCCAATTTTATGCATCTTATCATCCTTGATAGTAGTGGGTTGACAATTCAAACATTAAGCATCAAACATTAAGCACTAGTCGCATCTATCCAGACGCTTTAATAAAGCTACACCAAAATCTAAATACCGCATTCAATAACTTTGTTAAAAAATGTAGAGGCGACGACTATTTTTATAACACTTTTATACCTATAGACAGTCGCATAAACATCATGCTTTGCGGTTTTACGCTTAGAAAGTATCTGGTTGTTATCTTGATGTAATGATAGTGAGGTCTAGCGTTTATGGTGGATGCCATCGCCTAAGAATTCGACTATAGTTAGGGGGTCAATAACGCTTTACGCACTAATTTAAGCATTAATAGCCAGTGAATAACCCACAACTTCCTAAAATATATTCAGGAGCAGATCATGAAAAAATTAGGCATTATTTTAGTTACAGGACTGGGCTTAAGTGCTTGTGCTAGCGGCATGCATGGTGGCACCACAGAAAGTGGCAATAATATAGTGACGCACTATCCCGTTGAGACTGCCCTACTTAACATTTATACCAAAGCGCGTAGCACGACGCTAACGGCGGTAGTAGACAACCAGATAGCCTCAGCAGACCTCAAAGTCACACCAAAAGGTAATATGGTATTTAATAATAAATCGGTACAAGGCGCAGAGATTAATACGCTTAATAAGATGAATAATCAGGTCACTGATCAATCGGTTGCCATTAACTATTTCAGCCTAAATCCTTTAATATTTCACGGCTTTACGGATAGTAAGGGTAAATACTCACTCTCAAACCAAACCACCACCATTCCTAAAACCGCAGCAGTGGGCGACAGTAGCAAACTGATCATGGAAACCGTTTATAGTGACAGTAGCCGCCGTCAAAAAATAGGAGAGTACAATCAGGACTGGTCGCTCATACGAGAGAGCAATAATACCGCGTGGTTCTGTATCAATACCTCAAGCAATCTTCTGCTGCGCTACGACCCTGAAGGCAACTCGTCAGAATGCTACAAAATCAATGCTCGTGGCGATATTTTAAGTAGTAAGGTCACCATCAACCAGCCGACAGTGAATGGTACTAGAACCCTACTGTTTACCAGCAAGTAACTGCCAAATAGTGAGCGTGCCTCAGCTGCCATCAATCAGTAGCTAAGCACAATAGCTGCTATTTTACCCATTAAAAAATGACGCCTCGTTACCCGAGGCGTCATTTTTTAAAATCAATCAGCTTATCATTACTAGGCTGTATTCAATCTAAGGACACTGATAGGATTTATATAGAAGTTAGGTTCGCGTACTCGATACCTTTTGATAAGACATAGCGCTTGTTGGTTTCGCCATCGGTTAAGAAACCACCAAAGGTTTGCGAGACGGCGCTAAATAGAATAATACTCACTGAAGTTAATGCTTCTTCTGCCAACACTTGAGTGTGTAGCAGCTCTTTGGCTTTTTCAACACTAATTACTGCACAGCTTTCGTTTTCACTCAAGCGTGGCTTGGCTTCGTCATTATAGTTTTTATAGCAAAAAGCAATCGAGATGTATTCATCTGAACCTGCCAATTCTGCCAAATAGGCTTTGTCAATCGGTCCGCGAGCTACCGTGCATTTAACCGCAGGCTGGCGCTTAAGCGGTTTTAGGCGCGGGCTGTGTACGATATGAATAAACGTTTCTTGTTGTGGGGTTTTGGTTTTAAACATTCTTGAGCATCCTTTCAAATAAAAGCTTATATCATTCAAGCTTGGTGGGTAACTTGGGGTTCATCATGATAATCTCATAAGGCTGACGGCATGACAATAAAGTCATAACAGTAGTTTTATGAGATTAAGACGGTACTACAATCTGTAGTTTGCCGTTACATGGGTTTTATTAGTATTCCATAACTGTAACAAGTATGCTATCCCTTTCATGAGTAAATAAATTAAGTAATGTTCACTTATGAAAGGAATAGCATGCGTATATTCTTCTTATTCTAGAGCCAGTTTTTATTTCTGCTGTTTTTATTCTTGTTATTAGGGTGGCGTGTTTTACTGTAGCACGGATGCATCGATTCCCTTGTGCATTATATGTTTTATTATAGTCGCAGTTATACTATGTTTTTTGTGACCTATCTTAGCTTTTATAAGGCAGCGTTTTTACTTTGTTAAGGGTGTTTTATTAACACTCAAGCCGTTACGTTTGCTGCACAGCTTGACGCTTACAAATGAGTATAAAAAGAGTAGACTGGCACAAATTTTTATAGCGATGAATGCCACTATTCATGCGCGTTTATCTGCTCAAAAGCCATCTATTATTTATAAATACTGAGTATCTGTGATGAGTCATGAGTACCTGCCTTCTCAAACCCGCCCGTCAATAGTAGCGATATACTGGCCGATGGTGGTGATTGCTGCCCTAGCGCTGACGTTACGCCCGACGCTCACGTCTACAGGTCCGTTACTGGCGGAGATTCGTACGAGTACCGGCATCAGCTTGCAGACAGCGTCGTTACTGGTGGTGTTGCCGATGCTGTGTATGGGAATATTTCCATTATTACTGCCCTGGATTGGTAAGCAGTTAAGTGAAAGCGCTTGGATTAAAGGGGGCTTGCTGGCGATTGCCGCCTCAGGCTTTTGGCGATTGGGATTGAGCACAGGTTGGGCATTGATTGCCAGTACTTTGCTTGGCGGTATCGGGATTGCGGTGGTACAGGCAATGGCTCCGGGCGTGGTAAAACGCTGGTATCCTCGGCGCGTGCCACTAGCGATGGGTATTTATTCAGCAGCGTTGATGACTGGTGGCGGTATGGCTGCCATGATAAGTCCGCTGGTGGCTGAGCATTATGGACATTGGCAAGCAGGCTTGGGCGTATGGCTGATTGTTCCAGTAATTACGCTGATTCTATGGTGGTTAAAAGCCAGTGAGGCGTTAGATAGCACTACCGACGCTGTTAAAATTAACTTTTTTAGCAAGCAGCGCGCGTGGTTACTTGCCAGCTATTTTGGTCTAGCAAACGCGGGTTACGCATGTATGATTGCGTGGCTACCAAGCTATGCACGCGGTATGGGCTGGAGCGCGCAGGATAGTGGCGAGCTGATTGGTATTATGACCATTTTACAGGTGGTCGGAGCATTAGGCGCGCCCGTACTGTCAGCAAAACGTTTAGATCGGCGTCCTTGGATGTTTTTTGCAGTGGGTATTCAGGTACTCGGGTTTATTGGACTGTTACTTATGCCAAATGCCCTTCTTATCCTATGGGTAGCAATGATTGGCTGTGGGCTTGGGGCGTGTTTTTCTTTAACTTTGACGGTGACGCTTGATCATTTATCTGAGCCAAGGCTTGCTGGCGCGTTGACCGCATTTGTACAAGGGATTGGCTTCATTATTACCGCCATTATTCCTTATATTGCAGGCGTGCTGCGTGAATGGACGGGCAGTTTTCAGGCGGTTTGGGTCATGTTGCTGATCACGCTTATTGGTATGCTCGTGGTTACGATAAAATTTAATCCTGCGCGCTATACTCAAGTAATGAATATGCCAAATGCTTAACGGTTAATGCCCATAGTTTGACTTTATACATAATAATAAACGGGTGACCCCTATGACGATAAATGTCGTTAACATTCTTCTGATTCTTCATTTGATTCTACTGATTATCATCTCGCTGCGGGTATTATCGCGTCACGACATGACCTCACCTGCCCGACTGGTATGGCTGGTTGTATTGTTTTTACTGCCCTATGCCGGCGTGGTTATCTATTGGCTGTTCGGAGAAATCCATTTGGGTCGGGATTTTGAGCGTAAAAATCGCGCCATTATTGATAAACTGCACCAGCAAGCGCCTGATGTATTGGGCAGTGATGCGGCATTACGTCTAGGGGTCAAGCCTGAATATCATGCTGCATTTGCTTATGGTGCCAATGTTACAGGCTATCATACGACGCTTGGCAACCGTGCTGAGCTGATGGCAGATGCCGATGAGACCCGCGCCCGTATGATTGCCGATTTTGATGCCGCAACCGATCATATTCATGTACTGTATTATATTTGGCTGCTCGATGGCATGGGCACAGATACCGCGCAAGCGCTGATTCGGGCAGCAAAACGCGGCGTTACTTGCCGCGCCATGGTTGATGGCATGGGGTCACGGAAGATGGTGAATTCGAAGCTATGGAAAGAGATGAAGGCTGCGGGCGTACAAGTTAGCGTGGCGCTACCGATTAGTAATTTTATTAAAGTATTACTGTTTAGCCGTATTGATTTGCGTAATCACCGTAAAATCACGGTCATTGACGGTAAAATTGGCTATAGCGGCAGTCGCAATTGCGCGGATCCTGAATTTACCCCAAAGCCAAAGTATGCACCTTGGGTCGATATTATGCTGCGTGTTGAAGGTCCAGTAGTTGCGCAAAATCAGATGCTATTTGCCAGTGACTGGTTAATGGAAAATCCCGACACGCCACTGAGCAGTTTTTCTTATGACACACAGCCAAAAGAAAATGGCTTTGCCGCGCAGGTTTTTGCTGATGGTCCAATTCAGCAGCGCGGTGCCTCTCCACAATTTTTGGGCGCGCTCATCAGTCAAGCTCAGCATACCTTGATGATTTCAACGCCCTATTTTGTACCCGATTATTCACTGGTTAGCATCTTATGTGCTACCGCTTATCGCGGTGTGGACGTGACGATGATTTTCCCAAAAAATAACGATTCATTCGTCGTCGCTGCCACCAGTCGCAGTTATTATTGGGAATTATTAGAAGCTGGGGTCAAAATTTATGAGTATAAGCCGGGCTTATTACATGCCAAAACTTTGACCGTTGATGGTGAAATCAGCTTGATTGGCTCAACCAATTTGGACTTACGCAGCTTTGATCTCAACTATGAAAATAACGTGGTCATGAGCGATAAGGCATTAGCCGCTGATATTATGGCGCGCCAATATCAATATATCGCCGACTCGGTCGAAGTTAAGCGCGAACAAGTCGAACAATGGCCATTATTTTATCGTATCTGGAACAATATCGTGGCAACGATAGGACCGGTTCTTTAATTCCGAATATCAGTATCTAGCGTATTCGCGGTACGTTTTTGTAAAATATAAATCACAAATTTTGCTTCAGTAGCAAAAGGTGCGGTTGCTGCATTGGCTAACAGCGCTTGGCGATTCTCTACGCGGGCACGATAGGCATAAGGCGTCATGGTTAATAAGTCTGCCAAGGCGTCAGCTGGCAAGCTTAGCGCGCTTGTCACTTGATGGGTTGCTACTAGCGTGAAATATGGCGCTAAGGTCGGTAAGAATTTATCAGAATCGTGTTCACGTACGCTATCAAATAATGCCTCGCGCAAGCTCATTAAATGCCCAACATCAGGTTTAGCAATGATTAAACAACCCTCTTCTCTTAGCATATCCGCGAATATTTCTGGCAAAATAGGGCTAAAAATACTGCTAATACCGTGCATACTGCCAGCACTTAATGGCAAATGCGCGGCACTGGTTACCAGTGGATAAATAGCTGTTTTCTTATTAGAATTTTCTTGATTAGCGCCTTGTTGATACCACAACCTATCCTTTATCTTACTGGATTTTGCAAGCTCTACCAATGCCGGTTTACTGATATCGGCGGCTATTAAGTTGTCGATAATTCCTTGCTGCGCCATGGCTTGGGTGTAATAACCTTCACCGCAGCCGATATCTAGCCAGTTTATTTCTGCCCTCTCATTATCAGTGCCAGTTTTATTTTGCCCCAATAACTGCGTCATTTGCTCACAAATTAGGTCTTTTAACGGTTGATAATAACCTGCAGTTAAAAAGCGCTGGCGGGCAATAATAGATTGCTGGCTATCGCCCGGCTCCTTAGATTTTTTTTGTTGAACAGGTAATAAATTAACGTAACCTTGGCGCGCCACATCAAAAGGATGTATCGTTTGTTTTGGCTGCAAGCTGCCATCACAGCGCCACGTATCGGCAGCAGGCTGGAGGGGCGATTGACAAATAGGGCAAATAAATAAGGACACAAGCATCTCAAAATCGGTCAAATATGCTGAGCATCTTACCAAAATTTGAACAGTAAGCGACAAAAAAGCCACTGCTTACGCTGAAGAAGTGGCTTTTTTTATGCTAACAAAAATGTCTAGCGCAGTTTTAAGGTCATCAGACCCAGCACCACCAATACAATGGCGATAATCCAAAAGCGTGCGACCACCTGCGTCTCTTTCCAGCCGATTTCTTCAAAGTGATGATGCAATGGTGCCATACGAAAGACGCGTTTTTTGCGCAGCTTGTATGAACCTACCTGTATAATCACCGATAATGCTTCAGCGACAAACAAACCACCCATAATCGCAAAAGCAATCTCCTGCCGCGTCATCACCGCAATTGTACCCAGCATAGCACCCAATGATAGCGCGCCCACATCCCCCATAAAGACTTGTGCAGGATGGGCATTAAACCATAAAAACCCAAGTCCGGCGCCAATCATCGCCCCGCAGACGATAATCACCTCAGAGTTATAAGCAATATACGGTACATGCAAATAATCGGCAAATCGAACGTCGCCTGATACATATGCCATCGCGCCTAAACCTGCGGCTACCAACACAACCGGTAAAATTGCTAAACCATCTAAACCGTCGGTTAAATTGACCGCATTGGACGCACCATTAATCACAAAGTAGGTAAAGATAATAAAACCAATACCGAATGGCACCGCGGAGAATGGAATCGTTAAATTCTTAAAGATAGGTAATAACACATCCTGCATCTCACGCGTGGTGTTGATGTCGGCTTGTTGCGTGGCGATATAATATAAAGATACCCCGACGAATAATGCGCCCATGGACAGCCAAAAGTATTTTTTACGAGCGATTAAACCAGTCGGATTTTTATACTTAATTTTTAGCCAATCATCTGCCCAGCCGACCAAGCCAAAAATAACCATAACGACCAGCAAAATCCAAATGTAAGGATTATTAAGCCGCGCCCATAATAAGGTTGAGACCCCGATAGCGGTTAAAATCAAAACCCCGCCCATGGTTGGCGTACCCGTTTTAATCAAATGCGATTGCGGTCCATCATTACGGATCGCTTGACCATATTTTAGGGTACGTAAATGGCGAATCACGCGCCCACCAAAAAACAGGCTAAAGGCAAGTGCCGTAATCACCGCCAGTAACGCACGCAGCGTTAACGAAGAGACCGCATAAAACGGAGAATAAAATTGCCCAAGCCATCCAAACAACCAAACTAACACGGTCTACTCCTTTACTAGCGCATCAATAAGAGATTCCATTTGCATGGAACGAGAGCCTTTGAACAACACAGTACAAGGCTGTGCTTGCTGCGCCTGTAAATACGGCTGTAAAAAATCTAACAAACTGGCTTTATCGGTAAATACGTGTGCCTCAATACCGCCAACGGCATTGGTATTTCCATCTGTATTGGCACCAGCAACAGTGTGCGCAGCATACTCGCCAACACACAGCAGCATATCAATGCCCGTGTCCGCAATCGCATGCCCAAGGTCATGATGTTCGCTAACAGCCGCCGCGCCAAGCTCACCAATATCGCCCAGCACCATAATTTGGATGCCTGTTTGCGCGGCTAATACGTGCGCAGCAGCGCGGACAGAATGCGGGTTGGCATTATAAGTATCATCAATCAGGCGATGCCTGCCGAGCATTTGACTGTTTAAGCGTCCTTTTGCTGGACGAGCAAGGTTCAAGCCAGTAACAATATCTTGAATATCAATATTGAGCGCATAGGCACACGCTGCGGCTGCTAAAGCATTACTCACATTATGCTCACCTGCCAGCGGTGAGCTGACTTCACCTGATTGACTACCAAGATGCAAGGTAAACTCACTGCCTTCAGCATGGACGTTAAGGTTACTGGCGGTCACATCGGTGCTGCCAAAACCAAGTACCTGCGATGTATGGACATTCGCAATTTTTCGCAACTGCTCGGCATAATCATCAGTATCAGGCACGATGGCAACTTGCTTATCCGTTAAGGTATGAAAAATTTCTGCTTTGGTTTGGTAAATACCGTCACGGCTACCAAACTCCCCTAAATGCGCGGTGCCAATATTTAAAATACACGCCACATCAGGATGTACAAGCTCTGTGGTATAGGCAATCTCACCAATATGATTCGCGCCAAGCTCTAAAATGGCATAACGATGCTGATCGGTCAGCTCAAGCATCATCATCGGCACGCCAAAGTCATTATTTAAATTACCACGGGTAATTAGAGTCGGTGCTAGGCGACTAAAAATGCTGCCTAGCATCTCTTTAGCGGTTGTTTTACCGCTTGAACCAGTGATAGCAATAATCGTCAAATCTGGATGCTGCTGACGACGATACGCTGCCAATTGTCCTAATGCCAAACGAGTATCTGTTACCACCAATTGCGGAATATTATTAGCAATGGCAGTTACCAGTGGACGCGACACAATAACAGCGCTTGCCCCTTGAGTAATTGCAATATCAAGGTAATCGTGACCATCAAAATTATCACCAATAATGGCTAAAAAAATATCACCAGCTTGGATGTTGCGGGTATCCGTGGCAATGCGGGTGCTGGAGATATTAACTGCTACAGTAGCCTGACTGTTCTCTAGCTGCCTGTCACCGAGCTGCCAGTACCCATCAAGTGCTGCTGTTGCTGCCAGCAGATTGTCTGCTTGCCAGACATACAGTCCTTGCGACGCTACATGGTTATTTTTGTCAGCGGTCATAACGATTACCTTGTCTTATTTCTTGTCGTATTGACAATACCATTCACTATGATGGTTATATTTTTATCACGCTAAATATTTTTATACCTGCTTAGCTTGTTGCAAGGTGCGTTGCAATGCCTGTTGCAGAATCACGCTGTCATCAAAATCATGACGGACCCCGTTAATTTCTTGATAGGTTTCATGACCTTTGCCAGCAATTACCACAATATCGTTGGCGCTGGCATGATTGACTGCGTATGTAATTGCCCGTTGGCGGTCAGGCTCAATATGCGTGCGCTGATATTGCTCAGCAGTCATACCTACTTGCATGTCTTGTAAAATGACGTTTGGATTTTCGGTGCGCGGGTTATCCGCAGTCAATATCACTTGATCTGCACCTGCCAATCCTGCTTGCGCCATCAATGGACGCTTACCGGTATCGCGGTCACCACCGCAGCCGAATACCGCCCATAACTTGCCTTGGCAATGAGTACGCAGACTGTCCAATACTTGCACCAAGGCATCAGGTGTATGCGCGTAATCGACGATAAAGCAGCCATCTTTTGACGGTACGCGTTGCATACGTCCAACTGCGCCTTGCAATTGTGGTATTAAATCTGCCATACGCTCAATATCAATGCCCAATGCCACTGCCGCTGCAATCGCGGCAAGTAGATTGGCAACGTTAAAGCGTCCGAGTAAAGGACTTGTAATATCAATATCACCAAACGTGCTCTGTAAGGTAATTTCAACCCCTTGCAAGCTTGGTGCAATACGCGATGCTACAAAAGTCGCTGTCGATGTTGCATCTAAACTATAGGTCCAGACTGTCAAGCCACTGGCATGCGCCATATCTAGCATTACTTTTGCATACTCATCATCGATATTGATAATGGCATGGGTTAAGGTAGGAAAATGAGTACTATCAAATAATCTGGCTTTTGCTGCCACATAATCTGCCATTGTGGGATGATAATCTAAGTGGTCGCGGCTGAGATTGGTATAAATAGCAACGCTGACCGGCACTCCTTGCAAACGTTGCTGATCAAGACCATGCGAGCTTGCCTCTAATGCCAATAAATCCGCACTTTCCTCGCCCATTTGATATAAAAATTGCTGCACTGCTAATGCGTCACCCGTAGTATGACTGGCTTGTATCAGCGCGCCAAGTTTGCCATTACCTGCCGTACCCATCACCGCGCTGCTAATACCCGTTAATTGCGCCAATTGCGCGACCAGCTGACTGATGGTAGTTTTGCCATTGGTGCCCGTCACCGCAACTACAATTGGCAAGGTGACTGGCTGGCGATATTGCAAACATGCCTGCGCTAAACTACCCAAAAAATCACGAATATCGGGTACATAAATAACCGGACAAGCAGGCGATTCAGTAGTGAACAGAGCTTGAGGATCAACTTCTGATAAAATAAAAGCCGCTTTTTTTGTCGCTTGATAGAGATAGTCACGGCTCTTTTGGCAGTCTTTCGTCTGACTGGCTAACAATACAAACACATCATTTGTAGCGACTGCGCGGCTGTCTAATTTGATATTTTGAAAAGGTAAGTGAGCCAATGACTCTAGATTGGAAACTGCTTGGAGCAATGCCAACCATTGCCCTTGTAGATTGCTTTCAACACAATAACTACCTTCAACGCGATAATTACCCTTAACCTCATTATAAGGAATCTGGTCTAGTATTTGCTGCAAAGTAATATCGCGTGGCAATGTTGGCATGGGCAATTTACATCCTAAATATATTAAGGGTAATGGAGCATTAAAATCAGCAAACACTAAAGTAAAACAACAACGTTGCCTGACTTATTTTGCAGCGGTTTACTTAGTCTGTAACGGCTTATCGAGCGGCACATTATATAAACGCAGCGCCTCTTTCATCACATTATGAAAAACAGGAGCCGAGGTAAAGCCTGCGTAAAACTGTCCGCGCGGATCTTCAACCAACACCACACCAACCAATCTTGGATTAGACGCTGGGGCAATACCAGCAAAAACGTTGCGATATTGGTCAGTATAATAGCCACCTTCAGGATTGATACGGCGTGATGTACCTGTTTTACCCGCCACGCGATAACCATCAATAGCCGCAGCCACCGCTGTACCACCGGGCGCGGTCACTGATTCTAGCATCTGCACAATTGACATCGCTTGCTCGTGCGCCATGATCCGCTTACTGGGCAGCGGCTTGTCATGTTTAATCAAAGTGAGCGGATGCATCACACCGCCTGCTGCTAATGCTGCATATGCCTGTGCCACTTGTGCTAACGTCACCTCTAAACCATAGCCATAACTGATGGTAGCGCGGCGTGACAGCTCTTTTGCTTTTGGGGTGACCAGCAAGCCGTTGCTTTCACCGGGGAATTGAAGTGGCGTTTTTGTGCCAAAGCCAAACTGCCTTTGCATATTGGTAATGGCATCAGGTGGCAAGGATAAAGCAATCTTGGTTGAGGCGACGTTACTTGATTTTTGTAGCAGCGTTGCCATGTTAATCGAGCCTAGATTTTCATGGTCACGAATGGTATAGCCTTTGACATGAATAGAGCCAGGATTGGTATCAATTAACGAGGTAGGCGTATATTTACCTGAATCTAGCGCCGCCGCAACCGTAAATGGCTTCATCACCGAACCCGGCTCAAAGACATCAAGTAGGGCCCGATTGCGCTGGTTTTCACCGGTCATCTCATTTAGATTGTTTGAGTTAAAAGACGGCCATGTGGACAAGGCAAGCACCTCACCCGTTTGCACATCGACAATCATCCCCGTTGACCACAGGGCTTGACGCAAGCGCCCGACTCTCTCAAGCTCTTTATACATCAAATACTGCAAGCGTGAGTCAATGGTCAGCGCTACATTTTGCCCAGCGATTTCTGGTTCTAATTGTTTGAGTTCTTTTAAGCTATTTTGCTTGGCATCTTTTAAAATTAAAACTTTGCCATCTTTACCGGCAAGCTCAGTTTCATACTGACGTTCAATACCAGCACGCCCTTCATAACCGCCTTCTGGATCATTGGCATTTTGCCCCATAAAACCCAATAACTGCGAGTTTGGCTGCGGCTGCGGATAAAAGCGCTGGAAAAAGTTTTTCTCATAAACGCCGGGGAAATCTAATGAGCTGACACTTTGGGCAATTTCAGGCGTGACTTTATTTAATAGCGGTAGATAATGCGAGCCAGCACCAGAAGGCAGTGCTTTTTTCACCAGCGCCTCATCGGTCACATCGAGACTGTCATCAATTTTGGTGACTTTTTGCAAGTCTTTTACTGGTATATTGGCAGCTGCCGCAAGAATCGTTAAATCCATGTCATCCAAGCGCTTTTGCATGCGTGCTTGCAATTTTGGCTGCTCAGGATTACTCACCTTAACCCGTTTTACCTCGTAATATTCACGCGCATAATCAAATGGACTAAAGGAGACAGTCGCTAAAGGCGCACTCACTGCCAACGGCAAATTATTACGATCGGTAATCATACCGCGATACGATTTTTGGGTGCGTTCACTGGTAATGAGCTCATTACCTTTGTCTTGATAAAACTGCGCATTCGCCACTTGTAAGTAGAAAGCACGTCCAATCAGCATTGCTAAAATAATAAACGACAGAACCCAAATGGTACGAAAGCGATTCTTATCATATTCAAAACCGCCTCGCGTTGAGGCACCTGAGGCTTTACTAAAGATAACTTTTTTACTTTTACGATTTTTGATACTGGTATAAGCGCCTTGGCTGTCACTCTTTTTAAGACGATTGGTGACTTTGGTCGAGCGACTTCTGGTACTGGCTTTAGCAGCACTTATTTTTGCCGTGGTTTTGCGCACTGGACGCTTGCCAGCAGCTTTATCGGCGGTTTTTTTGATGCCACTTTTGCCAGTACTATTACCGGTACTGCTACGACGAATAGGCGGGGTCACTTTACCACTGGCTGATTTTTTAGTAGCAGCAGCTCTCGGCTTTTTAACGACTTTAGGGTCAGTAGTGTTTTTATTGTCACTCATTATTCTGCCTCCACGCTAGCTGTGCTTACCGCTTCAGGTATGGCAACGGCAGCCCCCGGCTGGATAATAAGCTTGTCTTTAAAAGTTGGGGTATACATCCCCAGTTCGGCAACCGCACGGCTGGCAATTTGCGGGGTGGCGCTAAAGGTTTGCTGCTCAATCAACAGGCGCTGATGCTCAATTTGTAGCGTGCGCTCTTGTTTTTTCATATCTTGTAAAGCTTTATAATCCTGATGATATTGCTGAATCGATTCGGCAGTTTTGATACCGCTCCATACAATAGCCGCTGCTAACAACAGCAATATTGCCACATAGACTCGCACGATACTAAAACGCTGCACGAACAATTCGCCAATATCAGTATTAGGCATGGATTTAGCACGATGACGGGTTGTGGATCTGCCAGTTATTGCCATGACGGTCTCAAAAAATAAACTCAATGATAAAAAAACGAATACAGCTCACGCGGAATAACGTCAGCTGCTAGCACCCACTAAAACCTGCCTACTAATATCCACTTATGCAAAACAAGCTTGTACGCAAGATAATGAACCACGCAAGATAACAACCATTAAATGCAAAACGTCCTATAAAAAGCAACCTGTTAGCGTAGCAGCTAATATTTACGGCTTTTTAACAGACGCGTAGCTATTTTAAAATAACATAGCCAGTTAAAAGTTTATATTTACTTAGTATCTTCTTGATACGCGGTATCCGTACGCACTGCTGCCCGTAACCACGCACTTCTAGCTCTTGGATTATGTTTGACTTCAGTAGCACTTGGCGCGATACGCTTGGGCTTGCCAAAATAACGCGGGCGATTGGGGGCCATCGGCAGATTTTCATCTTCCGGATATTGCCCTTTACTGTGGCGTTGCAAAAACTGCTTAATACGACGGTCTTCTAATGAATGAAAACTAATTACCGCCAGTTGACCACCGGCTTTAATAATAGGGATACTTTGTTCTAGAAAGCTATCGACATCACCCAACTCATTGTTAATAAAGATACGCATCGCCTGAAAGCTTTGGGTTGCTGGATGTTTGCCTTTTTGCCATTTTGGATGCGCCACTTTAATCACTTCAGCCAAGGCTAAAGTAGAATTAAAACTGTCCATCGCTTTAATGGCACGCGCAATACGGCGACTGTGACGCTCTTCGCCAAAGTCATACAGCACATTGGCAAGCGTCTCTTCATCAACATAGCTCAGCCACTGGGCAACCGACTCGCCGCGACTGGTATCCATACGCATATCAATCGCGCCATCACGCATAAAGCTAAAGCCGCGACTGCCATCATCGATTTGTGGTGACGATACGCCCAAATCTGCCATCAAGCCATCGACTTGGGAGATACCCATTGCCGCCAAGCTGTCAGTTAGGGTGGCAAAACTTTCATGAACCACGGTTACTCGGTGGTCTGTCGCTGCCAATTCGCGCGCGACGCTAATCGCGGTCGGGTCTTTATCAAAGACAATAAGCTTCGCGTCATCCGCAAGCTGAGAGAGTAATAAACGACTATGCCCACCGCGCCCAAAGGTTGCATCTACATAGATGCCACTGGCTTTTGGCTGATCATTTTCATTACTTTCTTTGCTACTCTCTTTACGCTTAGGTAGCGACTTGATACCAAGCACCGCTGCCACGGTTTCCTCTAGCAATACTGCATCATGGCTAAAGTCGAGTGCAGCATCTACGGCTGGGTTAGATTCAGTTTGAGGCACATCAAGGCACGCTAATGAGGCGTCAGCGGATAAAGGCAAATCTTTACAATCAGATGAGGACACAAATAACTCAATAAATGACGACCAATGTGGTCAGTAATAGTGAAAAATCAGATGAAAATAAACAAGTTATGACTTGTCATGCGTTATTATCGCAAGGATATATCTGTAGTCAAGCGCCAACTGGGGTTTTCGACAAAAATAGTCGTCATCCCTGTTATAATAGCGCTACATTTTACGCCATTTTACCTTCTTTTTTAACGTCTATTCGCTCCAAGACCCTAATATTTTGAGATTTCTATGACCCAAGCCACCTCTATTGCGCCTGCCCAAACGTCTAACAGTCGCCCTGTCCGCACCCGCATTGCCCCTTCTCCAACTGGCTTTCCCCATGTCGGCACCGCTTATATTGCTCTGTTTAACTTAGCATTTGCCAAAGCCCACGGCGGCGAGTTTATTTTGCGTATTGAAGATACTGACCAAGTGCGCTCAACCGAGCAATCTGAAAAAATGATTTTGGATGCCTTACGCTGGGTTGGTCTCGACTGGGCAGAAGGTCCTGACGTTGGTGGTCCACATGCGCCTTATCGCCAAAGTGAGCGCGCGGATATCTACAAGCAACATGCCCAGCAATTGCTCGATAGCGGTCATGCCTTCCGCTGTTTTTGTACTTCAGAAGAGCTTGACGCCATGCGCGCAGCCCAAATGGCAAACGGCGAAACCCCGCGCTATGACGGGCGCTATGCCAATTTATCCCGTGAAGAATCCGATAAAATGGTTGCCGATGGCATGCCCTTTGTCATTCGTATGCGCGTACCAACCGAAGGCGTCTGCCGTATTGAAGACATGCTGCGCGGTACGGTTGAGATTCCATGGGCGCAAGTAGATATGCAAGTCCTGCTCAAAACCGACGGCTTACCAACCTATCATCTCGCCAATGTCGTCGATGACCATTTGATGGACATTAGCCACGTATTGCGCGGTGAAGAATGGCTTAATTCGGCGCCTAAACATCAATTATTATATGAGTACTTCGGTTGGGAAATGCCGGTTTTATGCCATATGCCATTACTGCGTAACCCTGACAAATCAAAACTGTCTAAACGTAAAAATCCAACCTCAATCACCTATTATCGTGATGCGGGTGTCTTACCAGAAGCCTTGCTCAACTATCTTGGACGTATGGGCTACTCGATGCCAGATGATGCCGAACAATTCACCTTAGAGCAAATGATTGCCAGCTTTGATATTCAGCGTGTCTCGCTTGGCGGTCCTATTTTCGATATTGAAAAACTCAATTGGCTAAACGCAGAATGGTTACGTGCCCTAACCCCTGAAGAATTAAAAAACAAAATCCTCGACTGGGCGAATAATAGCGACAAATTAACGGCTATTGCTGCTGCCATTCAACCCCGTATCGAGTTGCTTTCTGACGCTGTTAATTGGGGCGGATTCTACTTCCAAAACCTACCGAAAATCACCGCTGAAAGCTTTAGCCACAAGTCTCTATCAGATGAGCAAATCATCGAAATGCTACAACTGTCTATTTGGCAGCTAGAGACCTTACCAACTTGGTCAGAAGAAAATATCTTTGCCACCATGAAAGGACTGTCAGCCGCCCTTGATATTAAGATGCGTGACTTTATGGCACCGTTCTTTGTGGCGATTGCCGGTAGCACCTCATCGACACCAGTGATGAATTCGATGGCAATTATTGGCGCGGATATGACGCTCAATCGCTTACGTCATGGCGTAGAAGTGCTTGGCGGCTTGGGTAAAAAGAAATTGAAAAAATTAGAGAAACAAGCTGCTGAATTGCCAGATTTCTTGGCTGCTGAATAGTGTTTTAATTTAAAGAGGACGGGTCAGTGAAAGTCTGCCCCATCCTTTTTAAAACTAATATTTTACTAAACATCTCAAGTGGACATAACTATGGCAGCTAAAACCGTCACAATAGAGAGCCAAGACGTTGTATTTCCAACGTTAAAAGAAGCACAGCACTATTATCGTAAAGTCGTCGAAGAGCTTTATCATACCGACCTTACACTGTCTGCTGGACAGGACTTTGAAGATTTAAAGTGGATATATACCACTTACTGTAGTTATACCAACCATCAAGTAGCTCGATTAAAAGATACGGACATTATTGGTGTTAAAGGCGTCATGGCAGTCATCCAAAATAGTGGCAGATATGTTCCGACTGAATGTTGTGCCGTTCTGTTTGCTGATGGCACACAAGCAGAATTTACAACCGATAAAGCCCTTAAAGAAATTGCTAGTCAGCAAAATCCACGATAATTTATACGGATAACTCAGATAAAATCGTATTAAATTCAGTTTTTAAGATATTTATTGCGATTTATTTAAAATAGCTGTTGACAACCCCCCCTTACTTCCCTAAAATGTGCTCACTCTTAGCGAGGGGCTATAGCTCAGTTGGTAGAGCACTTGCATGGCATGCAAGGGGTCAACGGTTCGACTCCGTTTAGCTCCACCATACTATTTATGATAAGTCTCTACTGTTTATGATAAAATACTTGCTAATTGTAGAGCATCAGTCTAGGCACCGCTTTTTAAGCAATCTGATGTTGTAATCGTTATAGATGTTTTATAACAACCCTATGCGTCCCCATCGTCTAGTGGCCTAGGACACTGCCCTTTCACGGCGGTAACCGGGGTTCGAACCCCCGTGGGGACGCCACTATATGGCGTCATTGAATAGCACTTTTGCTTTGCATTAGATGAGACTATTTAATACAACAACAAAAAGCCCAATCATATTTATATGGTTGGGCTTTTTGTTGTTTGCTTTTTGGTATTTGTTTTAAGTACTCATTTCTCATGGTGCTTACTTAAGAGAAGTGGTGCTAATAGACACTTTACCAACTGCCTATACATGGCAAAATTGACTGTAAAACTTACGCAAAATTACATCCGCGCCTTTTTTTGACATAGTGTTACGCCTTTATACACAATGCTAGTTTTTTTCTACGTAAATAGGTTACTAAACACTTTCCTTGTTACTTATACTTCTATTGTAATCGTTATATTAATAAGTAGATTTATATACTTTATTTATAAGTATTTAATCACGGTAGATATAACGCTAAAAAATAATTATTAAAACAATACCTTATAAGGAACGACTATGTTACATACTTATGCTCCCCAACGGCGTCCCTCATGGCGTGGCGTGCTAGCCGGTCTGATAATGGGACTGCTGGTTGTCATGGCGATGATTGCCCTCGCTCTAGTCTTAAGCTCAATATTACCATTTGATTTAAAGGGCACCAGCATTGCGGCTGGTATTTATGCAGCAGTTACCGCATTGGTCAGTGCTTATGTTGCCGGTCACTTCGCGATTAAATATTCTGCGCCTGAAGCATTATTTGGTGATGGCACCGACATTGATCAAAAAGATGCGACCTTAACTGGCATGCTGACTGCTGCGCTAATCGTCTTACTCACCACATTTTTTACTCTCAGTAGCGCCACTGGTATTTTAGCCTCAGCTGGTAATGCTGTGGGTGCAACGGTTAGTACTGTGGCTAAAACGGCAGCAACAACTGCCACTGTGGGCGCTACTGCTGCTGGATCTGCTGCACAAAATGATGGCGTACAAAATAAAGCTCAGGAAATGTATCAGCGCGTGACAGGTGATATTAGCGAAGAAGATTTGCAAGCAATGGTTGCTAAAAACACGCAAAACTTAAATCAACAACAAATCGCTGCAACCAGTGAAGTGATTAAAGGTATGTTTGAAAAAACAAAAGGTCAAGTTGCCAATATGGACTTTACCGATATCAATACCTGGCGTCATATTGATGACTATGCCAAACAGCGCATGGTAGCAATTGAAAATGAAATCAAAGGTCCAACACTTATCAACCGCTTGCAACAAGAAGGATTGACTGAGCCACAAGCAATGGAAGTACGCAGTGAAGTACAGAAATCATTTACTGAATATAAAGTAAAAACTGAAAAAGCAATTGCGGAAGCGAAGCAAACGGCTGATGAAAAATTACAACAAGCGGAAGATGTGGCGCGTAAAGCAGCGTTATATACTGGTCTATTTTGGTTAATCAGTACCTTATTAACCTTTATTGCTGCTATTGCGGGTGCCAAAGGTGCCGCCGCCAATTATCGTTTAGCTAAGCCAATTGTTACTTGGGGCGATAACATTAAATAAGTGCTACAGAGCCCTTAATAATCACAAACTAATCATTAATAAAAAGCCCAATCTTAGCAATTGGGCTTTTTTCATGGGAGATTGATAACATTAGGTAGTCATTTACTTATTTATTTCTCGCAGCAAGTTATTAACGCAAATGCCATCCAACTTTAGCTATTTTAAATTTTTCATAGATACATTTAAAGATAAGTTTAGCGATAAATAAGTGCCCATTAATATCACTACTGAACCAATAATAGCACCACTATCTAACGCTTCTCCCAGCAGCAAATAGCCAAATAGAATGGCAAAAATAGGAATAACAAGGGTGATACTGGTTGCCCGAACCGCGCCTATATTTTTAATCAACTGATTCATAAAAATAAGAGCAATGGCCGTCGAAAATACTCCAACGCAAATTACGGAAAACCATGCTGTTGTACTGATAGTTCTACCATAAGGGAATTCATAAATAGCAATCGGTAACATCACAATGCTGGCAATCATTAGCGAGCCTGCGGTAATGGCAATCGGTGAGATATTTTCTAAATAGTTTTTGGTAATATTGGCGCCAAGTGCATAACCGACGCACGCCAACAAGGCATACGCTAAAGGTAATAGCTTCGTGCTTAACGCTGCACTCTCTCCAAGCTCATGACTGTCAGCGCCAAATAAACGCTCACTCATTAAAATAGCCACGCCCACAACACCAATAATCAAACCTATTATTTGTTTGTTTGAAAGTTTATCTTTGAAAAAGATACTGGCAATAACGCCGCTCATCATCGGCACAGAGGCATTAATCACTGCGAGTACGCCAGCGTTAATGGTCTGCGCTGAAAATGCAAACAGCGTAAAGGGAATAGCCGCTGAAAATAGACCTACCAATGTAAGTATCTTCCACTGTTCACGAATACCTTGTCTGTTATGCGCGCTAAATACGACAAAAATAAGCATGGTTAGCCCGGCAAACACCACACGCAAACTAGCAAATGCCAATGAGCCAAACTCAGGCACACCGATACGATAAAAAATAAAAGAGAGTGACCACATAAAGGCAAGGGTAATAAAGGTAATGAGGTCGCGTCGGGTCATTATTAACTCATAAATAGATATATTAAGAGAAATAAGCTTATAACGATTTCGCTGGTTTTGACAGCACGACAATCACATAACTGCTGAGAACGCAGAAGAACAGACATATTGCTGCCATAGCAAATTTATGCAGTGCAAGATGGAACAAACCTGTTAATCCCGTGCATAAAGCAACAGTAAAAAATATAAAAATACCAATCGCCATCGCACAGCCGTCCTCGTCTGCCACCTCCTGTTGCTGCCTTCTTATCTCAGCTATTTTCGCCCGCGACATTTTTGGCATGATCTCTGTAAGACGCTTGCTATGCTTATAAAACCAATAGGCGGGTAAAATAAACAATACAAACATAAAAAACCATTGTCGCCGTTCCTTGTTTTGTGCTGCCTTAAAAGTGCCATGTTGCGTCTCAGAATCATAAATCACCTGATTGCCGACGCGAATATCATAGGCAACACTACCAATCGACGTATCGGCTTGATAGAGGACGGTGGCGTTTTGATTGGCGTACGCATATATTTTGGGACAGTCGTTAATGTCGCTATAACGGCAATGTAGCCTAATACCGTCAATAAATAAGGCTGAAGAACGATTTTTTCCCACGCGGCGTATGGATGGTTCAGAAGGAACCATACCGCTGACTTGCTCAAGCTGGTTTTTATTATCAATTACCTCAGAATAAGACAAAGGAGAGCCTAGATAAAACATAAACAATGCAAAGAAAGGTATCATGCCAATAAAAAACGAATTATTATAGTTCCACGGTATTTCATCTTTTAAGTAAGCAGACGTGAACGATAAAGACAACAGTAAAAAAAACATCATCATCGCTGACATAAAAGGTTCAGCAATAAAGATACCGAGTATCGGTGCCCCTATAGCATAGATGGCACTGGTATAAAAAAACTGCTTGGGTGTCTGTGCACTGAACCATTGCTTTATAGCCACGACGACGCTCTTTATGATGTTAAAAATCATACTGCTCATGTTATAGAAACCAATAATCATATACTAGATAATTGTTTATTTTTTTACTGAATTACCTTCTGAGTTTTCTTCCAAACGTTTGATCGTTTATTTTTTATTCTAGCCTGATATCAGCCAATAAAAAGCCCAATCCCCTACTTTGACTGGGATTGGGCTTTTTTTATACTCAATCTAACAAATAATTAAGCTACGTTTTTATTCTCGCAAGCCAATTGACGCAATACATAGTGCAATACACCACCATGACGCACGTACTCGCGCTCTTTTGGCGTCTGTAGCATGACGTTGACATCAAAGCTCTCAGACGAACCATCAGCACGTGTAGCGGTGACTTTTGCCATCTTGCTCTCACCGTTATCTAAACCAGTGATACTAAGTACCTCAGAACCATCTAGATTATAGGTCGCTGCATTCTCACCGTCTTTAAAGGTTAACGGCAACACACCCATGCCGACTAAGTTTGAACGGTGAATACGCTCAAATGAGCTGGTCAATACCGCTTTGACACCTAGTAGAATAGTACCCTTCGCTGCCCAGTCACGACTTGAGCCAGAGCCATACTCACTACCCCCTAGTACCACCAGCGGACGCTTGTCTTCTTTATATTTCATCGCCGCATCATAAATAGCCATTTCTTGACCGTCTTGTAACGTGGCGCTATCACCGTTGAAGTAATAAGTATAACCGCCCTCTTTACCAGCCATCATAGTATTTTTGATACGGATATTGGCAAAGGTACCGCGCGTCATTACCGCGTCATTACCGCGGCGTGAGCCATAGCTATTGAAATCGGCTTCCATGACACCGCGCTCTTGCAGGTATTTGCCCGCAGGAGAGTCCGCATCGATATTACCAGCTGGTGAAATATGGTCGGTAGTGATTGAGTCACCGAATAGACCTAGAATACGCGCACCTTCAATATCGGGAATACCTTCTGGCTCCATCGTCATACCATCAAAGAACGGTGGGTTTTTGATATAAGTAGACTCTTCGCTCCATGGATACAGTTGACTATCAGCTGAGCTAATAGCGTTCCATGCAGCACTACCATCAAACACTTCACCATAGTTTTTGCGGAACATATCAGCATCGATATTATTAGCAATTAGCTCATTAATTTCTTCTGACGTTGGCCAGATATCTTTTAGATAAACATCATTGCCGTCTTGATCCTGACCTAATGGATGCGTGGTCAAGTCAATATCAACCGTACCTGCCAGCGCATAAGCAACTACCAGCGGTGGCGACGCCAAGTAGCTGGCTTTGACATGCGAATGAATACGACCTTCAAAGTTACGGTTACCTGACAGTACAGCAGCGGCAACCAAATCACCTTCTTCGATAGCACCTTCGATTGCCTCTAATAGTGGTCCTGAGTTACCGATACAAGTCGTACAACCGTAACCAACTAAATAAAAGCCGATTTTCTCTAGCTCATCCATCAATTTGGCTTTTTCAAGGTAATCAGTGACGACTTTTGAACCTGGAGCAAGGGAGGTTTTGACCCATGGTTTAGCCGTTAGACCTTTCGCCGCAGCTTTTTTGGCGACCAGACCTGCGCCAATCATCACTGCTGGATTTGAGGTATTAGTACAAGAAGTAATAGCGGCAATAACGACTGAGCCATCACGCAATCTATACTCTTCATCTTCAATTTTGACCGTACAGTAAGTACTGCCTTCAGCGCAAAAAGGCTTGGGCTTGGCTGCCAACGTTTTAGCTTGTTCTTGTTTACCACCTTCTTCATCAAAGCGAACCTTGGCTTCGATTTCTTTTTTACGGTCTTTGGTCATCGCCGTCAAGGTTTCACCAAATTTTTCGTGCATGTCAGACAGATTGATTCGCTGCTGTGGCAAATTTGGACCAGCAAGCGCGGGCTGTACTGATGATAAATCTAGCTCCAGCTTACTTGAATAAGTCGCAGCAGGGGTATCTGCATCGTGCCATAAGCCTTGCGCCTTGGCATACTGTTCAACCAACTCAATCTGGCTTTCTTCACGTCCAGAGAGACGTAGATAATCAATCGCCATTCGGTCAATGGGGAAAATACCACAGGTTGCACCATATTCTGGTGACATATTGGCAATCGTCGCTCGATCGGCTAGCGGCATACTATGCAGACCTTCACCATAGAATTCGACAAACTTACCAACCACGCCATGGGCGCGTAGCATCTCAACGACGCGTAATACTAAGTCGGTGGCAGTGACGCCTTCAGTGAGTTTACCTTTTAGCTCAAAACCAACCACTTGTGGAATCAGCATAGAGGAAGGCTGACCAAGCATTGCCGCTTCCGCTTCGATACCGCCTACACCCCAACCAAGGACGCCAATACCATTGATCATAGTCGTATGACTATCCGTGCCAAATACCGTATCAGGATAAGCCGTCAACTCGCCATCTACCTCTGCTGCCATTACGACACGCGCCAAATACTCTAAATTAACCTGATGCACAATGCCGGTAGCTGGCGGTACCACAACGAAATTTTTAAAGGCATTCTTGCCCCAATGTAGGAACTCATAGCGCTCATTATTGCGCTTAAATTCAATTTTTTCGTTCAAGTCGATTGCGTCTTCACGACCGTAAGCATCAACTTGTACTGAGTGATCGACGACCAACTCACTCGGAATAAAGGGATTAATTTGCTCGGCACGACCGCCGAGCTCAACCACCGCATCACGCATGGCTGCCAAATCGACGACAGAGGGTACCCCAGTAAAATCCTGCAGCACAACACGGGCTGGCATAAAAGCAATTTCTTTTGACGCTTCTGCCCCAGAATCCCAATTGGCGACCGCTTCGATATGGTTTTTACCGACCGACTGTCCGTCATCTTCATTACGCAGCAGATTTTCTAACACGATTTTCATGCAAAACGGCAGTTCTGCAATATGTGGATAAGTTGTGGCCAGTTTAGTGAGGCTATAGTAGGCATATTCTTTGCCAGCGACGGTTAAGGTATCTTTTACATTAAGAATGTCACTCATGGTAGCTTCCTTATTTATGCTATAGATTAGGTTAGGTCTATCGGTATAACAGGTGGCTAAATAGCTTGGAGAAGGGAAAATCGTTATTATTGAAATTGGTTTCCTTGTACAACGTTACTTATAAGCGCACGAATAAGCGCCATAAAAAACCATTTCAATCGATACAAGCGCCCTTTTACCATAGCAAATAAGCGCACAGTTGTTAACCCTAACTGCTTAATGAATGGTGGCAAAACAGTAAACGAAACAGAGGTTTAGCACCTAAGCAATAACCTACGCTTTAAAGCTTCGGATACTTATACAAGCGTGCGACGACCACTACGAAAGACGCGGCTGTCCTCATAAAAATTAGAATTCGCATTATCTGCCCAAAAATGAGGTACGCCTAATATGGGTAAAGGGGCAAGTTGGCGCGGGGTGACATTTTCTTGCGATAGCAGCAGATGCATGTGCTCTGCCAGCAGCGTATCTATCTGCGCCATCCGTTCTGGCAAGGCTTGAGCAAAGAAATCGGGCGACACGTTTAGCACCACACTATGCGCGCACAAGGTTTTACGTGGCTCAACAAGTTGCTCAAGCAACGCGTGACCAAAGATATATACTGCTGCCTTGGCATCAGTACGTGGCGCAAGCGGATTATCCCAATCAGCACGCGGCGTAACCAAACTTGCCTGCCAATTAAAATCAATCAATGCTTTGCCAATCTCTGGCTCACACGTCACCAATATCGCACCATTTTCATCAAATACCGTAATCGTATCGCGTACGCGTCCTCGAGGATTTTTGGGGCTATTAATAGCACTTTTATTCTGCGCAGCTATTTCAAGCATATGATGATAATTCAGTAAGGCTTTGGTCTTAGGAAAGGTGAGCCAAATACTACCATTAAATAAATCGTGCAAATTTTCACGGGTAGGAATTTGACCCGTCGTGCCGATGAATTGCTCATAACCTATACCTTCTAGTAAATCATCTTGCGATACAAATTTTAAGCTATGCGCTTGTTTATCTGCTGTTGGTTTTGTTTGTGGCTGATATTGATGATGAGTGCTGGCGGCTTTTTGGCACATGGCTGTATTTAATAAATCAGCAATAATGGTGCTGCTTACACCGAAACTAGATGCAGAATCAACTTTCTCATCAACCTTTAGCATCGCCAAATTCTCAGTATAAAAATAGTCATCCGAAGGTTTTATCTGATTGCTTTCCTCTAATGACTTACTAAGTTTTTGCACCCTTTCACTAAGAAAGCTTAACTGGCTGATATGTGCCATCCATGGCGCTTGCCAGTCAATAGCAGCAAAGCTTAAATCAAGTTCTGCTTTAGGCATGGTTAATGATGGGGTGGGTCGAACAGTATCGGTCATGATGACAATCTCTACGAGTCTTGTGATTTTTATGATGTAAATCTCTATGAATTTAGCGCGGTGGCTCATGGTATCATAGTGCGCTTTTTTAGCGCCTATTTAGTCCTTTTTTAGCAGTTAGTAAGCTCACGATGGTAATGGTTTATGGCAAATTTCAATACTCACTTAAATGGCGCATTTGCGGTCAGTGGCATAATTGGCTTGACGGTGTATAAAGCCGGATTGATTAACGACGCCGGTTTTTTAATGTGTGTAGCCCTTGGCACGATAGGCGGCTTGCTGCCCGACTTGGATTCTGATAATTCCACACCAATTAAACTTGGCTTTAATATCGCCTCGTTTATCTTTGCCTTTGGGCTGGTGATGCACTGGCGCAGTGAGCTGAGCTTGATTGCACTTATTGCTTTATGGCTTGCCGGTTATGGTTTTATGCGCTATGTGGTATTCCGATTATTTACTAGCATGACGGTGCATCGCGGTGTGATTCATTCGGTGCCGTATATGGCAATATTAGGGCTAGGGCTGACCTATTTAAGCTATTATGGCTTGCATAACTCGCTAGCGGTTAGCTGGTTTTATGGGCTATTTTTATTTGGTGGGGCAATGGTGCATCTGACGCTTGATGAGATGTATAGCGTGAATTTATCAGGAATGACGCTCAAGCGCTCAGCAGGTACCGCAATGAAGTTTTATCAACATAAAGATAAGCAGTGGTATCTATTGTTGTATGTACTATTAGGATTATTGGTGTACGCTGCACCGCCTTTTGCACCGTTTTGGGAGCAGCTGCGCGATCCTGCACCGTGGGCACAGCTTAAGGTTGGCGTGTTGCCTGCTTTAATAGATAATTTGAATAGATAGCTTACATAAATAGTTTGCGCCATTAATCGCCTAACATCGTCATTTTTTACTTTAAAAAACGAGTCTTACTTATGACTAAAAAAACGCAACTAACCTGCCCTTGCCAAATCAATCCAAAAGGCGCGGCAACCACACTGTTATCTTATAAAGACTGCTGTCAGGAATTTCATGACAATATTGATAAAACAGATGGCATCAAGCCAGACAGCGCAGAACGGTTGATGCGTAGCCGTTATAGCGCCTTCGTATTGGTCAAGCCGGACTATATTATCAAGACGACGTTGCCTGCGCAGCAAGAGTTGCTTGATAACCAGTCGATAGAATCATGGGCAAAAGAGACCGACTGGGCGGGATTAAAAATAGTAAAGCATACGTCAAAGCTGGGAAAACGCCACGCGCAAGTTGAATTTAAAGCGTTCTATAATACTGAAAATGGGTTGCAAGCGCATCATGAACTATCTACTTTCGTAAAAACAAACGATAAATTTGCTAGTCCGACAAATGAACGCTGGTACTTCCTTGACCCTACAGTTGCCATGACCGTGAGCCAAAAGCAGCCGTGTATCTGTGGGTCTGGAGAAAGGTTTAAGCGTTGTTGTGGGCAGCTTCTATAAAGGTCATTTAACTCTAAACACTCGCCCCAACCGCTCGTGCAATGGCAATGCCTTCCTCAATACTCAAAAACTTCCGTTGGCTTGGGCTGTCTTTATAAAGGACTTCGCCATCTTGAAAAATCAGGCATTCATTGACTGCAAGCTGCTGCCATTTTTCATTTTCAGTGAGCGGCACAGTGACGATGATGGTCACTTTATCGTTATCCGTAGTCACATCGCTAAAGTTAATGGCTAAATCATCATCCGCCAGTTTTGCTTCACCAAACGGCGCTTGGCGGGTGAGATAAAACAATAAGCTGCCGGCGTATGCCAATTGCCATGTGCCATTAGATATCAAGCAATTAAACAAGCCATTTGCCGCCAAATATCGACATTGCGTGGTTAAAAAATTAAATAACGTTTGGTCATCAGGGCGAGTTTTAAAGCTGCTTTTTAAGCGATTAATAAGATAACAAAACGCCATTTCAGAATCGGTTGAGCCAACAGGCTGACAGTGCGATGCATTGCCATTATCTTGCAAACGCTGACAGCGCTCGATAAAGCCTTTGTTCATCTGTCCATTATGCGCAAATACCCACTGCTCGCCCCACACTTCGCGGGTAAAGGGATGGGTGTTCGCCAGACAGTTTTGACCCTGCGTTGCTTTACGGATATGAGCGATGACATTCATGGCTTTAATAGGATAGTTATTGACCAAATCGGCAACGGGGGATAAATGGCTGGGGCGGTTGTCATGGAATAAACGCAAACCAGTTGAGGCATTTTGAACATCTTCATTGCCCCCATCGCCATTACTAGATGGGCAATGGCTGCGCTCAAAAAACGCAATGCCAAAGCCATCTTCGTGGCTGTCGGTCATGCCGCCGCGACGACGAAATCCGGCAAAGCTAAAGCCAATATCGGTTGGAGTATTACAGTTCATTCCTAAAAGTTGACACATTTACGCATTACCGCCTTTATTAATAGTATTACCATTGTCGTCATTCGTTAAAACGCCATTCGTTGAACGGTTTACTGTGCCATCGAGGACTATCGTATTATTGTCGATGAGGTCAGCATCATTAAGATTAGTATCAATGCTTGCCAAAATACGCTGGGCTTGTGCCAAATCGGTATCTTGCACCCATAATACAGCGCCTGAATTCATACCCGGCAGGCTACTTAATGTTTGCACGGATACTTTGATATCATTATTGCGTAGCAGGTTGGCGTGTAGCTCGCCTTGCATATTGGTATCATAACGCGCCAGCTTATGCCAATTATCGATTTGATCGGTCATGGTAAATTCCTTTTAGAGATAGAGTGCTCGCCATCTGCAACGACAATATGCCACATTACTGTTGTCATTTGCTGCTGTTATTTGATGACCCATTGAGCTGATTTTATTAAGCTGGTTTTATTAAAAAGGTTTAGCTTATTGGATAAATATTACGCTTTTTCAACATGTGACCAATGATAAGCAGCCAGACGTTTCATAAGGTCAGGATTCTTAACCATAATATTATCACCCGTGCGCCCTTCGGTACGGTTGTAATGAATGACGTTGAGACGCAATAACCAAAATATCACTGCCGCTTTTGCAAGCATAATTGGTAATGCTTGTTTTTCATCGTTACCCAAAGCGCGTTTAGATTCATAACCTTGTAAAAATGCTGCCATTTTACGTCGGTCAAAATCAACCGATTCGCCCTGCTCAGCATCGCCCCACGTGGTACAAAAGTCATTAATAGTAATAGCAATATCCATTACATAATGCTCGACACTGACTTCGGTAAAATCGAGCAATCCGGTCAGCTGTTCATTGCCTTGTTCTAGATTCCATAGCGTATTGTCAGCGAACATATCAAGATGACATAAGCCTTTTGGCAAGGTATCAAGCGGCAAATCGCTATAAGATTGCCAAATATCACGCATGAGCTTGGCTACATCGCTGGGCATAAACTGAATTTCGCGGTCACGCACCTCGTTCCACGGATACAGCGCCACGCCATAATCTTCGCTTGGCTGCAATGCTTGCAAGGTTTCATGGAGTACGGCTAATGCCGCGCCCATATCCGCACACATGGTTTCGGTGGTTTGCTTGGGATGCGTGCCACTCAAACATGGCACTAGGGTAATGGCTTTATCGTCATAATGAATCACATAGCTTTTTTCAGCGCTACTGTTACTGTCAACCAATGCCATTGGTGCGGCTACAGGTAATTTGCCCACCAATTGATTAAGAATGACCGCCATTTTTTCGATATCACTTGGCGGACGCTCTTCAAATAAGGTGAACACATAAGAGTGCTCACCCTCATTATCGTCAGTCGTCTGAATAAACCAGTTAGAATTTTTGATACCTTGGGTAATCGGAGTGGCACGAGCAAAAGAGACGCCAAAACGTTGGCAAAAGGTGGCAAATTGGGCATCGGTTAACTGGGTATAAACAGACATGACATCTCACTTATGACAATTAAAAAGGTAAATGGAAAGGTAAATAAGAATAAATATAGACAGTAATCAGAACAAGTTTCAACGGTAATAGTGACGGTAATGGCGACAAATACAGCGCGAATGCCAGAACTTTGACTAAAAGCGCGTTAATTTGGCGAAAAGCTGCCTGATATGGTGGTGATTTTGCTACACTTGCGCCTATGGAATGAATTGATTATAAGGTGAAAACCCCTATGTTAGCAAAGCGTATCATCCCTTGTTTGGATGTCGATAACGGTCGTGTGGTGAAAGGCGTGCAATTTGTCGATATTAAAGATGCTGGCGATCCGGTCGAAGTGGCAAGGCGCTACAACGAGCAAGGCGCTGACGAGATTACTTTTTTGGACATTACCGCAACCAGTGACGCACGCGACACCACCTATCATACGGTTGAGCGCATGGCAGAAACGGTATTTGTGCCGTTAACAGTGGGCGGCGGTGTCCGTAAAATCGATGATATCCGTAACTTGCTTAATGCTGGCGCGGATAAAGTGGCGATTAATTCAGCAGCCGTTTTTACCCCAGAATTCGTTGGTGAAGCCGCGCAAAAATTTGGCAATCAATGTATCGTTGTCGCTATTGATGCCAAGCGCGTTGCTGACATTACTGTGAATGGCATTATTATGCCGCGCTGGGAGATTTTTACTCATGGCGGTCGCAAGCCGACTGGAATTGATGCGGTCGAATGGGCAATCAAAATGGCAGCGCTTGGCGCAGGTGAATTACTGGTCACGTCAATGGATGGTGACGGCACCAAAAAAGGCTATGATTTGCCACTAATGAAGCAAATTACCAGTCAAGTGAATGTACCAGTGATTGCCTCAGGTGGCGTCGGCAATTTGCAACATTTAGCGGATGGTGTGTTACAAGGTGGCGCGGATGCGGTACTGGCTGCCAGTATTTTTCACTTTGGCGAGCACACGATTATGGAAGCCAAACACTATATGGCAGCACAAGGCATTCAGATGCGCTTGTAAAACAAAAACAGCATTAGAAAAAATGTTATCATAGCGCTAAGCACTTATTTTCACTCAGTTATCTATTATAATATTCAAAAAATAACTATTTACTCTAATCGATAATGTTTACTTAGAATCAAAGGTATCTTTATGTCAAATTTACAACAGCAGCGCAGTGCCGTCACCCATATCGATGGCAATCTTCATCAAAATGCCGATGCCCGTATTGGTATCGTAGTCGCGCGTTTTAATGGTTTTGTCGTTGAGTCCTTGGTTGATGGCGCCATCGATGCGCTACTTCGTCATGGCGTATTGGGCAGCAACATCACCGTTATTCGTGTACCGGGTGCCTTTGAGTTGCCATTAGTCGCCCAGCGCGCGGCTGAGTCAGACCGTTTTGATGCAATTGTGGCGCTAGGCGCGATTATCCGTGGCAGCACACCGCACTTTGATTTTGTAGCAAGCGAGTCTGCTAAAGGTTTAAGCAATGTCGCGACTGACTATAACATTCCTGTAGCGAATGGCGTATTAACTACCGATAGTATTGAACAAGCGATTGAACGCGCAGGTACTAAAGCCGGTAATAAAGGCTCGGAAGCGGCGATGGTTGTGCTAGAAATGATTGCGGTATTGTCGCAATTAGATATCGATGACAGCAGTGATATTGCTTAATTAAATTTTGATTAGTGCCATTTTATTTAAGTTAATATGATTTGAATAAGCTTTGTTTATATAAACAAACTCTTTTAAACTTTAGATAAGCGTTGTCACGAATGTTGGCAGCGCTTACGCATTATTAGATAGCTAGGAGCTAAACGGTTAGTAGGATTTATTAACCGTTTAATTTTCATATGCTCTTTTGCTTTTATCTATAGTGCAATTACTGGCATTACCCTTAACAGCTTTTGTTAAAACACTATTTAAAAACATTATTTCGACACTCAGGTATTGACCCCCTATGACTGACCAACTCAAGCGCGCCATTAGCGCGGCGAAAACCGCACAAACCACCTCTGATACTACCAATGCTGTTGGTATTGCAAGCAGCAGTGCGGGTGAACAAATCTTCGATATGAGTGAGTCTTCTTATAAGACCAGTCACACCGCTGTCCGTAAAGCACGCCGCTTTGCCATGCAAGGTTTGTACGAATGGTTGGTCACTGACCGCCGTTTTGATACGACTGGTAAGCTTGGCTGGAAAGATAATGCGCCCAATGATATTGCTGCTCGTACGCGCGCCTCTAACGCCATGCATACGGTACATATTGGCTATTATCATGAAATGATGCGTGATATTCCAGAGCAAGTTGAAGCGCTAGATATGCTGATTGCCCAGCATTTGGATCGTGAGGTTGATAAGTTAGATACCGTTGAGCATGCTATTTTGCTAATTGGCGCGTATGAGCTACAAAACCGTCTAGAGATTCCTTATAAAGTCGTTCTTGATGAAGCAATGAAGTTGAATAATCACTTTGGTGCAACCGATGCGCACAAACTGATTAATGCGGTACTTGATAGAATGGCAATTGAGCTACGTGCGGTTGAAGTCGAAGCAGATACCAAAGCTAACCTACGTACTTCGCAAAAATCGGCAACAAAGTCTGCCGCTGCTAAAGTAACTACGTCTGTCAATATCTCTGATAGTACAGCTAATGACGCTCTTGATAACGAGCTAACGGCATCGACTAAACCACGTATTAGTGCCAATAATGCGGCGATAAAACGTGATCGTCCGAATAAAGCTAATGCCAATATAAAAGAATTGGTAGCGGCAGCGAAAGGTACGAGTAATCAAGATAGCGATGCTCAAGAAAATAGCATTCAAGAAAACAATGTTCAACAAAGCAACGACTAGCCATGACTGAATTTGAGCTGATTGAGCACATATTCTTAAAGCTGCAAGTCGATAGCGCCCTCGCCAATGGTCATCAGCACAGTATTGAAAAAGGTATTGGCGATGATGCGGCGGTGATGGCGCTACCATTAGGCGCACGCTTGGTCAGCTGTATTGATACCTTGGTGCAAGGTCGGCATTTTAGTGCTGATTGGGTTGAAATTAATAAACTGGCATTTGCCATTGGTTATAAAGCGGTCGCAGTTAATGTCTCAGATTTGGCAGCAATGGGCGCGGTGCCGCATAGTATTTTACTGGCATTGGCATTGCCTGAGCGCCTCGCTAATGAGCAGTGGCTCACCGAATTTGCCAAGGGTTTATTTCATGCCTGCCAATTATTTGGCGTGACCCTTATCGGCGGTGATACCACGCGCAATGAGTCGTTAATACTGAGTGTCAGTGCGCAAGGCTTATTAGCTGCAAACACGCCCGCGGTATACCGTTCAGGTGCGCAAATCGGCGATAAAGTTTATGTGTCGGGCACAATTGGCGATGCCGCTTATGCGTTGCAGCATCTGGATAATGCGATTGGTACTGAGCTGGCACATCGGTTACATATGCCAACACCTCGTATTCAGTTGGGCGCAGCATTAGCAAATAGTGGCGCAACAGCGATGATTGATATCTCAGATGGTCTGTACCAAGATTTGGGGCATATCTGCCAGCAAAGTGGCGTCAGTATGCGTCTCAACCTTGAGCACTTGCCAACCAGCAAACCGTTATCTCGCGTTGATTTACCTGAGCGTTTATTGTGTCAGCTAACTGGCGGCGATGATTATGAATTGGCATTTACCTTGCCAGCTCATATTGAGCTGCCGTCTGTTTATACCCAAGTTACTTGTATTGGCGAAGTGATTGCTTGTGGAAGTGGGACTAATAACGGGACTGACGATATGATGACTTCACATCCTATTTTATTTTATCAAAATCATGCCGTAACCGCGCAAAACCCTGCCCCGTTCACCACCTTACCCACACTCACGGGTTATCAACATTTTACAGGCTAATTATGACTGATAATTTGATCAAGCCCGATATCCGTAAAGCCAATGATTGCCCGCCATTACCAGCGCAAGCCAACGCCATTGACCGTTTAGTTTATTGGCTGGGTATTGGTTTGGGTAGTGGTTTACCGCGCCGGGCTCCGGGCACATGGGGCACGGTTGGTGGGTTGATTGTCGGCATACCACTGATGAGTCTAGGCTTTATCCCTTTTTTAATCCTAACGATTTTATCTTGTATGATTGGTATTTGGATATGTGAGCGTACCTCAGCCCTGATGGGCGGTCATGACAATCCGCATATTGTGTGGGATGAATGGGCGGGCATGTGGATTACCCTATTGCCGTTATCTTATATGAGCATTGGGGCAATTGATTTTTGGCAATACATCTCCCAGCCATTATCTATATTCGCCATTGCTCTCGCTTTTATTCTATTTCGCTTTTTTGACATTATCAAGCCGCCACCGATTGGCTGGGCAGATAAAAAAGTCGCAGGCGGTTTGGGTATTATGCTTGATGATATCATCGCCGGTATGATGGCAGCGGCAGTGTGGATAATTATGATGTATGCCGTGATAAGTTATTTTACAGTTGGCGAGCCAATTATTATTCCATTGTCACTCAACGATTGATTCTGCTTTTTGTCAACATTTGCGTTATAATTACCAAACCATATTATATTACTATTACGAATTAACAGTGAGTCGACTTTTCAGATTTAAAGCTGTTAATAATTATATTTCCCTAATTATAGAGCTGTTATGACCTCATCATTATCCGTAATTATTCTTGCTGCTGGTAAAGGCACCCGTATGCAATCTGCTAAACCAAAGGTGCTACAGACTTTGGCAGGTAAACCGCTTTTAGGTCATGTTCTAGATACTTGTCAGCAATTAACGGTCGACGATACCATTGTCGTTTATGGTTTTGGCGGCGATCAAGTGCAAGCAACGATAGGGCAACAGTATGCACATCTGCCCATCACTTGGGTCGCCCAGACTGAACAGTTGGGTACGGGTCATGCGGTAAAAGTTGCGCTGGCGCAATTACCAAAGCAAGGTCAAAGTTTGATCTTGTACGGCGATGTTCCATTGGTCAATAGTCAGACACTAGCCGCGTTACAAAGTGCTAATACCGAAGGTATGTCAATGCTGACCTTAACGGTTAGCAACCCGTTCGGTTTAGGTCGTATTAAACGCAATGCCAATGGTGAAATTGAAGCCATTGTTGAGCAAAAAGATGCCAGCAGTGCTGAGCAACAAATTACCGAAATTAATAGCGGTATCTATTGCGTTGATAATGCGTTATTGCATAAATACTTGCCTACATTATCTAATGATAATGCCCAGCAAGAATATTATTTGACTGATATTGTCAAAATGGCAGTGGCTGACGGCATTACTATTGCGGCTATCGAGCCTGAGCATGCCTTTGAGATTGAGGGTGTTAATAACCGTCAGCAGCTGGCAAGCCTAGAGCGTTCATGGCAGACAAAACTGGTCGCAGACTTGCAGGTAGCGGGCGTACAATTTGCTGATCCGACGCGCGTCGATATTCGCGGCAGCTTAAGCGCGGGTCAAGATGTCTTTATTGATGTTAATGTCGTGTTCGAGGGTGACTGTACTCTTGGCGATAACGTGTATATCGAAGCCGGTTGTGTGATTAAAAATTCTCATATTGGCAATGCCTGTTATATCAAACCGTATTGCGTGATTGATAGCTCGACGGTTGGCGCAGGCGTTGATATCGGACCATTTGCTCATTTACGCCCGGATACCGTACTTGCTGATAATATTAAAGTAGGTAATTTTGTTGAGATTAAAAAGTCAACGATTGGGCATGGTAGTAAGGTTAATCATCTGAGCTATATCGGTGATGCCACTATTGGTGCTGACGTCAATGTTGGTGCAGGAACGATTACTTGTAATTATGATGGGGTTAATAAAGCACAAACCATCGTTAAAGATAATGCTTTTATTGGCTCAAACTCCAGTTTAGTTGCGCCGGTAACCATTGGCGATACGGCAACGGTTGCGGCAGGCTCAGTCATCACCAAAGATGTTGATGCGCACTCTCTCGCTTTTGGACGCGCCAGACAAACCGCTAAAAGCAACCATGTGCGCCCGACCAAAACTCAAAAATAGACAGGCATAGCGAACCGTCCGTTCTTAATAAATACTGAGCAGTAATACTAAGCAGCGCGGCAATTTTTTGTGGGGCTGCTTAATGGTATTTATAGTCCGCGTCACCTGAGCTCCTTTGACTTATTAATGCGTCTGTCTTTTTTGATCGGTACTGACGCATTTATTATATAACCTCTTTTGATAACCTACATTTTATAAGCTATTTATAAACTTTATTTATATTAAGGATTAACCATGTGTGGAATAGTCGGCGCCGTTGCTGAGCGTAATATTGCCAATATCTTACTTGAAGGGCTAAAGCGCCTTGAATATCGCGGTTATGATTCTGCGGGTCTGACCGTGATTCGTGATGGCGAGCTCCATCGTGAGCGCCAAGTGGGTAAAGTTCAAGCATTGGTCGATGCGGTTGCAATAAACCCAGAATTTTTTGATGGTCATATCGGTATTGCTCATACGCGCTGGGCAACGCATGGCGAGCCTGCGCAGCGTAATGCGCACCCACATGTATCTGGCAAAATTGCCGTGGTTCATAACGGTATTGTTGAAAACTATGCCGAGTTAAAAGAAGCATTGATTGCTAAAGGTTATGAATTTACTTCACAAACTGATACTGAAGTGGTCGCTCATTTAATCAATGATTTGTATCAAAGCACACCTGATTTATTAGAAGCCGTGCGCGCTGTCATTCCGATGCTGCATGGCGCATTTGCCTTAGGCATTATCCATGTGGATAGCCCAGAAGAGTTAATAACCGTTCGCCTAGGCTCACCATTAGTAATTGGCGTAGGTATTGGCGAGAACTTTATTGCCTCAGACCAATTGGCATTATTACCAGTAACCAACCGCTTTATGTACCTAGAAGAAGGTGATATTGCTAAATTAACGCGCAACAGCATTACCGTTTATGCTGATGGGATTGAAGTAACCCGTAAAATTCATGAAATTGATGCTGAGCAGCACAATGCCGATAAAGGCGAATTTAGACATTATATGCTCAAAGAAATATATGAGCAGCCTGATGCCGTCGCGCGTACGCTTGAGATGGCAATAGATAATAACGAAACCACAAAGCTGCGCGATGATTTTTTACAGCGTCACGATGTTAAGCTGGCTGGTATTCGTCATATCCAAGTTATTGCCTGTGGCACCAGCTATCATGCCGGTATGGTTGCCAAATACTGGTTTGAAAACCTAACCCGTCTGCCCTGCTCTGTTGAAGTCGCAAGTGAATTCCGCTATCGTAATCCGGTCGTCGTTGATAACTCACTGGTAATTTGCATCTCGCAATCGGGTGAAACAGCAGATACCTTATCTGCATTACGTGATACCCAAAAACAAAATCCAGCCGGATTGGTCAGTTTAGCGCTTTGTAATGTACCAACCTCCTCGCTAGTACGTGAGACGGATATCTTTTTGCCGACGCTTGCAGGTCCTGAGATTGGTGTGGCATCAACCAAAGCCTTTACCACTCAGCTTGCCGCTTTAATGTTATTGGTACTTAAAGTTGGCGTGATTCAAGCGCGTATCGATAGCGCGTGCTTGACGGAATTACTTGGGGAGCTACAGAAGCTACCCGGTCAGCTTTATGCCAGCTTAAATCTTGATACCGATATCAAGGCGATGAGTGAAAGTTTTGAAGATAAAAGAAGTTGCTTGTTTTTAGGTCGTGGTCTGCAGTTCCCGATTGCCTTAGAAGGTGCGTTAAAGCTAAAAGAAATCTCCTATATCCATGCGGAAGGTTATGCGGCAGGCGAACTCAAACACGGCCCGTTAGCGTTGGTTGATAAAGACATGCCTATCGTTGTCCTTGCGCCAAAAGACAGTATGTTTGATAAGCTCAAAGCCAATATGCAAGAGGTGCATGCGCGCCACGGTGAGCTGTTTATCTTCGCCAGTGAATCAAGCAAAATGGTTGCCGAAGATCGTATGCATGTGGTGTATGTGCCGGATGTTTGCGAGACGCTTGCGCCAATCGTGTACAGCGTACCAGTGCAGTTACTGTCTTATCATGTAGCCGTCATGCGTGGTACGGACGTTGACCAACCGCGTAACCTTGCCAAATCAGTAACGGTTGAATAAGGGATAGGTATTGGATAATTAATCGTGTGAGCGAGTAATAAAGTATCATACTGAGTAATAAAGTATCATACTATTGATTATGACGTTTACCCCTGCTATTTTTAAATCAATATTAGCAGGGGTTTTTTATGCTCTCAAAAAAACAAGAAAAATGGCTTAAAGAAGGCAGAGGTCAAGGTGAGCTCGCCGATTATAAGCCTTGGATAAAAATCTCTGACATATCTTCATCAGGTCGCTCTCATAGAGTTTTCGGTCATAAAACAAAACGAACTCATCATTTACTCTCAGATTTAGAACTAGCTACATTTTTATTTCTTGAATGGAGCCCCACAGTTCTTGATATTAGAGAGCAATTTCCTCTTAATTACGACGATACCCTTATAATTGCAGAAGAAAAGCAAGTTAAGCATCCGAGCGTTAGAGGCAATATACACATAATGACATCAGATTTCTATGTAGTCAGTTCAAATGAAAACTATAGCCAATTCGTATTACAAGCTAAATACTCAAAAGACTTAGATGATATTCGAACTATAGAAAAGCTGGAAATTGAACGTCATTACTGGCAATCCAAAGGTATAGCTTGGCAAATAATTACTGAAAAAGATATTCCTATGGTCATCCAAAATAATATTAAATGGCTATACCCAGAGTCGAATGGTGAAATTAATTTCAATATTGAAAAAAAGTTAGACTTCTATGTCAATCAGTTCAGTCAAGTGCCTTCAATGAGAATCATAGACCTATGTAAAAAGATTGATAGCGCTTATTTTGGTGAATTAGGAGCTTCTTTAAACGAGATTAGAAAGCTGTTAGCGCTTAGATTTTTTACCTTTGATATTCTTATAGATTTCAGACAATTAAAATGTAGTGATATTCATATCACTACTGTTAACGACTGGAGCCTAATAACTGAGGAGATTCGTTATGTTTCGAATCAATGATGTGTATAGCAATCAAGGGGAGAAATATAGAATATTAAGTCTTTTGTCTGAGCAGATCGTATGGATTGAGATAGATAAAGAATCTGCGTTACCTGAGTTAATATCTTTTAAAGACTTGACTAACCTTATTGAAGAAGACGTTTGCTATTTAGTTGACGACCCTTATCAAGATTTGATTTTGCAAAACCCTGAAGATGGTAGTACTGCTCAGTTAAAACGTGATAGCAACTACGAGCTTATAAAACCTATAGTCGGCCATGCTCTATATTATCTTCCAGCAGAGCGAGCAAACCCCATAAATGAAATTATTAAATCAAATAAAAGCACCAAGCAAACTTTATATCGTTTACTACGACGCTATTGGCAGAGAGGACAAACTCCTAATACATTACTACCAAGCTATAAAAATTCGGGTACAAAAGGTAAAAAACGTACTACAAAAAATATAAAACTGGGTAGACCAAGAATTTATAAAGAAGGCTCTGGTGCAATAATTAATAGTGAAATCGAGAGGTTATTCTCGATAACTATCAATAGATATTTGCTAAATGATAAACAATATACGATTCTCTATGCTTATCGACAATTTAACACCATATATCGATCTTTAAACCCTCATGCTAAAGAAGAAGAATTTCCTAGTATTTGGCAGTTCAAGTATTTTTATCATAGAGAATTCACTTCTGTTCAAAAACTTAAAGCCAGACATAACAAAATAAGTTATAACAAAGATATTAGACAGCTGAGCTCCACTGTCAACACTCAAGTGCTTGGACCTGGCTCACGCTATGAGATAGACGCTACAATCGCAGATATTTATTTGTTGTCTGACTCAGACAGACAGAGCATTGTAGGCCGCCCAGTGATTTATTTTGTTGCTGACGTATTCAGTCGCATGATTGCAGGTTTCTATATTGGCTTTGAAAACCCTTCATATGCCACTAGCATACAAGCTTTAAAAATGGCAGTTACTGATAAACACGATTATTGTGAGCAATACGGAATTAATATCACTGCAGTTGACTGGCCCTGTATAGGGCTACCTGACGCAATTCTCGCAGATCGTGGAGAACTACTCGGCCATCAAATTGAAACCTTCGAAAAGAGTTTTTCTGTTCGAATAGAAAATACGCCACCTTATCGTGGAGATCTAAAGCCTGTTGTTGAACGCTACTTCAAAACCATGCAAGCAAAGTTTAAACCGTTTGCGCCAGGCGTTGTCACAGGTGTAAAAGAAAAGAAGAAAGGAGGGAGAGACTATCGTTTAGATGCTAGTTTAACCATTACAGACTTCACTAAAATCATAATCAACTCGATTTTAATGCATAACAATACTCATCAATTAAGACATTATGATAGAGATAGTGATATGCCGTCAGACTTACCAACAGTTCCTATTCAATTATGGAATTGGGGGCTACAACATCGAACAGGTAAGTTACGCTCCGTGTCAGAGAAGTCTTTGCATATTGCATTATTACCTAGACGGAAAGGTACTCTGTCAGATTTGGGCATTAAGCTTTTTGGTAATTACTATGTTTGTGCAGAAATAAGAGAACAAGGTTGGCTGCACCGAAAAAACGCAGTGAATAGACCCAAATCGCTAATAGTTGCTTACGATGCCCTTGATGCAAATACAATCTATATTTTTTATGAGAAAGATAGCCTGAGGTATTGGGAAGCTCATTTATCTGATCGTTCAAGAGAATTTAAAGGCTGTAGCTTTTGGGAAGTCTGGCAAATACAGAAAGAGCAAAAAAATGTAGCGGCAAATCAAGAGCTCAAAAGTAGTTTAGCGTTAGAAACACTTGAACGAGAAAATGAGAGGATCATACAAGAAGCTATCAAGGCCAAACTAACAGCCTGTAAGACTAAGTCAGCTCAGTTAGCTAATATTACTGATAACAAGAGGTTGGCTAAAGATGAGGAACGTCAGGAAAGGCAAAGAAGTAAATTTAAAAAAGGACAGCTAATTCAACTGCCTACGGCGGCAAAAATCAACAATAACCAAACAGAGCTGGGTGATGAAGAGCTAGCGCTCAAGTTTCCAGTCTATCATGATGTTTTATCTGAAGATGATTGATTATAGAAGGTTGGAGGCAGTAATGATTAATGCAATTTACAAGGAGAGTTTTGGATCTTATAAAGGGAATCCATTTATTGAAGCATTGCCTAACGTTCTAGAACCAGCACAAGTAGCTAAAAGACTGAAGGGCAGCATAGAGTCTAATCATTCTGACTGTCAGGCTTCATCGTCTGTTCGAGCACATTTGATTTCTC
This sequence comes from Psychrobacter sp. 16-MNA-CIBAN-0192, assembly GCF_040309565.1. Classification (NCBI taxonomy): domain Bacteria; kingdom Pseudomonadati; phylum Pseudomonadota; class Gammaproteobacteria; order Moraxellales; family Moraxellaceae; genus Psychrobacter; species Psychrobacter sp. 16-MNA-CIBAN-0192. Next base: position 61,889 of record NZ_JBEOOX010000008.1, read on the forward strand.
AAATGATGGGGCTGTTTTTTCAGCCTATTAATCGTCATATTGATCTTGAGAAGAAATTATCAATTATGATTCGTGAAGGATATGTTGGACGTAATCCTAAAGACGGCTTTCTAAATACTCATCTGCAAAATGGCTATGAGCGTTTAATGTCTGGTGAGGACGATATGATTAGGTTTCCTACAGTGACTTCTACAGCTCGTAGTTTGACATTTATAGGTTGCTCACGTAGCGGTAAAACAACCACGCTTAATAAGATTTTATCGACCTACCCTCAAGTCATTTATCATTCATAATTGAACTTTACTCAAATTGTCTACCTAAGAGCAGATTGTCCGCATGATGGTTCACTTAAAAGCCTATGCCTTCACTTTTTTAGGGCAATTGATCAAGCGTTAGACTCTAATTACGAAAATAAATATGCGTTAAAACGACACGGTATCGAAACTTTGTTAAACCTGATGCGCCAAATTTCTAATCATCATGCTATTGGACTATTAGTAATAGATGAAATACAACATCTCAGTGTCAATAAATCTGGTGGTGCTGAAAAAGTGTTGAATTTTTTTGTGACACTAGTAAATACAGTAGGTCTTCCTGTAGTTATGGTTGGGACACCAAAAGCTAGGTTCATTTTTGAAGGAGATTTAAGATCAGCTCGTCGTGGAGCGGGTTTTGGCTCAGTTTTTTGGGAGCAGATGGCAAAACATATAAATCTGAATGGAACAGGTTTACAGACAACTTGTGGAAACATCAATGGCTGAAAAAAGCAGATGTCATATTGTCCGATGATGTAAGAGGTCGTTGGTATGATCTATCACAAGGCATTTTAGATATCGTAGTTAAGCTTTTTGTGCTAGCTCAGCTCAGGGCTATAGACTCAGGGTTAGAACGTATTACGGTTAAACTACTGCAAACTACTTACGATGAAGATTTAAGACCTATACACCCTATGATAGAAGCTTTACAGTCTGGTAGAGCAGATAAAATCGCTCAGTTCTCAGATCTGGTGATACCCGATATTGATAAAAAGTTATTACAGCTTCAAAGTAAGCTACATCAAAAAAATTTTGAATTCGATGAGGTATCAGAGTATCAGGGCTGCGAACTAAGCATTAGATTACATCGTATGTTAGTCGATATGGGGCAGGACTCCTCTCTACTAGTTCCTACGGTCAAACGAGCAGTTTCTGAGCTACCTGAAGCATCTATGGCTGATTTGATACCTATTATTTTAGAATGGTTGAAAGAGATTAAAGCTGAAGATAGCGCTTTATAAAGTGACTCTAAAGCAAGTAATCGTACCAAAAAATCAAAATCTGTAAAACAGACAGATTGGCATACTCTTGACTCTGAGGATTTACGCTATCAGTTCACTCAAAAGGAACAAGTCAATTCATTTTATGAACACTTAAAAGACTCTACATCGCTAATATTTGATATTAATGATTGGCTACCTAAGGTGAGTTGATATGATCAACCTCCCTATTCCGTATGACGAAGAGCTAATTTATAGCACAGTTGCTAGATATAAAATTAGAGCGGGAATAGTCAGCCCAAAGCAGTTATTAGATGATGTTTTTGAAGACAGAGGCATAGTTGCAACAATTGATTTACCGTGTCATTTATCTAAAATTACGAGTCATTACCCCCATAACCGTTTTACTCTAAATTATATTGCATATCAGCATACGCTTTTTCCTTTGTATGCTTCTTTTATACCTGAGTCTAGGCGACAAGAATGTTTGAGATGGATGGCTAATCATTCGCAAGGCTCTATTCACTTAGCAATAGGTAATAATGCATCAAGACTGCCCTCTGTAAAATATATCCGTTACTGTCCAAAATGCTTTGATGAGCAGTTTAAAGCCTATGGTGAATGGTATTGGTCACGTATATGGCAAATTTCAGGAATAACTTGTTGTAGGAAGCATGGAAAATTAGCGGATTCTTCAGTTGAATATCGCCCTAACTCCCGTCATGATTTTATTGCCCCTACTCCACATAACTGTGTTATAAAACAACAGGAAAGCATCAGTGAAGATGATAGGTTCCTCATCTCTAAAATAACTGAGCTTTTATCCTTAGCCAAACAACCTTCTCCAACTTTTGAGCAGTGGACCATTTTTTATCACGGTTTAGCTCGATCTCACGACTGTATAAAAGGTTCTAAACATATTGATCATCTTCGTATACTATAAAAGGTGAAAAATAGATGGTCATTAGAGTTTTTGGAAACGAACAATCTTCATAGACTTAACAGTGAAACAGGTTGGCTTCGCGGTATTTTTCGTAAACATCGCAAATCGTTCAGTTATCTTGAACATATTGTTGCTATTGAGTCTTTATTAGAGCAAGAATGGTCTTTTGAAGAAATAATGGTGCAGGTGAAAAGTCAGACAACTACATTGCCAAGAAAGATTACACAAGCGAAAAACAACGTAAAGCCTGGCAGTGAACTGACAGAAGCTAAGCGAAATCTTTGGATGGAACTGATTAAAGAAAACCAATCTATCAAAGGTGCTAGAAAAACCAATCAAGCTCTTTACGCATGGCTATATCGTAACGATAAGACATGGTTTATTAATACAAACAAAAACTACCATCAACGTCACATACCTAAAGGATTCACTGTAGATTGGCAAAGGCGAGATAGCGAGTTTGTGCGGTCTTTGATCAAAATAAATAATCACACATGTTTCGACTTAACATTACCTCGTAAATCAAAAAAGTGGTGGATGAATCAAACTGATTCAGTCTCAATGATTGAAAAAAATCAAGATAAGCTACCTTTAGTCTCAGCATTTTTGAACAGATATAGCGAAGACGTTAGTAACTATCAAATAAGACGGTTAAGCCATGTGTTGATTGGTAGTATATTGAACAATCAGACTCTACAGCGCTGGGAAATATTACGACTGGCTAAATTAAGTGATGAGCGCATTACTCCTGAGTCTAGTAGGTTTCCAGAGCAGGTGCACAGTATTGCAGATATGCGAATAAACAAGGTAAGTATATGATACCTAAAGGTTTTCCTGAAAAATCTAAAATAATATATGTTGCTAATATTTTCAAGTTTAAACATTTGAAGTCATGGAACCTTGAGCTGTGCATGACAAGCGCTAGGCAAATTCAGATATTACATACTAGGCTATCAAATCTACCAGCTCTCGCTAAAAGAAGAGTTATAAACCCTTCAGATGGGCAGTCTCGTAAAGGTGGCTATCCATTTAGTTTGAGTCATATTTCTACTTCTGATTGGCGAGTAGGTACTGATTCAGAAGGCGGTGGTAATACCTTTGTATTTGACAATATCAAATCAAATGAGTCAACGGTAACAGTTCGTATACCTCAAGTTGAGTTTGCACGAGTTTTATTTTTTCATAATGCCTATCTTGCTCGAAATTGTATTGATCAGGGATTACTCAGTCGAGAGTTTTGGATTCAAGACATACAGGATGATTCGGTATTAGTAAATGTTTTGCCTGTAAGCTCTTTACCTATAAAATCTTTTGAAAATGAAGGACAAAGACGCTTACTGGCTTGGTTGCTAATAGATAAGAACGCCCGTTTTTCTTATGAGAGTATTGCAAAAAATTTTATTGAAGAAGTTCAGGAAACTGAAAACAAGAAAACATGGCGCTTTGGATTTAGTCCGCCACGGCTTGACAATATCTCACTAGAGACCAGAGGTTGGATGGATAAGGACACTGGCAATTACTATATTTATGAGATTTTAGGCATTAGCAACATTTCTTCTTTTTTGCCTAAAATAGTGAGGTTTTATAGCGAGAAATTCAAAACTGGTATAAAAGGCAGCACTAAAAGTAGTAAAGCTAAGTCAGTCAGTTCAGCAGATAGCAACATTATTGATGATCAGAAAGATGCAGATATTGATACTAAATTAAAGACGTTAGATATTCCAACCACATCTTTTAGTTTTGCCAATGCAATAGAAACTCGAAAGGTCGTTAAAAAAAGGGTTCCAAGTACGGAAGGGCTAGAGTCTGAAGATTATGAGGAAATCTTAGAGCTTGATCTTAGTGCAGATGAAGCTACAATTGATGGTACTGCATGCCAATCTGATTTCTCAGGACTTGATGATGAAAGTGAGGTCTTAGAGCTTTGTATGCAGCGATTTGAAGCATTTAAGCTACTAATCAAAAAACTATCAGAGCAACATGATGTTGACTGCCATGAAGAATTGCACTTTTTACCAGCTATTGGTCGATCGAGGTTACATAGAACAATAGACGGTAATAAACGATCTTTACTTGAAGTAAGAATCGAAACTGGCACATCTCAGTTCGTCGTTTTAGAAATAGATACCACTGATAACTCTAAGCCAATATCGACCTTAATAATAAAAATTAATGATATAGATTATTGGAATGATCATATCGATGAACTGTTGAGCATAGTTATTAAAAGGTCACTACGTTGGCCTAAAACCAATCATTTAGAGAAATTTGGTACTGTCCAGACTCTGAGTCATCCTCAAGATATGCTTGAACTTACCGAAAGTAGTGACGATTTTATGCGATGGCAAAAGCGATTGGATAAGGCTTTAGGTTTAGCTAAATATTCCTAATCAAATAGCCGCCTCTTCTTAAATTAACAAGTTTACTTATTACTATGGATAATGGACATTTAATTTACCATTTCATGTCTGAATGTATCCAATCTGTTTTGATTAGTCCCATTATGATGGTCTACTATGAATAGTCAGTTAATTGATTAACAAACCTTTTTAAATGGTTCCCTTGGGATATAATTTAAAAAACAAAACCATTGAAACTTAATAGCTTTTAATACTTATATTTTACAGTTGACACTATATGTCTGACCGTTTGCCATGCTTACACTTATGACACCGTAATCTGCTTTAGTATGCCAATCATAGCTCATCTTAGGGTCAGTAGTATTAGTATAACGGGCGCCAGAACCTGAAACCGCTTGATTCAAGGTGAGCTTTTTATTGTTTATACCAATTTTAGGCAACGTCACATTTAGGTTAGCCACTTGACCGTTAGCTGAATAGGCAGCCATAACTTGACCATTATCCTGACAGGACATAGTAGTTTTTTGATCAGTGCTAGTCATAGGTGCGTTAGTAGCACAAGCCGCTAGTAGTAACACAACAGGAGTCGCAGCCATTAGTTTTTTCATAATAGTCCTTGTTGATAAAAATATTTAGTGAAAAAGAAAATGATAAAAAAATTCATGGTAGCGCAAACTAAAATTGTTAATGTTAAATTTTGCTGTAAATGGTTATATTTAAGCTATATTTAGCACTTCCCATTGCTTGTTGTCTTGATGAAAGTACCACGTCATTATTATAGGTGCGAGCAGGCTGAGCCAAATACCATAAGTAATCGATAGCCCTTGCGCTACTACGGTATAGCTCAGCAAAATAATAAAGGTGGCAAGAATGAGAGCCGTCATATTGTGACTTGATTTACGGCACATCAAGGCTCGAAGTAAGGTTAGGGTCACTAAAAAGCCAAATAGCATTATCATCAATAACCCCATAGCATAAGGCTGGGTGACTGTACGATTTAGAGTATCTGCCCAAGCATCGGTCACTAAATTAAGCGCGCTGCCTAACGCTGCAAGCGTAGCGAAAACAAAAAAGTGCCCATAGCCAAATAAGAATAAATCATAACGACGACGCTCATTGTCCAAAATAGTACCAAACGGGATCGTAAAATACAGCCACCATAAAGCAAAAACCAATGCCACAAGGCTTGAACCTAATAATATAACTGCGCTAGCAGCAGACTCGGAGTTGACTAAAAAGGTTCGAATACTGTTACTGACCCCTAGCACTCCTTCGCCTAAAACAATAATAGTCAACAGACCATAACGTTCAGCCATGTGATGAGGATGCCAATTGATGTTCTGTGCTGCACGCGCCCACATTGGCATCAGTAATTCAGCTGCTATAAATAAAAACAATGCAGGCGTTTGTATCGAAGCAGGTAGAAATAACCAAAGTATCCAAACACTTTGTAGCGTTAGTAAGCCAATAATACTGCGACCAGCTACCCGTTTGTGACCTTCTACTTGGCGATAGACACGCCACCACTGGCTACAGCTGGCCAATCGCATGATCGCGTAACCAGTGACTCCTATCCAAGTTAGCCCTTGCTCAAAAAACTGATTGATGTTGGCGGCAATCATTAATGAGCCAAACATTTGCAGTAATACTGAGAGACGATAGTACCAATCATCAGGATCGTAGCCGGAAGCAAACCATGTGAAGCTCGTCCAAGCATTCCATAAAATAAAAAAGGCTATTATAAAAGTTAAAAACCCTAAAAAGTCATGCTCAAGTAAGCGCTGGTAAAGGCCGCTTGCTGCTGCTGAAACGGCAATGACATAGACTAAATCAAATAATAGCTCAAGCGTTGTTGAGGGTCGATTTGGCTCGTTGGGATCGCGGGCACTTATCTTATTGAGAGCAGGTATCATGTTCATTTAAGCTTGTCCGTTAAGTGTTGAGCCGTAAATGCTTATCAAAACTTATCCCAATATGGATTGTCGCCAAAACGCTCAGCAATAAAGTTAATAAGATAGCGACAGCGCTGTGATAAAAAGCGATTCTTAGGATAGACCGCATAAGCGTTTAAAGTGGGCAATTGATATTGCTGCAGAATAGGCACCAGCTCACCGCTGATTAAGGCTTGATAAGTAATAAAAGTTGGCAGAAAAGCAATACCATGACCTTTGACTGCCATCTCCCGCAAAAAGTCCCCATTATTGGCTTTTATTTTACCGTTTACTGCTACTTGATGCTTCTTACCTTGCTCATCTATCATTTCTATCGTGCTAGATTTGCTCATACCATATTGTAAAAACTCATGTTCTGTCAGATCGTCAAAAGTCTTTGGCGTACCCATTTTCTCTAAATATTCGGGACTGGCGCATAACGCATAACGAATCAGTGCTAGACGTTTGGCTTGATAACTGGAATCTTGTAACTCTCTAATACGAATCGCTAACTCAAACCCTTCCTCAATCAAATCAGTATGCCGATCAGAAAAATCTAGCTCAAAATTTAACTCAGGATGCTGATTGGCGTATTCATCAATAACATCGTTCAAATGCATCAAACCAAAGGACAATGGTGCAGTCATCTTTAATGTCCCTTCGATACGCGTCGGAGTACCACTCGTCTCTTCATTCAGCGCATCCACTTCACTGAGTATATGGTTCACCTTTTGATAATACTGCTCACCAGCTTGGGTTAAGTTTGATTGACGCGTGGTTCGGCTAATCAGTTGACTGCCCAAGCGCGTCTCTAACTCCTTTAAACGCCGGCTTACCGCAGATTTTGCGATGTTTAGCTGCTCGGCAGCCTTGGTAATACTGCCTGCTTCGACAATACGCACAAACATTGCCATATCTTCTAATTGTCCCATGTGAACCACCTCTTAATTGTTCTTTAAATAAGAACTTATATTTGTGATTATTACGGTTTATCTAGTTATAAGCAACGAATACAATAGTACCGTCTCATAATCAAATAAAAGCTTAAAAAATATTCTATTACCGGAGAAAACCCATGGACAACCTGCAAGCGTTGAGCGCTCCAATTGGACGCCTGTTTTTATCAATGATTTTTATCTTTTCAGGTTTTACTAAAATTACCGGCTACGCTGCCACTCAAGGTTATATGAAGTCAATGGGGGTGCCTGGGATGTTACTACCTCTAGTTATTGCGGTTGAACTTTTTGGCGGTATCGCTATCTTACTCGGGTTTAAAGCCCGCCTTGTGGCAGTTTTAATGGCAGGTTTTAGTATCTTCTCAGCGCTGCTTTTCCATCAGTTTTGGATAGATGAATCACAGATGAATCCTTTCATGAAAAACATTGCAATGGCAGGTGGATTTTTGATGATTTTTGCTCATGGGGCAGGTGCTTATTCAATTGATAATAAACGGGTGTAGAGGCAATCGGAATGCTTCAAAAAGATGAGCTAAATAGCAGCGATCAGCTACAAAAACACAATCTATTACCCCCAAGCTTTTGGCAACGCTATCAAGCGCCTATACTATTAACGATAGTTGGTGGGGCGATTGATACTATTGGCTTTATCACTTTATTTGGCTTTTTTACCGCCCATGTCACGGGTAACTTAGTACTGGCTGGTAGTGGTTTGGTCAAAGGTGAAGATGGCTTATGGATCAAGCTAGCATCAGTGCCACTTTTTATAATAACGGTGGTTATTACCAAAATATACATTGATAAAAGCCGGAGGCAAACATTAGTACTCAGTCATTTATTTTTGGCAGAAGCGCTATTTTTGAGCGCCTTTATGATAGCAGGGTTGTCCTTTCAACCTTTCACGGAAGCAGGCGATATATCGGTCGCCATCACTGGTGGTTTGGGTTTAACGGCACTTGCTATTCGTAATACGGCTAGTAAAACAGTCATCAAACATATGAGTCCAACGGTGCTAATGACGGGCAATACGACCCAACTGGGTATTGGTCTGTCAGATTATATTGCCAATCGTAGCGCTGATAATGCTAAAAAATTAGGGCATAGCGCGGCATTGGTTATCAGCTTTGTGATTGGCGCGCTACTCGGCGCGGTGCTGTACGTGAATCTCAGTTATTGGGCAGTCAGTTTATTTATCATTCCTGTGCTGTACTTATCGCTACTAGCCCGTGATTCAGAGTTCTTACAGCATATTAGCTAATAAAAGTCCTACCGTTATTGAGTAATGCCATTAATCGTAAAAAGCCATGATGATTTATCATGGCTTTTTTTATTCATATTGTCTTAGGCTTTTGCACCATGAAACACCGAATTGGCTTGGTATTCTGGATGCTTATCAATATAGGATTTCACATAAGGACAAGTCGGTTTAACGCGTAAGTTTTTGGCAGCAGCATTATCCAAAATGGTTTTAACTAAGTAACCTGCAATACCACGACTACTGAGCGACTCAGGCACGAAGGTGTGCTTATATTCAATACCTTCTTCACCTGTCGATGTAGTAAAAAACTCATACTCTTCAAACGCAACCTGATCGTCAATATGAATCTCGAAGCGCTTTTGTTCTTTATTGTCGATAACTTCATGATTCATGGTATGTAGGTTTGACATGGTTTCCCTCTCTTTATCGTTAATATTTTTTGCACCTGTTTATTGTCACTAATGGGTGACGCGAATGATAGCGTGACTATTATATTACGTTAATTCTAAGCACTTATTGTTCTATAAATAAGAATAGTCATTTGCAATAAGCACTGTTTATCTATATATGGTCAACAATTATAATAGAACCATAGCTTAAACAAGCCAATTAAAAATAAAGGATAACTTATGAAAACGATCTATCATGCAGCAGATTCTCGTGGCGATGCTAACCATGGCTGGCTCAAAAGTAAGCATACTTTTAGCTTTGCCAATTATCATAATCCAGAGCGTATGGGTTTTGGCGCGCTACGAGTCATCAACGATGACTTTGTGATTGGCGGTCAAGGTTTCGGCAAGCACTCACACCGCGACATGGAAATTATCAGTATTCCTCTAAGTGGGAAGTTAGCTCATGGCGATAATATCGGTAACCAAGGCGTCATCGAGACTGGTGAGATTCAGGTCATGTCAGCGGGCACCGGTATTACTCATAGCGAGATGAATGGCGATGCCAATGAGCCTGTTAAGTTTCTACAAATTTGGGTGATTCCCAACAAAATGGGTGTGATGCCGCGTTATCAGCAAGTGCATATGGACGAGGACATGAAAGCTAATGAGTTCAACCAAGTGCTATCGCCAAACGCGGACGACGCTGGTGTTTGGATTCATCAAAACGCGTGGTTCCATATGGGTTATTTCGATAAAGACGTTACCCAAATTTATGATTTAAAAGATGTCAATAACGGTGTCTATGTCTTGGTACTAGAGGGTAAAGTGACTATCAACGGTAACGTGCTTGATACTCGTGACGGTCTTGGTATCTCAGACACTAAAAGCTTCACGATGAATGTAACCGAGAACGCAAGAGTACTACTAATGGAAGTACCTATGTACTAAGTAATAATGTATTAAACAGCAGTATCAATCCATACAAAAAAATAGCACTAAGTTATAAGCAAGCATTCAATAATCTATAACTATCTATAATAAGAGGTGAATGATGAGTATTCAAACCCTAGAGCCAAGGTTGGCTGATGTTGGCGGTATTCCGATAGCCCGTTTATTACCCAATAAGGGAAAACAACCTATCGGTGCGTGGTGCTTTTTAGATCACGCAGGCCCTGCCGAGTTTGGTGAGCAAGAACCAGGATTACAGGTAGGTCGTCATCCGCATACCAATCTGCAAACCTTTACTTGGATGCTAGAGGGCGAGGTATTGCACAAAGATAGCTTAGGTAATGAGCAAGTGATTACTAAAAACAAAGTCAATCTAATGACGGCTGGAACAGGGCTTACGCAAGGTATTAGTCATACTGAGCAGAGCGTATTTCCAGATAATGGTGGCTCAGATGAGGCGGCACACGCTCTACATGCAGTGCAATTATGGATTGCACTACCAACGGATCAGCAGATTGAACGCAGCTTTCATCATTATCCTGACTTGCCAACATGGACTGAAAATGACGTCAAATTGACTTTAACTACGGGTAGCTATACCAATACTGCCAGAGACACTTATACTGCTCCAACCCTGCAATATTCAAAGCTAGTTGGTATTGATGTTCATTTTATGCAGGATAGTGAGGTTACCCTCAATTTATTCGAAGGCTTTGAGCACGGTATATTAGTCGTCGTTGGTGAGGTTGAGTTTAAAGGCAAAACCTATCAGCAAGATGAGCTCATTCGCTTTGATGAGGCTGATATTACCGATAAGCGTAGTGTCCAAGTACGTGCAACACAAGGCACAAGGTTAATGTTTCTAGGCGGTGAGCCGTTGAACCAAAAAGTATTATTGTGGTGGAACTTCGTCGCGGACAATAAAGAAGATATTGAGCAATCTATTATTGATTGGAATAACGGTCACGAGCGTTTTGGTAATGTTGACTCTGATATGAAGCGTTTGATAGCACCTGAATTACCTCAAGGCTTTAAAGGTTGAAGGTTGATTACCATTTAACTTTATAACTTAGTTCTTAATCACTTAAACTCATAAATAATCACTGGAGAAAATAATGTCAAATCTAAAAGATTTACAACAATTGGCTGAAAAACGTCGTTCTATCTATGCACTAAGCGACCAATTACCAGTATCAAATGACGAAATCGTGAATTTGGTTGAGCATGCGATTTTGCATACACCATCAGCTTTTAACTCACAATCAACACGTATCGTCGTTTTATTTGGTGATGACCATAACAAGCTGTGGCAAATCACCGAAGATACCTTACGTGATATCGTTGATAATGAAGAGCAGTTCGCTGCTACCAAGCAAAAAATGGATGGCTTCAAAGCCGGCGCTGGTACTATTATGTTCTTTGAAGACCATAGTGTTGTAAGAAACATGCAAGCCGCTGCGCCTTTATATGCGGATAAATTCCCAATTTGGTCGGATCAAACCAATGCAATGCATCAGTACATTATCTGGACTGCCTTAGCCAGTATTGATGTCGGCGCTAATTTACAGCATTACAATCCAATTATCGATAAAAAAGTCGCTGAAGAATGGAATATCGATGAGCATTGGGAATTGAATGCGCAAATGGTATTTGGCGCGATTGAGCAGCCAGCAGGCGACAAAGCGTTTAAGCCAGTTGAAGAGCGTATGAAAGTATTTGGCTAATATTAGCTTTGAATACAATATAACCCATGAAGCTGCTATGAATATATCTGAGCGGTTTTATGGTTTTTTTTATAATTATAAACGGGAGTCATATAATGGAAGTTTTTGATGCACAAGCGCTGCAAAAAAAGTATGAGCGTTGGCACGAGCTAAATGAACAGATGCAAGATGCTCAGGAAAAATGGCTAGAAGCCAGTACATTATTATCTGAGCTTCAAACTTACTATCAGAGTGAGCAGTGGAGAAAAGATCATGAAAACAATGTGATGGTTGAGTGTGCAGATAATAGGTATTCTATTATCAGTGAAGACGCTCTGTGGAGTGCATTAACAGACCATCAAGAGCAGGCAATTCGCTGGATGAGGCTAGGACTAGATGTTATAGACCGTTGACTCTAAAACCTTATTTTTCAAAGCAATATATATTAACCGCCTCTTCTATACTGAAAATAGTTTAATAGGAATTAAAAACAAGAAACTTATGTTTTCTATGATTTTCTATCGCTTCAATATTGAGCGTTCTATTTAAGCGGTAATTAGACTCAAGCACATATAAGTAAGATTGATATTCGGAACACATCCCCAAAAAGTTCATTATTCCGATAAAAAACTGTTCCCATAAAAGACGTTATGACAAATGACTTTGGATAGGAAAAATCGGCTTTGACTGGTTACATTTAGGTATGCAGACAATGCCGGGGCAGTTTAGTTATCTTAAATTCAGTGCTCAAAGTAATTGCTGAAAGCTTAGATAAATTAGAAGAAAATGAAAGATTAAAAAAGATTAAAATTGATAGCGTTTGCTACCTTTTTTAAAAGTCAAAAGGAGTGCTCGAAAGGGTAGAAATCCTAGGACTGCTGAGCCAGTCGATATTCCTGAATGAGTACTTATCAAAGTTACCTTGAGTGAAGACTTAATAGAATCGATAAACTGAAACCTGATTTTAAATCCCTAGATCGCACTTTATATTTTATGGCGTTTTGCCATATATTTGCCCAATAAGGGTAAGCAAAATGCTGGTAATTGAAAAGCGCCCAGTAACGGTAAAAACACCGCACCCATAAAGGGTACTGTTATGGTGTAAGCCAGTAATACATTGCGTCCGCCACACACTAATGCAGCGACAATGGCATTTTCATAGCCAAAACGCCGATATATAAAATAAGCGGAAAAATAAAACACTAATGCCAATACCGAACTGAGCACTAGTAATAACAATGCTTGCCATGGATCATTGTCAAAGGTGGTACGAAATCCTGCCATCAGTCCCAATGGAAACAACATCAGCAGTAAAATATTAAACTGTCCAATCTTAGGATAATAACGTGACAAAATAGCAGGTGAAACAAACCGACGCACCGCCACAGCTAGCACCATTGGCATAACAATATAAATTAACAAACGTGTGATATAAGTACCAACATCTAAATGCGCATTTTCATCGCCTAATAGCCACAATACGCCTAATAATGTACAGGGCATAACGAGGGTCGCAGCGATAGTTTTTGCCGTCGCCAGTTGTGCATCAAACCCCACCGCATTGACCAATGCACCACTGCCAAACAATGGGGCAGTGGCACCAAGACCTGCAATAGCCAATAGCCAATCGCCACGTACACCGAGCGCATAAGCAATTAATATCAAAGCCAGACTCATACCCCCGCTTTGTAACAAAGCAAAAACCCACACATAGCTTGTCGCTATACGCTTTAACAACGCGTATTGATCGATACCCAGTAAAGTGAAAAACATTAAGAAGAACAGTATTTGGGGTAAATATACCAATACTGCATTGGATAAGTTTGGGAAAACAAAGCCTACAATGGCGCAAACTGGCATAATTAATGTGCTATGACGCGCAATAAAACGAAGAAGCATGACCTATCCTAATAAAAAACATTCATAAAAAAGCGGGTGTTACTCCCCTTTTTCACCATCCGTTATGCAAATAATCCCCACATGATACTCTTTTAGTATTTTAATTATCTAATAATGCCACTGTTACGGTTTACTACCTTTTGAATGCTGTACCGTTTTTCAGTAAAAAGACGCCGCATATTTCATGGTTTATATTGATGTTTGTAGTAAGCTTTTTACGCTCTCTAGATTTGCGACATTATCAATATCATTATTGGGCAGATGAATATCATAAAAAATATTTCTTTGATGCTGTATGCTGAACCACGCTGGGATTGTTTGAGATTCAACAACCTTATAGAGTATAAAAATGCCGAGGTGCTTCATACCTCTGCCACATCGATGCCTGTATAGCGCACCGATCATATACTGATAACTCATTGAGTAAATAAACCACTCTGAAAATGGGTTTAGAGACTGAATAGGAATCAGTCCTAAAACGGCAGCAGCTTGAGACGCTTTAGTAAATTTTTTATCTTGCATGAGGAACAGCATCTGTCTTGAGATAATAACACCGACGCCGTTACTCGTTTGTAGCAGATCTTGATCTTGCTTATTCTTGAACACGCAACATGGCATGCCTACCGTGTCCTTGATCCACAGGGTAAAGAAAGAACGTGAAGAGCGCGAAACCGATTGAGCAAGACTACTGCCGTCTCCCTACTATTATGCGGCGGTCATTGTCTTAAACGCAGGCCTAGGGGTAGGATACTAAGCTTGTCTGATCACCGATACCGATTGGTTGACCAATTCCATGGATCCGAACCCGGTTAAGAACGCAACGCTGGACGCGTCAGATCCAACACCGATGCGCGCCATCGTATCGGCATCTGCCATGCCGGTCGGATCAATGAGGTGCCAGCTTCCCGCGAGATAGACCTCGGCCACGGCATGAAAGTCCTGTGGCGTCACATCGGGCGCATAAACGCTCGCGAACCTAGCCGGTATCGACGACGCTCGCGCTAGTGTCACGAGAACATGCGCAAAGTCGCGGCAGACGCCCTGACGTTGAACAAAGGTGTCAAGCGCGGTAGTTTGTGCGTGGCTCGAGCCGGGCACATAGCTAAACGCCGACTCGATCCAATCGCGCATCGCGGCAATCCGTGCGCCACCAGCGAGATCACCAAACTCGGCGTCCACGAAGGCTTGGAACTGGTCTGACGGACAATAGCGAGACGGCATCAAATGCTGGATCGTCTCTCCGGGCAAAAGGTGGGGAGGCGTTTGAGGCAGTGCCGATATGTCCAAGGCAGGACGGTCAACGGCTATTTCTGCGATATAAGTGCAGCTAAAATCCCCTTCGGCACGCATCCAAATCCGCTCTCCTATGCCATCATCGGCGGCGACCCGTGAAAAATGCGCAACGTCTGATGTCCAAATCTCGGACGAACGCACTCGCTGATCCCCAAGATCGGCGGCTTCAATCTGAAGCAACAGGTCCATCGGCGCGGAGAGTCGATAATGAAGTTTGACGTTAAGTTTCAGGATCATGTTCGAACTTCCTAAGGGTGTTGATTTGGCGGGCTGACGATCGGTGCGAGGCGGTACCTAAGCCGCGCAGGTCTATCGAAACCGGGATATTTTGCAATGAACCGCCCCGACTACATCAGAGACTGGTTTACTTGCGTCAGGCATCAATGCCTGACAGGGTTAAATTATCATAATACTGCTTTTCAAACTTAAAAGGTGACACATAACCAATCGTACTATGCAGTCGTGTTTTATTAAACCTAAGATGCGTTAAAAATCGATTAATTATCGATTTAGCTTCGCAAGACGAGAGCTGTGCTCGCAGTGCCACCCATTCAAGGGTCTGCAGTTCAACATCATTCACCCCATGCCAATGCTATTTTAGGTACTCAATCACTTCAGACTTATAAAGTCTATTAACGGTTTCAGCCAAGGCATTATCCTATGAATCGCCTGTTGTGCAAAGAGAAGCAATCATGACGCAATCAGCCATACTAGAAGTATAGCGCGTGGATAGATAAGATACTGAACGCCGCGATCGCTATGATGAATGACATCTTTGAGCTTGTTGCTGTCTGCTAGCGCTTAATTTAACGCTGCCATTATTTCCATAACAGACGTTATGACAAATGACCATATTTAATGTAAAAAGAGCAGGAATCTACCGGATTCACTGCTCTTTTTTATATTATAAAATTGATATTATATTATTAAGTTGTCTCTTCAAAAATAGTGCCTTTTTTGAATGTAGAACCTTTAAACATTGTTTTGGTAATAACCGGATAAGCAATACCGGCAACGATTAATCCGATTAGCCAAGCAAGGTCAACGAATACAAAGGCTGCCGCTGTTCCAATACCAAGTGCCAGTAGAGCGGCATAGTTCAGACCCTCAAAGTCTCCCTCTTTTTTATATAATTCTTTGATATCGATATGCTGTTTTCTCATAAAATAGAAGTCAACAAGCAGAATGGCAATTAACGGTCCAAGAAAAGCTGAGTAGACATGAACAAAAGTATCCAGTCCTTTTGCATTATCATCCTGTACTAAAAGCCATGGAAACGATCCCATTGCCAGCACTCCGGTAATGGTCACTGAAGCTTTGTAGTTCAGCTTTGTAAATAGTTGAACGACGTAAGCGGGCGTAACAATGTTTGCGACCAAGTTGACTGCAATCGCGCCAAACACAATGAATACAGAGATAAATAACTGCATATAAACGCTATCGAATAATGCTGGTAGTCCTAGCGCTGGATTGGTATAACCTGTCGCACTTGCAAGCATAGCGCCTACAACGATTACCGAACCATAAGCGATGATAATCGGTACAAAGTAAAGAAGTCCTCTTTTTCTATCTGTGTAGCCTGTTTTTAACTCACGTGAATAGTCTGCTGCACTTAAAAATATAGCCGCATAGTTACCAAGAAATACCATAACATAGGCAAAGAACTCAATTCCCCATGTACCTTCGGCGTTAATCCAGGACGTTGAAATGGCGGCACTGTGGTCTTTAATAAGGATGATAAATACCGTAATGACGATGCCCATCAGTACGATAGATGCCACCGACTCAACCACTTTAATGCTCTTAAAGCCTTTCATTGACAACAATATTTGCGCAACTATAAGAATGATAAAGCCGACAAATACATTATCAAAAGCGCCACTCGACAATATTTTGAACACTTCATTTAATGCGGTACCGCCGATCCAGCTCTGAACACCATACCAAATCACAGCAGGCACTGCACGGAGCAGGGAAGAGAGCAGCGTTCCTTTTTTACCAAACGATGCTTTCAGGTGAGCGACGTAGGGAATACCGTATTTATAGCCTGCTCTGTCGTTTAATGCAAAAAAGGTGGACACAATGCCGATGGCAATTAATGCAGCTGCGATAGTCTGCCAAATATTTAATATTGCCATACCAGCAACGATAACACTCGCACCGAGTGTCATATTACCCATGTTAACACCGTCTCCGACCCACAAGGACATATAGCCAAGCGCACCTAACGTTCTGTCTTCTGGGCCATTTGGCTTAAGGCTTTCGTCGCCTGTCGTTTCAACAGCTATCGTTTTTACTTCTGCTGTCGCTGCGCCACCTTTTGTGTACTCCATTACGCTCTCCTTCCTTGGAAAATTTTTTAGTAAGTTATAAGTTTATTGATCTTAAATTGGCAGCGCATAGGCTCCAATTTTACTGGTTTTTAATCCGCAGCTTACTAATGCTTCGACCATGCGCGTTGCCACAGTGACCCCATCAATAACAGGTATGCCCGTCTCTTCTGTCAGCCACTCTGTTAGGTCAGCCATACCGGCACAGCCTAAAACGATAGCCTCACAATTATCTTCTTGAATCGCCCGCAAAATCTCGTCGCGGACTTTTTCACGAGCGCCTGAACCAGCTTCTTCGAGTGCCAGTACGGGTATTGCAGCAAAGCGTACTCGTCTACACCGATGTGACAAACCGTAACCATGAATAAGCTCTTCAATTACAGGTACAGAACGCGGCAACGTCGTCACAACACTAAAAGAGGTTGAGATCATACTTGCGGCTTTGACTGCCGCTTCACAAATCCCAAGAACGGGACCTGAAAACACCTCACGACAAGCACCAATGCCGGGATCATCAAAACAGGCGACGACGACGCCATCCACGCCTTCCGCTTCCGCTTGTTTCAAGCGCGCCAGTAACCCTGGAACAGACATGGCTTCATCATAATGTCCTTGGATGGAAGCGGGCGCATTGGTTCCAGACGCGCCAATAATGGTAGTGCCAGCACTTGCCTTTTGACGAGCGCTTGCTACGATCTTATCAGTCATAGATGCTGTTGAATTGGGGTTTATCACTAGAATATTCATAGAGCGCCACCATCAATTATTTAGTTAATAATAGAAAAGGATTGTTAACAATTTATGTTAACAATCATTGTTAACTAAATTTGTTAACAAAACAATAGATATTTTTATTATTTGTTGTGAAGATTAAGTAAGCGCACTATAATCGCCACCATGATGAAACTGAAAATAAAAAAGATAGATACTGACGCTGATGAAGTGCCAGAGCAGATGATTATTAATTCAATCACCGCTGCGGTATCAGAGCAGCGGCTGCCTGCTGGCACAAAGTTAGTAGAAACAACGTTAAGTGAGCTATTTAACTGTAATAGAGCCAATGTTAGACGGGCGCTTTCGACGCTTGCTACTATGCATGTGGTACAGCTACAACCTAACCGTGGTGCTTTTATTTCAACACCTTCGCCGAAAGAAGCAAGCGATGTGTTTGAAGCGCGCCGTACCATTGAGCGAATCATAGCCTGCAATGTTATTAAGAATGCTTGCGCACAAGACATCGTTGATATGCGAGCAACCATAGCTGCAGAAGCCAAAGCACGCGCGCAAGGTGATAAACCCGCTGAATTACGCTTATCACGTAAGTTTCATATGGATTTAGCGGCTATTGCTAATAATCAAGTCTTAGAGAAATTTTTGAGCGAGCTGACGCTGCGTACCACATTAATTATTGGTTTATATAACAAGCTCGGCTCGTCGAATTGTGCCGAAGATGAGCATTCGCGTATTGTGCAAGCGATTGAGGCGAGAGATGAAGGACAGCTCATGTTGTTGATTGATCAGCATTTGAAACATCTGGAATCGAGTCTTGACTTCGAGCGCTCTATTGAACCTCTTGCGACTTTAGCAGAACAATTGAACGCTTGATGCTTGGTCAAACTGTGCATCACTAAACCACCCTGATATTATTAGGAACGTCACATCCTAGTAAAAAGAAAAACCACACTTTTTAGACTAAAAAGTGTGGTTTTTCTTGCTTATGGAAGCTCTAAGCATCCATACCTCCATATAAAATTAGCAGAATATCTAAAATTCTATGATCATGAAAAAAGAAACCGAGAGCTAAACCAAGCTATTGGTCTAGAGTGTCAGCTGGCTATATAAGTCTGAGATAAATAATTATTTAGAAGAGAACTGGAATGGCGTAAACAGTGTTGAGCTTACAAGTTTTGAATAAAATGGTTCAATAAGACTCGTTTGTATAATACAATTTGGTATATCTAGGATCATCTTCGAACTAAACACTACGTCTTTTATAGTATTATTTTTACTAATGTCTTAAAAAATGTATATATTTAAAGAAATACTACCTTTGCTTGAAGGCAGTATGGGTGCGGTTCACGATAAACTTGACCACTATTGCTTGAGACCAATAAAATGAATGGCACCAAATAATAAACATATTATTGAACTCCATAACCAAAACTTAGGACTTCTTCCAATAGGATTATTAATAAATAAAAGCCCAACGAGGCCACGACTGAAATATATAAAAGTTATCACAATGAGAGCTGTACGTGTGAATGGTAATTCACCAACCAAACCTGCAGCAGAAAAAGCATAAAATGCCCAAATTGAAAGAATGAGTACGATTACAGAGGTAATGACAGTTGGTTTGACGCTACCACGTTCAGAGAGAACAGCCATTTGTTCTCCAGCACCAAAGAATCGATACCATGAACCACCAAATATGATGCAACCTACATGAAGAGCTGCAGCAATAGCATTTAAAATGCCTGCAGAGATTAAGAATATATTCATACCTCAGACATTCCGATATTTTACTCTCAACTTCAAAAGAAATTTTATGTTCTAAAAAGATAATAAACATCTTTTAGCCTATAAAATCAGTCACTTTTTGCAGAACTATCTCAGACTTCATAATTTTCCTGTGCCCAAGATTTTGCGTGGCAAAAAACTCCCCGTTGATTAGCTTATCTTTATACCTGCACCCTTGTAAAAACGGTACTTCTAAATCATTCTCGTCATGCACGATTAGTATTGGTTTATCTATCCTATCCACTCTTACTGCCATGTCTATTTCTGAAAAACTTAACTGGACTTCTTGCTCTGTTTGTTTCATGAAGTAACCTAACACTTTACCGCGTAAACCAATAAGAGCAGCAAATGATTCAGCACTATGCTGAAAATTTGATGGTCCAGCTATCGAAATAACTTTCTCAACCTTTAGGCCTTCAATAGCAGCGTATACTGCTGCACCGCCACCCATCGAGTGACCTATGATAGCCTTTAAAGGACCGAAGTATTTTTGGGCTTCAAAAATGGCCTTGATGAATTTGTTTGGATTGCTTCTAGTTTCCTGGCTATCGCCGTGAGCTGGAGCATTAATAGCAATTAACATATATTTAGTGGATAAAAAAGGTAGAAAAACAGACATTTGACTGGCTCTGCCTTCCCACCCATGCACGAGTAAAATCGGCTCACCTTGACCCCATACTAAACAATTGATACCGCTATCCAATACCACTGTTCGCGCTGTATCCTGCGCAGTTATCTCCCAAGGCTTCTGCGCATGTTTTCTTGGCGTAAAAAATATACTCTGCGCCTTTTTCGCAGCCAGTTCAGGTGCCACATAACCCAATATATTTATATAACTTTTCAATAGAGTAAAACTCAAATTATTCATATGATATCGGAACCTTTTTAGTATCTTTAAGATACTATACTAATTAATTGGTATCTTAAAGATACTAATCTATAATTTTAAATGAAAATTAGCATAGTTAGTCTCTCTTGACCATAGAAGGGTTATAGCATGCGATAATGGTTTTTTATCAAAATCTATATCAGGCTATTATGACTAGAACATCATTTAACGAAATTAATTGTAGCTTAGCAAGAACAGTCGATATCATTGGTGACAAGTGGTCTCTACTTATTATTCGTGATGCTTTTTTAGGGGTACAGCGGTTTTCTGAATTTGAGGAGAGGCTGGGAATAGCGAAGACGGTGTTGTCTAATCGCTTGAATATTCTTGTTGAAAATGAAATATTGAGGAAGCAACCAACCAGTCCTGAAGTAGATCGATTTTTATATAAGCTGACGCCAAGAGGAAGAGATTTGCTTGTGACTGTTGTCTCTCTCGTTCAGTGGGGGGATAAATGGGTTTTTGGAGAAGGGCAAGAGCCGATAGAGATTTGGGATAAAGAAGAGCTAGTATCAATTCAGCAGTTAGGTCTACAAGCACGCTCAGGTAAGATTTTGGAAGCGCGCGATGTGGTGTTCAAACCAGGCCCTGGAGCTACTAGCGAAATGATATCAATGTTTGAAAATTATGATTTACAAAAATCGCAGGATGGAAGCTAGCGTAATTAAAATTTCCCAAGTTTAGTTGTATGGATTTGACGGTAGGGGTCATTCTACTACTAGTGCAAACACACGCTGATCCCAAAGCTTAAAACCAAATGTGTGATTGTCATGGATAATGCTCGATTTCATAAAATTAGATGTATCCAAAAATTGCTGAACAGGCATGGTCATCGTATTCTTTGGCTACCGCAGTACAGCCCAGACTTGAACCCTATCGAGAAAAATAGGCACAAGTGAAGTTCCTACGCCAAGGCTGGATGCAAAGTGACTTATCTAAATTATTTTATGATATTTGCGCTAACCATAACAATTTTATTTTGAACTGACTATAGTACGCAAGAAGAAATAATTGGAAGAATGGCTTTTTACGCCATAAGTGACTTTCCACTTGAAGTAGCTACTAAGAATACATTTAATATTATTGATAATTTTGCCATAGGACACTTTGTGAATATAAACGCTATTAATGAAATTTTAAATGAACGAATAGTTAGTTTAAAATAGGTTTAGTATTCTACAAAAACGATGATCTCAGTATGATACTTTATTACTCTCTGACATGGATAATTAATCGCCATTAAGCTATTCATTATTTAAACAATTAGTTAGCTATGTCGTTAATACGCGTAGCAACTAATTGCTTACCTTATATAAAAAACCCTTCGCTATCTCACTAAGATGGCGAAGGGTTTTTTTTGAATAAACAAAATAGGAAAACCGAATAACAGCTAAAGGAATACAATGACTCATTGCATGACTCAGCTGGTTTTAGGACAACTAATTTTAGGACCGTTACTTTGGTGATAGTTACTTTGGTCACAGTTACTTTAATAATAGTCACTACATACTTTGAGACTGGATATTTTGATAGCAATTAAATTATCTAACCATTCAAAGCTAATGAGAAACTGATGTAAGCGCTGCCCTAAGCAATACCTCCGCGACCAACGTAGCGATAAGCCCGATTAAAATAAATCAAGCTCTCTTCTTGTGCGCTTTGTTTGATGGCAACCACACGGCACATAAAAATACTGTGCGTACCAACTTGCTGAATATTTTCAATCTCACAATCAAAGCTCACCAGTGCATCTTCTAAAACGGGAGCACCTGTTACTAATTCAGACCAAGAACCTTGCTCAAACCGCTCTTCTGAACCCAGTTTGGAGGCAAAGGCATTGGATATGGCTTCGTGCTGTGCGCCTAGCACATTGACACTTAGCGTTTTATTATCCACAAAATGGGCATGTGAGCGTGACCCATGATTCATGCAAACCAGCAAGGTTGGCGGCGTATCAGTGACACTACACACCGCAGACGCCGTAAAACCATGGGCGCCCGACGCGCCTTTTGTGGTGACCACGCTGACCGCCGTTGTTAACAACGCCATGCCATTTTTAAAGTCGCTTGCTTCAATCATCACTTATATCCCAAATTTGACTATCGCTTGTCTTGTTCTTATATAACAGATGGCGCTTAGGCAGTCAGTTCTTGACGAACAATAGCAGCGCCGGCACTCAATGCATTCAGCTTACCGCGTGCAACGTGGCGAGGCAAGGGTGCCATACCGCAGTTGGTTGCAGGATAGAGCTTGTCTGCATCGACAAATTGCAGCGCCTTGCGTAGCGTATTGGCAACCTCTTCCGGTGTTTCAATGGTATGGGTTGCCACATCAATCGCGCCAATCATCACTTTTTTACCACGGATCAATTCAATCAAATCCATAGGCACGTGTGAGTTTTGACACTCCAACGAGATGATATCAATACTCGACTGCTGCAATTTAGGGAACGCTTGCTCATACTGACGCCACTCTGAACCAAGCGTGTTTTTCCAATCGGTGTTTGCTTTGATGCCATAACCATAACAGATATGCACCGCTGTTTCACACTTTAAACCTTCAATGGCACGCTCTAAGGTGGCGACACCCCAGTCGTTCACATCATCAAAGAACACATTAAAAGCCGGTTCATCGAATTGGATAATGTCCACACCCGCCGCTTCTAATTCTCTAGCTTCTTGATTGAGGATTTTAGCAAATTCCCATGCCAGTTTTTCACGGCTCTTATAATGACCATCATATAACGTATCAATCATCGTCATCGGACCGGGTAGCGCCCATTTGATGGGTTGATCGGTTTGCGACCGTAAAAACTTAGCATCATCGACAAATACTGGCTTTTGACGGCTGACTGCACCCACGACTGACGGTACACTCGCATCATAACGATCCCGAATACGCACCGTTTCACGCTGTTTAAAATCAACGCCATCAAGGTGTTCAATAAAGGTGGTCACAAAATGCTGGCGGGTCTGTTCGCCATCACTGACAATATCAATTCCTGCACGCACTTGCTCTTGCAATGACAAACGCAGCGCATCTTGCTTGGCTTCAATTAACTGCTCCCCTTCTAGCTTCCAAGGTGACCATAGGGTTTCAGGTTCGGCAAGCCAAGAAGGTTTTGGTAAACTGCCAGCGGTTGACGTTGGTAATAGCTTTTCTGTTGGTAATAATAATGACATATTTATTCACTTTTATATTTTATTTTTATGTTTCGGTTACTAATAAGTTAAGCGACGCATTTTTCCACAGCATTTTTTGCGATAGCATAGTTTGCCGCCCATTGCTCAAGAATATTCTGGTAGGGCTTGATGAAATGCTCTTCTGTGAACTTACCTTGCGTCACTGCCATTTTGCTGCGCTCTTCGCGATCATATACCACTTGTGTCAGTGAATAATCTTGGAATTTTAAGCTGGGTTGATACACTTGCGCGGCGGTAGAATTGGCATTGTAAATCTCAGGACGGTAAATCTTCTGGAAAGACTCCATGGTACTAATCGCGCTGATCAGCTCAAGGTCGCTGTAGTCACTGACCAAGTCGCCCGCAAAATAAAAGGCTAAAGGTGCCACACTACCAGCAGGCATAAAATAGCGCACGGTTAAGCCCATTTTGTGGAAATAATCATCCGTTAATGAATAGTCATCTTGTCTGTATTCAACACCCAATACCGGATGGCAATTCGCCGTACGGTGATAGGTTTTGCTGGTGGACACACTGAGGCAAATCACAGGCGACTTGTTAAACTTGGCTTGATATGCCTCTGAATTTAATAAGTATTGGAACAGTTTGCCATGCAAATCGCCAAAATGCGCCGGTGATTTTGAGTTTGGATTTTTATTGAAATATTCTGGCAGTACCACACTAAAGTCATAATCGCGCACGTAAGATGAGAAGCTGTTGCCAATCATACCAGCGATACGGGTGTTGTCTTTGTGGTCAACAATCGTGGTGTGCAACATCTCGATAATAGGAAAGGTATTACCATTGCCTTCAATATCCATGTTTGCAGATACGATATCAATCTCTACAGAATAACGATCAGCTGTCGGGTTGTCCCAATGTGCAAGTGTATTAAAACGATTGTTAATCATGCTTAACGTTTTGCGTAAGTTCTCTGCACGCTGCTCACCACGAGCCAAATTGGCAAAGTTAGTGGTCAGGCGTGTGTTGCCTGCAGGCTGATAGTGTTCATCAAAACGTATGCTCGAAATCGAACAGTTAAAGTCATTACTCATGGCGATTGCACCCTTAATCCATTCTCAGTATCTGAGATAAAACCAAATTTGTGTATGAGAGAATCATACCTGAACCAGAACATGAATAAAAACGACTTAAATTGAACTAAAGATGAGTTAAATTCATGTTTAGACATTTATGCTATTAAATAGGTTTGAATGGCAAAGATATTAACGGGTTATTGAATGACAAATTAAAAGTATAAAAGGCTTTGATTTTATAAATGATAAATACGGATTTAAAACTGAACTTATAAGTCTAAAAATATTCATCAGAAATAATTATCAGAAATAATCAAATATGTAACCTAAGCTTTCACTTATAATAGTAATCATTTATATTACTTGTCGTTTAGTAGAAGTGAGATTTAAGATCTTGAGGTGATTGCCTCCCTACTAGGTATACCCTACTTAAGAGAACATCGAATAAAAAACATCTAAAATAAGTGCTATTTTTGCACATTTTGCGCATCGTCAATTTATAACAGTGCGGCTTACTGCAGACCCTTTTTGCGCAATATCTATTACTTAATACCTATTACTTAATACCTATTACTTAATACCTATTCCCCTCCGCAGTAACGACTGTCCGCTACACCAACGTAAGGCTAATAACCATGACATCAGTAATTAGAGTCGCCATCGCCGGTTACGGCAACCTCGGGCGCGGCGCCCAAGCCGCCATCAAGCAAAGCCCTGACATGCAGCTAGTCTGTGTCTTCAGCCGCCGAGATCCCGCCGCCGTTACCTTAATCGACCAAAGCGTGCCCGTATACGCCATGGACGATATCGAACAGTATAAAGATGATATAGACGTGCTAATTTTATGTGGCGGCTCCAAGTCTGATTTGCCCGAGCAAGGTCCCGCATTCGCAGGTTTATTTAATATCGTCGATAGCTTTGATACTCATGCGAAGATTCCTGAATACTTTGCAGCGCTTGATGCCCCTGCCAAAAAGGCCAATAAAGTCGCGATGTTGTCTGTAGGTTGGGATCCTGGGCTATTTTCTATCAACCGCTTATACGGCGAAGCCATTTTACCCGTTGGCGAAACCTATACCTTTTGGGGTAAGGGCTTAAGCCAAGGTCACTCAGATGCGGTACGCCGCGTGGATGGGGTTAAATCGGGCGTGCAATACACGCTTCCCTCAGAGCCTGCTATAGCACGGGTACGTAACGGCGAGCAGCCAACACTCAGCACCCGCGAGAAGCACACCCGCGAATGCTATATCGTGCTGGCAGATGATGCCGATGCCGATACGGTACGCAACACCATCGTGACCATGCCGGATTATTTTGCTGACTATGACACTACAGTGCACTTTATTGACCAACCCACTTTTGAGTCTGAGCACGGCAAGATGCCGCATGGCGGCTTTGTCATTCGTAGTGGTATAAGCGGCGTAGATAATGAGCAGAATAACCAAGTATTAGAATTCTCATTAAACCTTGGCAGTAACCCCGAGTTTACCGCCAGCGTGCTCGTAGCCTATGCCCGCGCCACCTATAAAATGAGTTTAGCTGGCGAGACTGGTGCTAAAACGGTGCTTGATGTAGCCCCTAGTTTATTGTCGCCTAAGACACCGGCGGAGCTGCGAAAAGAATTGCTGTAAAGTCTGCTTTGAAATAGACATAAATAATACTAAGCTGAAAACAAAAAGCACCGAGTGATTAAGGCTTGGTGCTTTTTTTGTGGTCTAGTATTTAATGCTACTACTTTATCTTGTGCAATGTTGATTGTTTAATTTTGGAGATAGAGTCTGCTAACCTTTCTAAAGCTGGTGTCTCGACTTTTTTACTATGATTTTCTAAGACAAACTATAGACATTACGCTACTTAAACTTGAGCTTTATCTAGCCAATCAAACGCTTCCATAATACGCAGCCATTGATCGTCTAATCCCGCTTTTAACAGCAATGGCTCACCAGTGACCGGATGGCTGAGCGCTAAAGTCTGAGCATGCAGTAACATACGTGTACAGTCATAGTGAGTACGAAAAAATCGTGTGTGACGTATATCGCCGTGGCTGGTATCACCCACGATATGATGGAATACATGTCGCATGTGCCGACGCAGCTGATGCTTGCGCCCAGTCTCAGGGGTTAAGCGCACGAGACTATAGCGGCTCGTGTCATGCTTTTTTGACACTGCAAATGGCAGCTCAACTTGTGCCAAACTCTTCCAATGAGTGACCGCCTCTTGGGCAGGTTTATCCAAATCAGCAAATTTATCAGCAATGGCATCGGGCTGAAAGCTCAATGCATAATCAATGGTGCCTTGCTCTGGCATATAGCCACGCACCACAGCTAGATATTGCTTGGTCACGTTGTGTTCAGTAAAAGCTTCGGTAAGGCTACGCGCTACGGATGGGCTCTTGGCAAACAACAATACGCCTGAGGTCGGCTTGTCTAACCTATGTACCGGAAAGACATGACAACCTACTGCATCACGGGTGAGTTGCATGGCAAAGCGCGTCTCGCCTTTATCCAGCCAACTGCGATGCACCAACAGACCAGCTTCTTTATTAATCGCTACTAAAAATTCATCTTCATAGATGATGTCAATTTGGTTAACGGTGTCGCTTTCGATAATCATGTTTTGAGTGCCCATATTTTAGATATTATGATTATATATCTTTTTTACCGCACCCCTCCAAGTCACGTGCAAAGGTTTGCCAATGATTTCATTCATAATTGCGCTGATATTTCTGGTCTATGCCAAGATTATTACAATTACTAATTTCCTTAAAACGTCTAAAAATAGTGACTACATTTTATGATGGTATAGCTAAAGCAGATACACTGATTGAGTGTTTTGGCTTCCTAGTAACGGCTTGGATATTTGACTAAAGGCTACCAATTTCTCTAAGATCATCCTTAATCAGATTGTTCAATGTTTTATATTACTCATGTCATTTTTCTCATACCACCCCATGTCACAAGAGCAACACCAATTGCAATCAGGACTGCACCAAGAATCAGCCCATCTGGCGGCGCCTCACCTTGTAAAAAGACAGCGACAGGAACCCCGACCACTGCTCCAACCGATCCCAGTAAGCTCAGTAAAACCGGACCACCCGTTTTTTGCAGCAGAAATAGTAATTGGAATTGACCTGCAAAAATGAAAGCTTGCAAGATAATTAAACCAAGCGGCAGAAACTCTCCCAGTGGCACAATCAGTGAGAAATCTGGTAGAAGGCTGGTTGTACCAAGTAAGATAACAGCCGCGATCAGCATGCCGGGAGCAAGCGCGTTAGGAGACGCGCCTTTGGGCCAACGCAATGTACGATAGAGATTACCAATGGCAAGTAAAACCGGACCGCAGAGTGCTATCAAAATCCACAATACACTTGCATCTGGGGCAGAAAACTTGCGTGCGGCTAGTACACCGGCACCGGCAAGTGCAGCCGCCACTCCAAAAGCGCGAACCGCTTGAAATCGCTCCATCCCTAATGCCAATGCACCAAGATAGGTAAGAAGCGGTGGCAAAGCAATAATTAGGGCTACAAAACCTGCACCGACATGGGGGATTGCGGAGAAGAAAATCAAGTTAGAGCCTGCAGCACTAACCAAAGCCGCGACGAAGTAATATTCAAAGCTGCGTGCATTGAGAGGTGGAAGTTCTTGCCGTAGTAACGCCACAACAAACAAGATTACTGCGGCTCCAGTGATTGACCAGAATAGAAATGCAAGTGGTGTTAAGCTGATTTCGCTGGCGTATTTTGCGAGATTGGTAGATATGCCAAGTAAAGCACCCCCGACTACAAGGCAACTTAATGGGACTAACCATGCATTTTTACGAAAAGAGCCATCGTGCTCTATAGATTCACTCATGAAATACCCTAATAATCAAAAACCATCTTGAGATCAGGATATCACTAAGTACCTTTACGTCAAGATAACTTTTTGCTACTATTTTAAGAGTGAGCAAGTACTTCAACTAAATATAGATAACATATCTCCAAAATTATATTTATACGAAGCTGAAAGAACATAGCCAAAAATAACGATAAGCTATCATGTACTTTGGTCGCAATGAGGAGCCAGTAAATGCCATTAGAAGAGAGTAAGCAAAAGGATTCAGTACAGCAGATTATTAGTCAGTGGCAAAGCCAAGGATTTAACGCTGATGAATTATTACCAATGGAAACTATAGGTCGTATAAAACGGTTAGAAGTGATATTGATGCGCAGGCTATCTGCTAATTATAAGATGAAGTATCAGCTGTCGCATTGGGAGTTTGATGTATTAGCAACACTGCGTCGTGCAGGTACACCTTATTTACTAAGCCCAACGGTCTTGTTTGATAGCATGATGGTTAGTTCTGGCACGATGACCAATCGCTTACAGCACTTAGAGAAAAAACAGCTCATCGAGCGTATCGATAATCCAGATGATAAGCGCAGCTTACTGGTGCAACTGACTGCCAAAGGTATTATCTTGATTGATAAAGCCGTCGCATCGCACGTTCAATTAGAGAATAATCTAATGGATGATATAAGTAAAGAAGAGCTGATCATTATCAATTTGCTATTAAAAAAAATTGAGAGTCAGTTACCTATTGTTTGAATTTTAAAAAATAAAATCTCTATATAGAGATAATACAAAGAATTAATAATAGAGCTTAAACCTTCAACTTGCTTAATTAGGCACGCGTAAAAAAAATATTCTAAAGAAAATCACTTCCTAGTTCTAGAACAATCATTCAATTTGAGTAAGATAGACAACTATATTTCTCTCCTCCAAAATCAGTAAAGACGTCATAAAAAGGTCAATACTGCTATCAGCATTGACCTTCTTTTATGACTTTTGATAATACTTAGAGCCGTTTGCTAGCAGCATTATCTTCTGATTCTCTCCCATGCGGCACCAGCCATTTGCCAAACCAATTAGACACATCATCCATCAAGGTATAAACCACCGGAATAACGACTAGACTTAATAAAGTGGAAGTCACTAAGCCGCCTAATACTGCCGCTGCCATGGGACGGCGAAAGGTCGGGTCGGCTTCGCCCCAACCAAATACCAGCGGCAACATGCCCGCGCCCATCGCGATAGAAGTCATAATAATCGGACGCGCGCGCTTACGACAAGCATCAATCATGGCATCAAATCGCGTCAGTCCACGCCGCTGGGCTATCAGTGCATAATCAACCAGCAAAATTGAGTTCTTAGTGGCAATACCCATTAGCATAATAAAGCCAATCATTGATGGCATGGATAAACTACTTCCGGTAATCATCAAACCGACAAACGCGCCGCCAATAGATAAGGGTAGCGCCAT
The DNA here is from genome assembly GCF_040309565.1 of Psychrobacter sp. 16-MNA-CIBAN-0192. Lineage (NCBI taxonomy): Bacteria > Pseudomonadati > Pseudomonadota > Gammaproteobacteria > Moraxellales > Moraxellaceae > Psychrobacter > Psychrobacter sp. 16-MNA-CIBAN-0192. The sequence continues at coordinate 92,083 of NZ_JBEOOX010000008.1, forward strand.
TAGGATAGTAAACGGTTGTAATAAGCGTTTGAATAATAAAATCAATACGCCCAAAATACAGATAATACCCACTGACATGGCAATGACAAAACCGCTAAACAGCTCCGCCATACTTTCCGCCTGCCCTTGCTCAATAATGGTAATAGACGAAGGCAAATTCTGTATGGTCGGTGTGTTTTTAACCGCCTGTACCAGCTCACCAAGCTCACCATTAGTGGGCTGCACCGTGATACTAATGGCACGTTCACGATCTAAGCGACTGATTTGCGCAGGACCTGTGCCAAAATCGAGCGCTGCCACTTCGCCTACCCGCACCCCTTCTCCAATAGGGCGCGCACTTGGCACATAAAGACCTTCTAGCTGGCTGACACTTTGTTTTGCCACATCTGGTAAGCGTACGACGATGGATATTTGGCGGGTGTCCAGATTAAGCTTTGATAAACGCTGCTCATAGTCGCCAACGGTCGCAATGCGTAGCGTGGTGGCGATATCTTGGGTAGTCACGCCTTTATCCGCCATTGCCAATCTATCCGGTGTTACCGTCAGCTCTTGGCGCGGTAAGCTGCGATCACTGGTCACGGCACCGGCAATAGGCAGCGCGCGGATATCGCTCATGATTTTTTGGACAGTTTGTTCGAGCACTTGCGGATTGGTACTGCTTAAGGAGAAGTTATAACCGCTCTCACCGCCACTGGATAAACCAACGGTAAAACGGGCGCTTGGTACTTCTGCCACGAGGGCACTAATTTTACGTTCAATCTCTTGCTTTGATCCACGCTCCGCACGTGGCGCTAATACAATGTCGAGTCCAGCAATATTTTTTGCTTTACCGCCACTGGAGTCTGAGCCCATCGACGCTTGCCCTTCACCCACTGCAGTAAAAATATGCAGCACTTCTGGCAACGTCATAATACGCGCACTTGCCAGCGCCGCTACTCGCTCCGTATCCGCAAGTGTCACATCAGGCGTCAGTTCAATAGACACCCGAGTTTGGTCAATATCATTATCAGGAATAAAGGCGGTCGGTAGTAATTTGACCAAACTAAGCGATACCACAAACAATATCAAGGTTGCGCCCATGGTTAGCCAGCGATGATGCAAGGTCCACGTGACCATTTTTAAATAGCCCGTCATCGTGCGACCTTGGCGTTCAACATGCTTTTTTTCTGGGCGCAAAATATATGCCGCCATCATTGGCGTTATTAAACGCGCGACCAATAATGAAGCAAAAATAGCCAGCGCCGCCGTCCAACCAAACTGGCGAAAAAACTGCCCAACAATACCACCCATAAATGCCGTCGGTAAAAACACCGCAATCAAGGTAAAGGTCGTGGCAACTACCGCAAGCCCAATCTCATCCGCCGCTTCCATTGCCGCCTCATACGGGGTTTTGCCCATACGCAAATGGCGCATGATATTTTCGACTTCGACAATCGCATCATCGACCAATACTCCGATGACTAAGGACAATGCCAAAAGCGAGATAATATTTAAGCTAAAATCAAACAGATACATGCCCAAAAAAGTGGGAATAATAGATAAAGGTAGCGCCACCGCCGTCACAATCGTGGCGCGAATATTACGCAGGAATAGGAACACGACGATAACGGCTAAAATTCCGCCTTCTATCAACATGCGCAGCGACGCTTGATAATCTTCATCAATCGGCGTTGCTCGGTCATACACTTTTTCAATACTAATATTAGGCATGTCTTGATGTAATTGGCTGAGCGCTTCATCAACACGTGCCATGACTTCAACTTCACTAGCACCGCGCGAACGGGTTACGTTAAATGCCACTACCGTTTGCCCATCAAGCTTAGCGATGGAACTTGGATCTGCTGCGCCATCAGTGACTTGCGCCATTTGCCCCAGTGTTTGCGTCCCACCAGTTGGCACCGCTATCTGCAATTCATTCAGTTCACGCGCACGCTCAACCGCGCCCAAGACGCGAATTGTTTGGGTCGTATTGCCAACCTCAGCCTCTCCGCCCGCACTGTCTTGTTGAATAGCAGCAATTTGCTGTGACAACTGGCTGATAGAAAGCTGCAAGCCGCTCATAATGATGGGGTCAGCCGCTACCGTAATCTGGCGCTCAAGCCCACCGATACGACTGATTGCCCCAACCCCTTGGACATCGGATAAACGCTTGGTAATGGTGTCATCAACAAACCATGATAAATCCTCGACGCTCATATTATTAGCGGTTACAGAGTAGGTAACGACCGGAAATCCTGAGGTGGACACCTTAGTAATAATCGGGTCATTTGCCGCGGCTGGTAAATCGCCACGCACCTCGCCAACGGCTGAGCGCACATCATCGACCGCTTCTTGAATGTCTTTATCTAACACAAACTCGGTCACAATGGTTGCCGCGCCCGTTTGCAGTGTGCTACGAATATGCTTGATACCGGTAATACTGGTCAGCCGATTTTCAATCTTTTTTGCCACATCGTTTTCTAATTGCGCAGGCGCAGCACCGGGTAACGTCACCGTCACCACCACCGCAGGCAAATCAATATCTGGGAATTGCTGCACTTTCATTTGCCGAAAGCCAAACAAACCGCCCATCGTTAATAACACAAACAATAAGATAGCAACGAGCGGATTTCTAATCGAATATGCCGACGCATTTAAATTCATGAGCGTGACGGCTTGTCGGTACTGGCTGTATTATCTTTGCCCTCTTTAGCATCCACAACACGCACCAAATCACCATCATTTAAGAAGCTGCCACCTTGCTTGACCAGTTGACTGTCCGCAGGAATCGGTTCGGCAATGGCAACTTTGTCACCAATGCGCTCTCCTAAAGTGACGCGCAGCTGCTGGATACGTCCGGTTTTTTTAACGTCATTAGCAGCGTTTTTAGTAGTATTATTTTTTGCGTTAGCGGCTGCATCGCTATCAGAATCAGCCTTAATATCCGTCACTAACATGACATAGTCAAAGCCATCATTACTGACAATGGCGCTGCTAGGTACAGTTTGCATACTGGCGCTGCCCAGTTGAAACTCGCCTTTTTGATACATGCCGGCACGTACCGCAGTATTTTTTGCCAAAATTGCATAGATAGTAATTTGACGGTTTTTATCTGCAGTTGGGGCAATACGGCTCACTTCGCCCATTACCGATTGCTCTTTTGGTAAGCTCACTTTTACTGGCGTGCCTACTTTTACTTCACCCACCAGCTTGGGGTCAAGGGTCGCTTGCCACTCTAACACCCCATCTTTAATAATGGTAAATAAAGGATCATTGCCAGCGACCATTCCTACTTCTACCATTTTTTCACTGATAACGCCTCTCACGGGTGCGACCACATTGGCGTTACTTAAGTTTAAGCGCTGCGTATTTAGTCTGGCTTGGGCAGCATCTACTGTGGCTTCAGCACGTATTTTAGTGCTGCGATAGCGATCGGCTTCTTGTTTACTAATAGCATCAATGTCAAGTAGCGGTAACACGCGTGCCGCCTCAGATTTTGCATTGACCAGCGCTGCTTCTGACTCTGCCACATCGGCTTGCGCTTGCAATACTTGCTGTTTCAGGGCAGCGGTGTCGAATATTGCCAGTACTTGCCCAGCTTTTACCTCTGAGCCTTCTTCTACCAGAACACGCTCAATTGCGACGCCATTAACTTTGGCACTAACGCTGGCAGTATCTTTTGCCGCTATCGTGCCATCCGCGCTTAAGGTATTGCCCAAGCTGTCTTGACTTGGAGAAACAACTTCCACAGATAAGACCGTTTGCTCAGGTACGCTCAATGGTGTCACGCTATTACTATCCGTATTGCCTTGCACTTGATTGACGCTAGCCGTGCTTCCTAATGTCTCATCGGTGCTCTTATTATCGCCCCAATATTTGCCCAATAAGACGCCCAAGACCAGCATCACTACCATGACCGGTATCAACCATAATGGATATTTTGACACCGGTTTTTTTACCATTGCATCAGGTTGACGATAAGGCGGCAGCTCTGAATCCGGTGGCAATATTGCAGGGTCTTCTTGCTCAGTATTGGGTTCTTGAAAGTCACTCATAGTGGGTCTCTATAGGTCAGCGCAATAATAAAAATTGAACGTCTAAAAGGTAGAAAATTAAAATACTTAATGCTAAATGCTATTTTTTCAGTACTAGCTGGTAAACCAATGTAAAGCTGCAATCGAACCAACGTCATTCAGCTATTAACCACCATTACGCATTGGTATAACGGCTGGCTTCCGGCATCCAGCGTTGGATAAGCTGGCTGACATCGGCTTTACGCGCAGGGTTACTGATGATATGTTTTGCTAACCGCTGGGCAATGGCAAATAGCTGCTCATCACGAATAAGGTCTGCTAAATAATAGCCAACATTACCGGTTTGACGTTTGCCCAATAATTCGCCAGGACCACGCAACTCTAAGTCTTTTTGGGCAATGACAAAACCATCAGTACTTTCACGCAGCACATTAAGTCGTTCCGTGCCAGTTTCTGATAATGGGGTTTGATATAGCAACACACAATAGCTTTTGGTTGAGCCGCGCCCAACCCGCCCGCGTAATTGATGCAATTGCGATAAGCCCAACCGTTCCGCATTTTCAATAACCATTAATGAGGCATTGGGCACATCGACGCCAACTTCAATCACAGTCGTAGCAATTAACAAATCCAGTTGTCCAGTTTTAAAGGCTTGCATCACCGCTTGCTTATCGACCGCTTTCATCTTGCCATGGACTAAGCCAATACGAATATCCAAGCGCTCATTTAAATCTTCATAAGTCGCTTCCGCCGCTTGCGCATCGAGGGCGGTCGACTCCTCTACCAATGAGCAAACCCAATACGCTTGCCGACCTGCCTCACAATTAACCGCGATACGCTCAATCACTTCATCACGGCGATTGCGGTCAATGGTCACAGTGGTAATCGGGGTTCGTCCCGGCGGCAATTCATCAATGATGGACGTATCCATATCGCCATATACACTCATCGCCAAGGTGCGCGGAATGGGCGTTGCGGTCATAATCAGCTGATGTGGGGTACTGCCGGTGACACCTTTATTGGTCAAAGCCATCCGTTGTTCAACGCCAAATCGGTGCTGCTCATCAATAATCACCAAGCCTAATTTGGCAAATTGTACTTGCTCTTGGAATAAAGCATGGGTACCGACGACCACTTGCACCGTATTTTCCGCCACCGCCACCAATGCTTCGCGGCGCTGCTTGGCGGTTTGTTTACCCGCCAGCCAGCCCACACCAATACCTAATGGTTCAAACCACTGCTTAAAATTGACCAAATGCTGCTCGGCTAATATCTCCGTCGGTGCCATCACTGCCACTTGCCAGCCACTATCCAGCGCAAATCCTGCTGCGCCTGCCGCCACTAAAGTTTTACCCGCGCCCACATCACCTTGCACCAAGCGCAGCATCGGAATCGAGGTTGCCATATCCGCAGTAATATCTTTCATAACGCGCGTTTGCGCCCCTGTTAAGCTAAACGGTAACGCGGCAAATAACTGCTCGGTAGTCGGGCTTTGAATGGCACATTTTGGCGCTTTATGTTGATGCAACTGCTGACGCCGATATAACAGGCTCAGCTGATGCGCGGTTAATTCTTCGATAATAAGACGCTGGCAAGCCGCATGACTGCGCGCACTGAGTTGCGTTAATAGCTCATATTGCTGAGTAATATCCGTATAAATCGGTGGCGTATGCAATAACACTAACGCTTCAAATATCGTTAAGTGATAGACATTATGCGCCGCCAAATGGTGCGGACTAGAATTAAGGCTTTCATTATAATTAGGGCTGCCGTTGGCGTTGGAGTCGGCAAAATCATAACGCGTAGGACTGGCTTTATTCACTTGGTTTTCGGGCACACGCTGCGCCAGCATAGAAAAAATATCGTCCGGCTCGCCCGTCTCTGCACTCTGTTTTCTTATAGGCGCAAAAGGCGCTAATGGCATATCAGCAACCACCGCAAAATCATCGGGCGTAAACAGGGTCATCGGTAGACCTTGGCTACGCACGGTTTGTAATGCCAATTTAATCAACGTCCGTAGTTTATTTTGATGTAAGCCTTTGACCGTTGGATAAATCGGCTGCAACCCAGTATCAACGATTGCAGCACTATCGGTAATGATTTGATATTCTGGATGGTGCAGCTGTTTACCATAGCGACTGACCTTCACTTCACCGAACAGCTGCAAATGCGTGCCGACACTCATGGTTTGCGCTAGTCCGGGATATACTTTAAAAAAACGTAATGAGATACTGCCGGTTGCATCTTCTATAATTACCGTCATGCCGCTACGCTTATTATCTACGTGCACCACGCGACCAGTGATTAACGCTGACTGTCCATGTGCCACATTCCCTATCGCGACAATACGGCTGCGGTCTTCATAAGCACGCGGCAGATGCAGTAATAAATCAAAAATGCGCTCAATGCCTAATTGTGCCAATTGCTCCCCCACCTTAACCCCAACGCCCGCCAGCGCCGTCACTGGCATATCTAATGACGATGGCGCATGACCTTTATTCATGGGCGCAGACATGGCTAAAGTGGCGGGGTGGCTGGCAGATATTGGCATCAAAATGTCCTAACCCATTAATTGGTAAACGTTTATAGTAACGATTAAAAATGATATATGGCGGTCATTATAGCTGACAAAGGTCTTGCTTATGCTAAGCGATTTAGTAATGATGCGTCTAGCTATTGACCTTGCTAGTTTGCCTTTATAGTTCACATCGATAGTAAGGCTGGCTATCTTATAAAAGGTCAACTATCCATACTTTTAAAATATGAAAATTATTTGAAAATGCGACCATTATTTTCAAGGCATATCTATCAAGGTATAACTATGTTTGCTCATTCTTTATCTTCTATTATCTATCGCTTAACAAATACGGCAACCGTATCTTACGGGCAGCGTGCCAGCCTTATTGGTGCGCTTGCCTTACTAACCAGTGCTTGCAATAGTATCCCTGACACCAGTCTTGTGCAGCCCGCTCATAAACCTTATATTCCTAAGGTCGCTTTGGTGTTAGGCGGCGGCGGTGCAAAAGGCTTTGCCCATGTTGGCGTGATTAAAGCATTAGAGGAAAACGGCATAACCCCAACCTTAGTGGTGGGTACCAGTGTAGGCAGTTTGGTTGGAAGTCTATACGCCAGCGGCTATAACTCTACTGAGCTGGAAAAAATTGCCTTAAGCACGCCCGATAGCGCGCTGATGGATTTCACTTTATCCAATCAAGGCTTTATTGAAGGGATAAAACTTAAAAACTTTATTAATACTAAAGTTGGTGGACGACCAATTGAAGCCTTTCCCATTACCTTTGCGGCGATTGCTGCGGAAAAAAATACCTTAACCAAAGCCATCTTTACAACGGGCGATGCTGGTCTTGCCGTGCAAGCGTCTTGTAGTGTGCCTAATATTTTTATTGCCCCGCGCATTCCAGAACAGGTGGGCAAAAAGTATGTTGATGGTGGCGTGGTAAGCCTAGTACCGGTCGATAGCGCTCGTGATTTGGGCGCAGATATTATCATAGCTGTGGACGTCACTGACCCGCATACTGGCGCTAAAAACAATAGTGCTAATAGTACGGATGCTAAGAAAAGTAATACAGCACCAACGGTTACTAAATTACCAACCATCACCTCGTTAAGCAGCTTTTGGGGCTTATTAGAATACAATGTCATGGCAAATGTCAGCAGTAATGCCGTGACCGCTACTACCTCCTCTCGACTTGAACGGCAACGCGCTGACATCGTCATTACGCCTAATGTCAGTCAAATCAGCTCCTTAGATACCAGCCAGCGCCGCGCCTTAATTACTGCTGGCATGCAAGCCACAACCCCAAAAATTGCTGCCATTAAGCAATTAATTAACGAAAAATCCAACAGCAAATATGCCACGCTTTAACAGATAGATAATGGTTTATGTATAAAAAAAGCACCACAGTTATTAGCTGTGATGCTTTTTTTATATCAAAAATATTTAATAATAAATTTATTTAACGCGCGCGCGGTATTTAACAGTTGCCGTCTCATTTAACCCCAAACCATCCAAATTCCAACGCACGGCTTTATAAAAAGTTAGCGGTACTTCTTGCAGCTTACCATCAATATTAGCACGTAGCGGCATACGGGCAAAAGTATTGCCATCCGCACTACCAAATGGGAAATCCGGTGCCATACCACCCAGCATTTCTACTTGCTCAGGAATGGTCATGGTGACCGTCATTTTACGCACTCTATCCGGATTGGTGTTGGTAAAGAGACCTTGATACTCTAAAACATTCCCAGACTGCAAACGCGTGCTGCCCGTCACTGGCACCAGTAGTTCTTTCCCATTGGCATCCACACTCACCAAAGAGGCAGTGATTCTGCTATTTATTGCTTGATTGGTTGAGCGAGTATTATTATCTGCCGCTTGTACGGTCAGCGGATTGCCCAGCGCTGGCTCTGGCGTCGGCAGCATAGCCGATGCCTGCGTTACTGCCATCGCGCCAACTAAAGTGCCAGCGACAACGTGAAATAAGCGATGACCCGTCCATGCAGCAAATGGATTGGCAAATTGGTTGCTTTTTTTCATGATAATTATTATTCCTAGTTAATGTATCGATAAAACGGAGCCTACAAAGAGCAGCAAGAAGAGGTCAGCCACGCTTTGTAATGGGATATAGGAGGTATCAATTGGTTACTAAAAGAGACTCAAAACACAATCAAAGACCGCAAAGCGTAGCATAACAAAAACGTTTTAGCATCATCCTAACGCCATGTTGCGCTTCTGTATAATCACGCTATAGAGTAGCATTGTTTTACCCAAAATAAAAAGATAGCTCATATCGACATTTTTTGCTATGGTAAATCTTTAATGTTCGACAAATTTTTGTCACTCCTTCTCCTTTATTCTAACGATAATTGCTCCTATTATGACTACTAGCGCCATGCCTCAGATCAATCCAGAATACGTCCATTGGTTCCGCAACTCAGCCCCTTACATTAATACCCATCGCGGCAAGACATTCGTGATTATGTTCGGTGGCGAAGCGGTCAATCATCCTAACTTTAGCACCTTGATTCATGATTTTGCGTTATTGCACAGCTTAGGTATTAAGCTGGTATTGGTTCACGGTGCCCGTCCGCAAATCGAAAAAAATATTAAAGACGCAGGCATTACCGCAGCGCTGCATCAGGATATTCGCGTGACGCCACGCGTTGCTATGCCGGCTATTTTACAAGCGGTTGGTGCCATTCGGTTGCAACTTGAAGCCCAGCTATCTATGGGACTGGCAAATTCGCCCATGTATGGCTCGCGTATTGACGCCATTTCAGGTAATTTTGTCACCGCACGTCCTTATGGCGTCCGTGATGGCGTTGATTATCAGATGACCGGTGAAGTGCGTTCTATTGATGTTGAAGCTATTAAAAATAACCTATTGCATGACCATATTGTTATTTTAGGCTCAATGGGTTATTCAGCTACCGGTGAGGTGTTTAATTTACTGGCAGAAGATGTGGCGTTAAGCGCAGCCGTTGCACTGGGTGCCGATAAGCTGATTTTATTGGGCGAAGAAACGGGCATTAATGACAATGACCGTTTACTGCGTGAGATGATTCCAAATGAAGTGGATCGTTTTTTACGTGGACGCGATTTAAATTGTGAGATTAATTACTTCTTGCATTGTGCCAGTAGCGCTTGCCGTCAAGGCGTTCACCGTACTCATATTATCTCTTATGCTAAAGATGGGGCGTTACTTGAAGAGTTATTCACCCGTGATGGCTCTGGCACCTTGATTAGCCATGACCCATATGAAGAGATTCGCCGCGCCAATATTGATGATGTGGTTGGTATGCTTGAGCTACTCACCCCCCTTGAAGAACAAGGGATTTTGGTCGCTCGCTCACGCGCACGCTTAGAGCAAGAAATTGAGAACTATAGTGTGATTGAACGTGACGGAATGATTTTGGGCTGTGCATCCCTTAATCCGCTCGATGAAGTTTCGGCAGAAGTGGCATGCGTAGCTGTACATCCTGAATACCGCAGTGGCAGCCGTGGCGCAGATTTATTAGCATTTTTGGAGCAGCAAGCGCGCAGTCATGGATTACAGAAATTGTTTGTATTAACCACCCGTACCGCGCATTGGTTTGTTGAACACGGCTTTGTAGAAGTCGATGCCACTGCCCTACCTGAAGCACGCCAGCAGCAATATAATAATGGACGCAACTCAAAAGTTTTCCAAAAGATACTTTAGCCTTTAATTTAAAATCTTTAACAATGATTATCCTTGTTAAAGATTAAGAAAAATCCTTTTATAAAAAAGCCCTCATACATCAATATGAGGGCTTTTTATTAGCGAATACTAAGCTATAAATGCTGAGCTATTTTTACAATCATAAATCTCTAAAAATTAGCTTGACCTTAAACGCTTATTATTTTGCTTTTACTTTTAACAATTCAACGGTAAAGATAAGGGTGCTGTTAGGCTCGATACCTGCGTTACCCGCTTCGCCATAAGCTAAGTCTGATGGGATATAGAACTCGTATTTACCGCCCTCTTTCATTAACTGTAAACCTTCCGTCCAACCAGCGATGACTTGGTTTAATGGGAATTCAATTGGCTCACCGCGCTCATACGAGCTATCAAATACCGTACCGTCAAGCAACTTACCTTCATAGTTCACTTCAACCACATCAGTAGCTTTTGGTGCTTTGCCCGTGCCAGCTTTTAATACTTTATACTGTAAGCCTGATTTCGTGGTGGTCACGCCTGCTTTTTTGCCATTTTCTGCTAAGTAGGTTGCGCCTTTGGTTTTATTTTCACCAGCTTTAGTTTGCATCTCTTTCACGAAACTTTCTTCCTGTTCTTTTTGATACGTCATTAATACTTCTTGCATTTGCTCTTGGGTCAATGCTGGCTCTTTGCCTTCATAACCATCGCGAAAGCCTTTTTCAAACTTATCTAAATTCAAATCCTTGACCGCATCTTTATTGCCTTCAGCCATCATGAAGCCCAAGCTGTAGCCCACTTTTTCAGCTGCTGGACTTTGTTCAGTCACTGCCACACTTTTAGCAGCTGTCTCTTTATTGCCGTTATTGGTACTACAGCCAGTTACTAGTAACATCGCACTGGTTAATGCCGTGATCGTCAAAGTAGTCATTTTTTTCATAGAATTGTCTCGAATGGTCAAACACATTATCAAAAGGGTGGCAGAAGTTTGCCTGCGCACCATGATAGCAAATCTTAGTTTTAGGCACCATGTTTGCGATGAAATTATCGGGCTAATGTACGTTCTCTGTTAATAACAGCCGCAAAAATAACAACTTATCACACAATTATAGTAAGAAGTTAAGCTTTCTGTCTTTAACCGTTTCACTATATCAGCTAAGCTAACACAGCTAAGATGATAAGTAACCAAAGGTATGTTTTTTACTACAAATAGGTTTTATCAGGGTCAGCTTTTTTATTATATACAGTTAGGTTTATAACAGATTTGGTACTGACTGTGTATATGCACCATTTTAATGACAACAATATTAAGAATAGCAATTGCTATTAAAAAGCGTCATAACACTATTAATGCTTGATTAACGCTTGAACTTATTAGCAAAGCTTAATCTTCAGCTATGATGTTTAAAATTATAATACTTATATCATACTTAAAAGGAGGTCGGGATGAACCCATACACATCTTTCAACGGTTATCTTGGTGGACCGATAGGATCCATTATTGGCGCTATATTGATTTTTATCATTGGTTGGCTCGTTGCTTTAGGCATTGCCGCTTTGGTACGTAATGTACTTGCTAAAGTAAATGTTAACCAGCGTATGAATTCAACCACTGGCAAGACTTACGATTTAGAAGGCATTATCTCTAAGATTGTTTTCTGGTTTATCTTTATTATCGCCATTTCAGGCGCGCTGAGCCAACTTAACTTAAACTCGATCTCCGCCCCATTTGCTAATATGGTTAATCAAGTATTGGCATTTATCCCGAACCTCATTGGCGCGATAGCCGTTGGTGTATTGGGCTGGGTTATTGCAACGGTTGCACGTACTGCAATCAATGCTGCACTCGCAAAAACCAATATGGATGAGCGTTTAAGCGCACAAGCTGGCGTTAAACCGATGAGCAGTACCATTGCTGATATGGTTTACTGGTTTATTCTATTGGTTGTTCTGACTATGGTTTTAGGTCAGTTAGAGCTAGACGGTTTATTTGCTCCTTTAACCAATATGGTCGATAAAATCTTTAGCTTTATCCCAAATATTCTGATCGCTGGTGTGGTCTTTGTGGTGGGTTATATCATCGCTAAAGTCGTACGCGGCATTGTAACTAACTTGGTTTCTACCTTTAATGTTCAAGAGCTTGCATCAAAAGCAGGCTTAAGCGAACAGAATAGCTTGCCAAATATCGCCGGTTCTTTAGCCTTTTTAGTGGTTATCATTCCAACCATTATCGCTGCTTTAAATGCGCTTAAAATCGAAGTGATTGCTCGTCCTGCAACCAATATGTTGAACAAAATCATGGAAGCCTTGCCTAATATCTTTATGGCAATTGCTATCTTGGTTGTGACTTTCTATGTCGTTCGTATGGTTGCTAACATCATTAAAGGCTTACTTGAAAATACGCAAATCAATCAGTTACCTGCCAAAGTTGGTCTGCAACAGACCATGGGTGATAAAAAGATTTCTGACTTAGTTGGTTATGCGATTATCTTCTTTGCCATGTTATTTGCTGCCATTGCAGCGGCTGACTTGCTTGGTTTTGAGCCTATCTCAGGTATTATTACGATGTTTATCGCCTTTGGTGCTAACATTATCCTGGGTGCGATTATTTTGTTTATTGGCTTTTGGCTTGCCAACATCATTGCTGGTGTTGTCGAACGCTCTGAGCAAGGTTCACAGTTCTTAGCCAACATCGTGCGTGTATTGATCATGGGTTTAGTATTGGCCATGGGTCTAAAAGCCATGGGTATTGCAGATTCTATCGTTAACCTTGCATTTGGTCTAACGTTAGGTGCGGTTGCGGTTGCCTTTGCTTTATCTTTCGGTCTTGGTGGTCAAGAAGCAGCAGCTCGTTTCTTACGCAAGATGCAGGACAAGATGGATGAAGAGCGTACAGGTATGAAAATCCATACCACGCGTCATACTAAGACTACGTCTAACACTACGGATAAAGTTGCTGACGCTGTTCGTGCTGCTACGCCAAGCACAGTATCAACGGGTACTACTGCCCCAATTACTGGAGCCACAAGTACTCCGGTAACCAGTACAACGCCAAATACTCCAACTACTGATATTGTTGATACCACTTCGGCTAATCAGTATGGCAAATTAACTGATAATGATATTGAATAATTACAGTTAACTATTTTTCTTAATAAAAAAGACAGCTTAGGCTGTCTTTTTTACGCATATTATTTAGAAAACTAACTGTTTAGCGATATTTTTCAGACCAAAAAAGACCATGAAATCGTATTGTATAGCAGTCGCTTTCACATCAATGACTTGCTATGATAAATTATTGCCTTTTTCAATCATATGATAACAAGGACAGAATATCATGAAACGCTTCAAAGAAAAAACCGTCATTGTGACGGGTGCAGGTTCTGGAATTGGTCGAGCAACCGCCATTCGCTTCGCTCGCGAAGGCGCAAATGTGGTACTAGTCGGGCGTACAACTCAAACGCTTGAAGAAACAGCAAGTGAGTTTCCACATGACCGTACCTGGATTCATACGGATAACTATTTGATTGTTGCTTGCGATGTCAGTATCCAAACCCAAGTGAAAGAGATGATTAAGCTGGTGATAGATAAGTTTGATAAGATTGATATCTTAGTTAATAATGCGGGTAAAGCCGTACAAGGTAAAATCACGGAGCTGAGCGCAGAAGAATGGAAGAGTGCCATCGATATTAATTTAAACGGCACCTTTTACGTTTGCCAAACGGCTATGCCGTACTTGATTGCCAGTAAGGGGAATATTATTAACGTCTCCTCGCTTTCAGGCATGGGCGGCGACTGGAACATGGCAGCCTATAATGCCGCTAAAGCAGGCGTCAGTAACTTAACTAGGACATTGGCATTAGATCATGGCGCGGATGGCGTGCGTATCAATGCGGTTAATCCCAGTGTCACAAAAACCGGTATGAGTAGCAGCATTCAAGAGGATACGGTAAAAACAGATAAATTTATAGAACGCTGCCCGATGGGACGCTTTGCAACACCTGAAGATGTCGCTGCTGCCATTACTTTTTTAGCAAGTGATGAAGCCGCAATGATTACGGGCGTTAATTTACCTGTCGATGGTGGCGTCAGTGCCTCTAGTGGTCAGCCCAGATTTTAAATATTTATTAGCTGAAGTGAGCGCTAGATTTATCTATTATTAAGTAATCCGTTCAGCAATAATTTGCTCATAAAAAACAGACTGATTAATGCGCAGTATTATTTACATCCTGTAGTGGCTGTGACAAGCGCTCAGGATGGCGCGGCACTACCCCATAATACTGGGCATAGATTTTTGGCAAATCAGCTTCAATGTCACCCGTCGGATGTATCAGCGATAAAAAGCGAATCTCTTTGGTTTTATAATCTAGTGCGACAGGGAGTATCGGCACATTCGCTCCCAGTGCCAAATAATAAAAGCCCGTTTTCCAACTTTCAGTATATTCTCGCGTGCCCTCTGGAGACAATCCAAGGAACAATGGTTTACCCGTTTTAAACTTATCAATACTGGATTGCAGAACTGAGCCTTTATTATCACGGTCAATAGGAATAACCCCAATCCAGTGCAGCAGCTGAGCCAAAATCGGCACTTTAAAAAGCGTATGTTTTCCCATAATACTAATTTTTAAATCTAAGGCAAAGAGGCTAGGTATCGCATAAATACCATCCACATTAGAGGTGTGTGGCAATGCCAAAACAACGGCTTGTGGAATATCTGGTATATGCCCAACCGTACGCCAACCGGCTACTTTTAATAAATAAGCGGCAATAACAGGCGTTATTTTTCCGCCACGTCTGGGTACGAGTCGGCCTAAATCCTTTCGAGTTAATTTAGGCAGCTTGGATAAAGTAGACAACTTTGATGGTATTGGCAATATAGTAAAACTCCTGCAATGAGAACAATCTTTAATCTCTAATGTGATAATAGTGGAATAACCTAAAAATAGGATAACCTCGTAATAGCATTATCTTGCCAACGCTCAATTAACTTTTGCGGCATTTTATAACGCTTAACTTTATGATTTTACCAGTATCTAAACTGTTATAAAGCAATATCTGCCAGATTACCTGTTTGCTCAAGCCACAGCTTACGATCCCCTGCCCGTTTCTTTGCCAGCAACATATCCATCACATTATTAGTAAGCACCATATCGTCCATATCCAACTGAACCAAACGACGCGTATCTCGATTCATTGTGGTTTCGCGTAATTGTTCGGCACTCATTTCCCCAAGCCCTTTAAAACGGGTAATCTGAGCTTTTTTATTCCCCGTAATACCCGCTAAAATATGAGCAAGTTCAGGCTCATCCAATGCATAGTGAACCTCGCGACCGACGTCAACGCGATACAGCGGCGGCATGGCGACAAACAGATGACCCGCTTCAACCAATGCAGGAAAATGCTTGACGAATAACGCGCAAATCAAAGTGGCAATATGCAAACCATCAGAATCCGCATCCGCTAAAATACAAACCTTATCGTAGCGCAGCTCAGATAAGTCCGATGAGGCAGGATCGACACCAATGGCAATCGCGATGTCATGAATCTCTTGGCTGGATAATACAGTATCAGAGGATACTTCCCACGTATTCAAAATCTTACCACGCAGCGGCAATATCGCCTGATAATGACGGTCGCGCGCTTGCTTGGCACTACCGCCTGCCGAATCTCCTTCGACTAAAAACAACTCAGCACCATCACGCAAATCACCGCGGCAATCTGCTAATTTCCCCGGTAAAGCGGGTCCTTGAGTAATTTTTTTTCGGGCTACTTTTTTAGCAGATTTAAGACGACTGCCTGCTTTATTAATGGCAAGTTCTGCTATCTGCGCGCCCAATTCTGCATGCTTATTTAGCCATAAACTAAACGCATCTTTTGCTAACGTTTGTACGGCTCCTGCAGCTTCACGGCTCGATAAGCGCTCTTTCGTTTGTCCTGAAAACTGCGGCTCTGAGAATCTTAAGGATAAAATATAATTGACCCCATCCCAAACATCTTCGGCGGTTAATTTTACACTGCGGGGCAGTAAATTATGAATGTCACAAAATTCACGTAACGCTTCTAAAATACCGGTACGCAAGCCATTCACATGGGTGCCGCCTTGCGCCGTAGGAATCAAATTGACATAGCTTTCTTGAATGGGAGTACCACCTTCCGGTAGCCAAGAGAGTGCAAAAGTAATGGCTGCGCGTTCGCCTTTCTTTGCCTCATAATGGTAATAAAACGGCTGAGGTGGCAGTGTCTCTAACCCATCCAACTGCTCGGTTAAGTATTCAACCACGCCATCGGTGAACTGCCAAACGACCTTTTCATTATTAATATCATCAATAAACTCAATCGTCAGACCTGCCGCTAATACCGCTTTGGCTTTTAAATTATGCTTGAGCTGCTTAATATTAAATTTAGGCGTATCAAAAAAATGACTATCCGCCCAAAAACGCACCTTAGTACCGCGCTTACGCTTATTGGAGCTGACTGACTCATTCAATGCCGTTACTGGTGCGCCATTTTCGAACGCCATATCAAACTGGCTGCCTTCACGCCATACCGTTACTTCAACTCGCGTCGATAGCGCATTAACAACAGAGATACCGACCCCATGCAGTCCACCAGATACCTGATAGTTCGAAGTGGAAAATTTACCACCCGCATGTAGACGAGTTAAGATCAGCTCAATACCCGTTTGCCCAAATTCAGGATGCATATCCGTTGGCATACCACGACCATCATCTTCCACCGATAGCGAACCATCTGTGTATAACTGTACTTTAATAGTTTTAGCAAAACCTGCTAACGCTTCATCTACCGAATTATCGATAACTTCCTGCGCCAAATGATTAGGACGCGTCGTATCGGTATACATGCCCGGTCGACGGCGAACGGGCTCCAGCCCCTCTAAAACTTCTAACGACTGCGCATTATATTGACTCACACGACTTCCTTTAGTATTCAAAATAATTAATTCTATCTAACCATTATAACGAAAAATAGTACCATTAGCTCGAATACGCAGCGTCTTACGTCATATGATGTCGTCTATTCTAATTAAAGTAATTATTAAATATGCTGCACCATTTATTGTTGTAATTGCTTTAAAGTATCAATCACCATCGGTAAGTGCTCGCTAAAATCACTAAACCTGTGATCGCCACCGGCTTGTAATAAGACCCTAGCACCCTGCTGTCTATAAAACTCGGCAGATAACTGAGAATCTAGTAACTCATCACCGT
Source organism: Psychrobacter sp. 16-MNA-CIBAN-0192 (assembly GCF_040309565.1). Classification (NCBI taxonomy): domain Bacteria; kingdom Pseudomonadati; phylum Pseudomonadota; class Gammaproteobacteria; order Moraxellales; family Moraxellaceae; genus Psychrobacter; species Psychrobacter sp. 16-MNA-CIBAN-0192. The sequence goes on from NZ_JBEOOX010000008.1 coordinate 109,519, forward strand.
CTTTCATGAGCACAGTAACTTTATCGGGATAATGAACGGTTAATAATTGATGTTCTTCAAACCATTGTAAATCTGCACGCGTAATATCCCAACCACCGGCTGTCGAATGAATAACCTGATTACTAAAATCTTCCTCTTTAACGTTATTATTTAGCTTCAAATCTTTAGCAAAGCGCTGTAAAGTAATATGTGGTTGAATACTAGGATTTAACAATAGCGCAGGACAACCTGTATGATTGCTTATCAAGGTAGAAAAATAGCCACCCAATGAACTACCTACCAATACCGTATTTAAAGGTTCACACTGCTCATTTTCAATAGTATTGTGAATCCTTAAGCCCTCGATTAATGACACTATTTGCTTGAAAACTTGATCAGGTGTTTTATTCAAATCAGGGCGTATTATATTGATATCAGAGTGATATTTACGGCAATAATCCTCTAACAACCGTCCTTTAGTAGAGTTAGCATCACTGTTTAGCCCATGAATATAAATAACGTTCACGTATAATCTCACTTATTGATGTTGTTATAATTGCTGTATATAAATAATAAAAAATTAGCATATCATTGAGTGTATAAAGACAGTAACAATAAAATTGCACATGATTATTCAGTATCTGCGACATTCTTCTAGACATAAACTGAGTATCGAGCAGATAAGATAGCGTAAATGTGAATAGTTGGGATTTGTTTTTGATGAAGTGCTTGAGATTGATTAATTGCTTTGAAGAGTAAAAGCTTTGATTTAAAGTTAAGTAACGATATCTACTCTTTGATCTTTATCTATATTTTGCCTTAACTTTATCGGCGGTCTTTTCTAGCATTATATATTGCGTTAGCCATAAGTTTGGTAGTAGATTTTTCATACCCTCTATTTCTATATTCTGTGTCAGGTGTATAATCATCATTTCTATACATTTCCAACTCACCAATCAGTAGTTTTTCATCAAAATGATTTAAATTAAGGTTCAGCCACATCGAAAGCTGTTGAAAGTTGTTAGCAATCTTTTCACCCTTCTGTTCCTCTAAAAAAGAATTTAAATCAATAGGATAGTTTCGCTCTTCTGCTGCCAGAATAGCTATTCGCACAATAGTTAGTAGTTGCTGACCAGTAAATTGCATCGAGTAGTCTGCAGTATGGTGACGCAACCCATATTCAATTCTCAATTTTTTAGAGTGTGACCAATATCTATCTTCTAAAAGTGAAAGACGTTTATAGTATGTTTTTAAAATCTCAGCTTCAATTAAATCTTTAGTATCAATCTTCAATTCATCGAAGGTTTTAAGTTTTACATTGGTATTATTAGCTGCTTCAAAAGCACCACTTTGAAACCCCGCTACAGATATAATAAAACCGCGGTCTGCACCTATGTCGTCTACAATTGATCTCAGCACTAATACTTGTGCCTTAGTTACTTTACTCTTCCAATGTTTCGCTTCAACAACCCAAATAATATTTTCACCCAGAAACCTAGTTTTGACGAGTACATCTATATCATGGCAAGTTCGCACGCCTTGAACTCTAACATTGCTCTCTGCATCAGCTCCTAGCGAATCAAAATGTTTTTTAATATCTTCTTGAAATTCATACCAGCTTGGTTCTCTAGTCATAACCATCCTTATACCTAGTGAGATGAAGCTAAAAATTAATACCTTATAGATAAAGTAAGAAATTATCATTACTTAAAACTCAGGCAAGCAAAACCCCCCTCCGCTTTCGCGAAGGGGGGTTTAACTTTGAATAGAGAGCTGACGATGACCTACTCTCACATGGGCGAACCACACTACCATTGGCGCAAAGACGTTTCACTTCTGA
>NZ_JBEOOX010000009.1:0-104380 GCF_040309565.1 Psychrobacter sp. 16-MNA-CIBAN-0192
GACATCTAATTTAGGTAATAATATGCTGTAGGCAAAAAAATAAGACCTTATTATGACACTTATTGTTGGAATTGACAGAACAATATTGGTCATAATAAAGAATTTGTTGAGAAACGTAGTTAAGGATCCGGAACGTTTGGAGATAAAAACAGGTGTACCTGTTATCGCTACCATACCTCGTTCGCCAGAGCTATCTAAGCTGCTAAAAAGTAAAAAAAATGCTAAACGATTGCTTGCTTATGCTGATAACAATAGCCTAAGCTATGAAGCCATTAAAAGTCTAAGAACCCATCTGATGTTTGCTCTTCCATCTATAGGAAAAACAGGCCAGCGGGCTAAAGTCATCTTAATATCAGGAGAAAGTCCAAGTATTGGCAAATCATTTATTTCAGCTAACCTTGGGGAAGTGTTTGGTCAACTGAATAAAAAGATTCTTATTATTGATGCGGATATGCGACTTGGTGAGTTACATGATCTATTCAATTTGAGCTTTGAAAATGGATTGGCAGATTATTTCTCAAAAGAAAACGGTGGTATGAAAGAGAATGGTGATATCTCAAACTTCATACACCCTACCTCACTGGATAATATTGATTTTATGCCAAGAGGTCAACATCCACATAATCCAACCTCTATTTTAGCTAGTGAAAAATTCGATAATTTGATGACGAAGTTAAATGGATTTTATGATTATATTATTATTGATTCCCCACCTGTGTTAGCTGCATCTGACCCGATTATCTTAGCTCGTCATGCAGACACAGTATTGATGGTCACACGTTATGATAAATCGATAGAAGGCCAGCTTGTTTATGCTATTAATCAGTTTAACAAAGCAAATATCGAGGTTGATGGTATCGTTTTAAATGACGTCCAACAAAGTTTGACGAGTAAGTATAGTTATCATTACAGCTATGCTTATGGTGATAATAAATAGTCAAAATGAAATGATTTAAGGGCTATTGGGATGACTGTAGAAGTGAAGGTAACTGATCAAAATAATAATCAAATTGTAAGTGATAGGTTTAATTCACTTCATAAAGTCGTACAGCGTTTACTGGCTTTACCAAGAACTATAAAGCAAGGTATTTTGATTTTCGCTGATTTTATTATGGCAGCCGCTTGTCTATACTTTGCGTTAGCCCTTAGATTTGGCTACATCGATAATCATATCACACCGGTTGCATTAGCATTATATGCAAGCCTGCCCATTTTAGGGTTATATCTTATAGGTTTTTATAAAGCAGTTGCCCGGGTGTTTTTTGATTCAATAATGCGTGGTGTTTTACAATTATTTGCTGTGTTAATTATTGTTTATGAGTTAATTATTTATGTAAAGTGGATGCCTATTATTCCACGCTCTGTCCCTATTTTTTACCTATTTCTATTTTTTATATGGTTATGGAATAGTCGTCTAACGATTAAAGAGCTTTTAAGTCGTTTTCAAGGTAATCATATTTCACGTAATAAAAGTGGGGATTTTGATAATGTAGTTATTTATGGCGCTGGTATGGCAGGACGTGAATTATTTGATGGTTTAAGAGACTCACATAAATACAATGTAGTCGCTTTTATTGACGATAACCCTCAGCTAAAGGGTGCATATCTACTAGGTAAGCGTATTTATGCAACTGATCAACTGGTTACTTTGATTGAGACTTTAGGGGTGGCACAAATATTTCTAGCTGTACCATCAATAAGTCGTGCTCGAAAGAGGGATATTATTGATAGACTAGCTGATATCTCCATAAAAATTAAAGAGTTACCAAGTTTGCAGGAGATTGCCGATGACAAAGTTACTGTTAGTCATATGCGTAAGATAGATATCTTGGATGTGCTAGATAGGCAAACCGTTGAGCCTAATGAGTCCTTATTGCAGAAAAACATTATGAGCAAAAGCGTTTTGGTAACAGGCGCTGGTGGTTCTATTGGTAGTGAGCTTTGTCGGCAAATTATTAAAAACAAACCAGTTTGTTTGGTACTTTATGAGTTGTCTGAATATGCTCTATATAGTATCCATCAGGAACTGCTGGCAAAACAAGCATCGAGTTCCGAATATCAAAATATCGAAATTGTAGCCGTTATTGGTAATGTGACCAATGAAGTGAACCTGATTAAAATTCTTAAACGCCATCATATACAAACGGTTTACCACGCTGCCGCTTATAAACATGTGCCATTAGTTGAGCATAACCCTTTTGAAGGGGTAATCAATAATAGTAAAGGTACTTATCACTGCGCCCGGGCCGCTATTCAAGCAAACGTAGATACCTTTGTACTTATCTCAACGGACAAAGCAGTAAGACCAACAAATGTGATGGGAGCATCTAAGCGTATAGCAGAATTGGTTTGCCAGGGGCTTAGCTATGAGCTTAAAACTAACCCATTAGCTCATCAAACCTGTATTAGTATGGTACGTTTTGGCAACGTTCTTGGTTCATCGGGTTCTGTTGTGCCTGTATTTACTAAACAAATTGAGCAGGGTCGTCCTATTACTGTCACTCATCCTGATGTCACGCGTTATTTTATGACGATACCAGAAGCCGCAAATTTAGTGATTCAAGCTGGAGCGATGGCATCTGGTGGAGAAGTTTTCGTTCTTGATATGGGTAAGCCAGTCAAGATTGTTGATCTAGCTCGCCGTATGATTCATTTAAGTGGTTGTGAGACAAAAGATACAGAGCATCCGAATGGTGATATTGAAATCATTTTCACAGGACTGAGACCAGGTGAAAAGCTTTATGAAGAGCTTATTATCGGTGAAGATAACGTTAAAGATACTCATCATCCATTGATTATGCAGGCAATGGAGCATAGATTCCCATTAGATGAGGTTGAGCAAACACTTAATAGACTGTCACAAAAAGCAGAACAACATGATGTTGAATGGTTGAAAAATCAATTTCATTATTTTGTAGAAGGATATCAAGATAATACTCAAACGCCGAAATCATGATTTTATTTGCTGTATAAATAGCTTTAAGATCGTATTAATAATTATATAGGAACATTATGAATATTTTGATTACAGGCGGGGCAGGATTTATCGGCTCAGCAGTGGTACGTCATATTATAAAAAATACGAATCATCATGTTTTAAATATTGATAAATTGACGTATGCAGGAAATCTTGAATCATTAAAAGAGATAGAAAACAACAATCGATATCAGTTTAATCAAATTGATATTTGTGATGCAGAAGCATTAAAACAAGCATTTGCAGATTTTCAGCCGCATCTTATTATGCATCTTGCCGCCGAATCTCATGTTGATCGCTCTATTGATGGTCCTGCTGAATTTATTACCACCAATATTGTAGGCACTTATACGCTATTAGAAGCGGCACGTCAGTATTGGCAGAAGCTGAATGATAGCGAAAAATCTAACTTTAGATTTCATCATATTTCAACGGATGAGGTGTATGGTGATTTAGAAGGTACTACGGATTTATTTACTGAATCAACGGCTTATGCCCCAAGCTCTCCTTATTCTGCTAGTAAAGCCAGCTCTGATCATCTCGTGCGGGCATGGCATCGAACATATGGTTTCCCCGTTATTATTACCAATTGCTCGAATAATTACGGTCCTTATCATTTCCCAGAAAAGCTTATACCACTCGTGATTCTAAATGCGCTTGAAGGTAAAGCCTTACCCGTTTATGGGACAGGAAACCAAATCCGTGACTGGCTTTATGTTGAAGATCATGCACGCGCATTATATAAAGTGGTGACGGAAGGTAATATAGGTGAGACCTATAATATTGGCGGGCATAATGAAAAGCAGAATATTGATGTGGTCAGAACCATTTGTAAAATTTTAGATGACATAAAGCCTCAAGCGAATGCCACGCCATATGATAGCTTAATTACTTTTGTTAAAGATCGTCCAGGTCATGATCTACGTTATGCTATTGATGCCAGCAAAATAAAAAACAATTTAGGTTGGACGCCAGATGAAACGTTTGAGACAGGTATTCGTAAAACAGTTGAGTGGTATTTAGACAATTTAGAGTGGTGTCACCGTGTACAAGATGGTAGTTATCAACGCGAACGCTTAGGAGCAGAAGTACTATGACGACTAAAGGTATTATTCTAGCAGGTGGCTCAGGAACACGCCTCTATCCGCTGACTAAAGGTGTGTCAAAGCAGCTGCTACCTATTTATGATAAACCGATGATCTATTATCCATTATCGGTATTGATGTTGGCTGGTATTCAAGATATATTGATCATCAGCACACCGGATGATATTGATGGCTTTAAGCGTTTACTTGGTGACGGCTCTAAGCTAGGCATCCATCTGACTTATGCTGTACAGCCAAGTCCAGATGGCCTAGCACAAGCTTTTATTATTGGTGAAGACTTCATTGGCGACAGTAACGTCTGTCTAGTATTGGGCGATAATATCTTTTACGGTCAAGGGTTTACACCCTTGTTACGTCAAGCCATATCTCGCCAAAAAGGCGCAACCGTCTTCGGTTATCAGGTTAAAGACCCTGAGCGTTTCGGCGTGGTTGAGTTTGATGAACATAAGCGGGCGATTTCATTAGAAGAAAAACCTGCGTATCCTAAATCACATTTTGCCGTTACTGGTCTTTATTTTTACGATAACGATGTTATCCAAATTGCCAAAGAGGTTAAACCCTCTGAACGCGGTGAGCTTGAAATCACTACTGTCAATCAGATGTATCTAGAACGTGGTGACTTGAATGTAGAGCTTTTAGGGCGCGGATTTGCTTGGCTTGATACCGGCACGCATGAAAGCTTATTAGAGGCCGCACAATTTGTTGAGACTATAGAGAAGCGTCAAGGCTATAAAGTGGCCTGTTTAGAAGAGATTGCGCTCAACAATGGCTGGTTAAGTCCTGAAGAAGTCATAAAAATTGGTCAAAGTATGAGTAAGAACAGTTATGGACAGTATTTAATATCTTTGGCGGATGATTCTATATGAGTAAACCTATTTATGTCACGCAACCCGTATTACCTGAGCTGAAAGATTTTATTCCTTATTTAGAGCAAATTTGGGAAAATAAAATATTAACTAATGGTGGTCCATTACACCAACAATTAGAGCAAGAGTTATGTAAATATTTGTGCGTAGATTATATTTCATTATTTAATAACGGGACAATTGCGCTAATAACAGCACTACAAGCTTTGAATTTAGAAGAAGGTGAGGTAATTACTACGCCTTATACCTTCGTAGCGACTGCCCATTCTATCGTTTGGAATAAGTTCACGCCTGTTTTTGTAGATATTGATCCAATAACGTCAAATATTGATGTTCAGCAAGTGGGACAAGCGATTACAGAAAAGACAGTGGCTATCTTACCTGTTCATTGTTATGGAATTCCTTGCGATGTAGAAGGTTTACAAGTTCTTGCAACAAAACATAAGCTAAAGCTTATCTATGACGCTGCTCATGCTTTTGGAGTCGAATATAATGGACAAAGTTTATTAAATTATGGTGACTTAAGTACTATTAGTTTTCATGCAACGAAAGTATTTAACACGTTTGAAGGTGGAGCGGTCGTTTGTCATAGTTTAGAGATGAAACAGCGTATTGATCAATTAAAGAATTTTGGCATTGTTGATGAAACGTCTGTTAACGATATATCACTTAATGGGAAGCTCAGTGAGATTCATGCAGCATTAGGTTTGCTGCAATTAAAAACTATGAATCAAACACTACAAAATCGAGGTAAAGTTGACGACTATTATCGGGAGCTGCTAGCTAATATTGAAGGAATACGCTGTATTGAACGGCTGAAGGTCGAAAAAGATAACTATGCATATTTTCCTATTGTTGTTAGCGAACCTTATCCATTAAGCCGAAATGAGCTGTTTGAAAAATTCAAGCAACATGATGTTTTTGCACGTAAATATTTTTATCCTTTGATGAATGAGTTAAGTGTTTATAAGAGTTATAAATCAGATACGCCAAATGCCAAGCTATTGTCCGAACAAGTGCTTTGTTTACCTATGTATCCAGATTTAACGGATAATGATATTCAAAAAATTGTACAAATAATTAAGAGTGAGACTGCATTATGAACAAGAGAATTCTTTTTTTAGGAGCTGCCCCTTCTCAAGTTCCTCCAATTAAGTACGCAAAATCCCAAGATCATTATGTCATTACGTGTGATTATTTACCAGAAAATCCGGGGCATCAACTAGCAGATGAATCTTATAATGTCTCAACGACTAATAAGGAAGCTGTTTTACAGCTTGCTCAAAAGTTGAAGATAGATGGTATTGTTGCTTATGCTTCAGACCCTGCTGCGCCAACCGCTGCCTATGTAGCTGAAAAGATGGGATTACCAGGTAATCCATATGATTCTGTACTCACGTTGGCACGTAAAGATTTATTTCGTGCTTTTTTGAAACAGCATAAATTTAATGTACCAAAGTCAGAATCTTTTTATGATTTAAATAGCGCATTAGAATGGTTAGATAAAATAGATGTTCCAGCTTTTATTAAACCTGTAGATTCATCGGGTAGTAAAGGGATTACAGAAATTACTTCTAAAGATCAATTAGAAGCTGCTTTTAAACACGCATTAGCTTTTTCTCGTGAGAAAAAAGTTGTGATAGAAGAAAAAATTGTCAAGCAAGGTTATCAAGTTGCCGGTGATGGATTCATTCTAAATGGACAGTTAGCTTTTCATTGTTGGGCAGATGAGCATTTCGATAAGCTTTGTAATGGATTGGTTCCTATTGGACAAACTTTTCCCACTTCTCATTCACAAAATCTACTTAAAGTAGCCTACGAAGAGACACAACGTCTCCTAGATTTATTAAATATGAAAATAGGGGCATTAAATTTTGATTTTTTATTTTCCGAAGCGGGTGAGTTTTATTTTTTAGAGCTGGGGCCGAGAAATGGTGGGTGCTTGATTCCAGAAGTTATTCGTTATTCAACAGACATTGATTTAATTAAGGCAACTGTTGATGCTGCTTTAGGCTTAAATTGTAGTTATATACAACAGAAGCCCGTAAATGGTTTTTGGTCAAGTTATATGGTACATAGTTTTACAGATGGAATATTTAAAGAGTTGAGCGTTTCTAAACGTGCACAAAAAATGATAGTTGAACAGAATATATATGCTGCATCAAATGATCAAGTCAAAATGTATAGTGGTTCTCATGATACATTAGGTATGATGATTTTAGAATATCCTGATATGAGCACAATGTTAGATATGGTAGATAACATGGAGCATGATATTCGTGTCATTACCAAATAATAAAGAAATTGGGGGGTATTTTGGGTTTAGTCTTCCAAATCTTGAACAGTTTCCGTATATTCAATCAGTAAAATATAATTCAGCGCGTTCAGCTTTTTTTGATTTATTAAGTCAGAACAATATTAAAAAAATATGGATGCCTAAATTTATTTGTGACACTATGATTGAGCCGTTATTAATATTGAATATAAATGTTCAATACTATAACATCGATGAATCTTTTTATCCGATAATACCTAATCGTTTAAAAGAAAATGAATATCTATTTTATGTTAATTATTTTGGGCTATGCACTTCTGTACAGCAAGAGTTACTTAGTAAATATCCTAATGAAAAGATAATTTTTGATCATTCACAAGCTTTTTTTGTCACTCCTTTTGAATGTTTTGCCACCTTATACTCTCCAAGAAAAATTTTGCCGATAGCTGAAGGTGGGTTACTCGTAACCAAAGCAATTACTACACCGAATTATATTAATAGAGATAAAGAAGAGATGATTCAACAGTATCATCATTGCTTCACTAGCCTATTATCTAATACAAGCGATGGGTATGAAGGCTTTAAAAGAAATGAGATGCTATTTACCGATTGTAGACCCAAAAAAATATCACAAATAACTGAAGAATTAATAAATTGCTTTGATTATGAAAGTATTAAAACAACAAGATTGGAAAATTTTAAACTCTTGCATTCTCAGTTCGGTATCATAAATAAATTACATGTAGACATCGATAAGATAGAATCTCCTTTAACATACCCATTGTTATTAGATACTAATATTTCCAGCTATTTGATAAAGAACAAAATTTTCACACCTACATATTGGTTAGATAGTTTAAAAAGAGTAGCGGTTGATAGTTTTGAATATGGTTTCATTTTTAATACTACTCATCTAGTTTGTGATCAAAGGTATTCTCAAAAAGAAATGGAACTCCAAATAAGTAAAATAAAAGAGCATATACAATGAATATTGAAGGTAAAGTAGTTACATTAAGAGCGATAGGCATCGATGATTTAGATCTTTTAGCAGAGTGGGCAAACTCTCCTGAAATCTGGAATCATTTAGGGGGGTGGCATTTCCCATATTCTCGTCAGAGTACTGAGTCATACATCAGAAATTTAGAAAACAATAGCATGAAGTATCAAAATTTTGCTATAGAAGTTAAAGATATTGGATTAATTGGTACAATAAGTCTAGCAAATATTGATTGGAAAAATAGAGATGCAACTCATGGTATTATGCTTGGTAATGTTGAGACTAGAGGTAAGGGCTATGCTTTAGATGCTGTCATGACTATTATGAGATATGCATTTAAAGAGCTAGGTTTAAACCGTTTGAGTGCCGATATTATAGACTATAATCATAGATCTATTGGGCTATATACCAAAAAATGCCAATGGAAGGTTGAAGGTAAAAAAGCTGAAGCAATTTACCGCAATGGAGAGTATCACGATCAAGTTTTGATTGGTATTACTCATCAGCACTACAATGAAAATATGAAGAAAAATGATTATTGGAATAGCTAAGTGATAATAACCTCTTTAAGAACTAATGTTATAGCTAGCTATGTTAGTCAAGTTTATTTAATTGTTATTAGTATCGCAATATTACCTGTATATATTAAATATATGGGCGCAGAAGCTTACGGATTGGTAGGTTTTTTTGCCATGTTACAAGGCTTGTTTAGTTTACTTGACTTTGGCTTGACTCCTACCATTAGTCGGCAAACAGCACAATATAACGCTGGTGTAGAAACAGCTTTAAATTTCAGAAAACTATTTAGGGCTTTAAGTTCAATATTTATAGTAATTGCCGTAGTAGGAGGTGGCGCCTTATTTTCACTAAATGAATATATCGCACAAAACTGGCTGAAATTAGAGTCTTTAAATATACAGGATGTCCTTTTTTGTCTCCAGATTATGGCTATATGTGTATCTTTAAGATGGATGACTGGTTTATATCGTGGTGTCATTTCTGGGTTTGAGCAAATCGTATGGTTAAGTGTTGTCAATAGCATCATCGCTACTTTAAGGTTTCCTGGCGTATTACTGTATATGCACTACTTTGGCTTTACCGTTAGGAGTTTTTTTATATTTCAGTTTTTTATAGCTGTATTAGAATTTTTACTTTTAGCAATAAAAACCTTACTGCTATTGCCTAAAGTTGAAGTAAACCACCTAATAGGATGGTCTTTAAAGCCAATTAAGCCTGTATTGAGTTTCGCCTTGACTATAGCTTTCACTTCTTCTGTTTGGGTGTTATTCACTCAGCTAGATAAGTTTGTACTATCAGGAATTTTATCTTTATCTGATTATGGATATTTTACATTAGCGGTGCTAGTAGCAGGTGGTATATTACAGCTTAGTGCCCCAATCAGCGCACCAATTATGCCTCGTATGGCGCGTTTAGTGGCCGAAAACCAACATGAACAAATGCGTCAGATTTATTTGAACGCTACTCAATTTATTGCTGTTATAGTTGTTACCGCGGGTATAGTACTAGCAGGTGTAGCTAAACCAGTACTATACGCTTGGACTGGAGATATGACATTAGCAATCCAAGCAACACCTGTCTTGAGGTTATATGCACTAGGCAATGCTCTATTAGCACTATCTGCCTTTCCTTACTATTTACAATATGCAAAGGGTAATTTGTTTTACCATCTTGTTGGTAATATTATAAGCGTAATTATATTGGTGCCTACTATAATTTGGGCAGCAACGAACTATGGCTCAATAGGAGCAGGGTGGGTATGGTTTTTAACACAACTAATATATTTAGTATTTTGGGTAAGCTATGTTCATGCGAAAATTGAACCTAATATTAACTTAATCTGGTTTAAGACTTTTTTGCCTAGTTTAATTACAGTTTCTATCTTTATTTTATTAACAACTCGATGGATAGAGTATTCAGGTGATCGTTCCATAATTTTATTAAAAATTATTTTAGTGAGTACTTGTAGTTTATTGATTGCAGTATTAAGTTCTTTTCGAGTTCTTGATTTCATAAAAATAAGATTTTCAAAGAGGATCATATGAATAACGATATTCAGGTTTCAGTCTGTATTATTACTTATAACCAAGAAGATTATATTTCTGAATGTTTAGATAGTATAATAAATCAAGAAACTGATTTTAAATTTGAAATAATTATTGGGGAAGATTGTTCTACTGATAATACTCGTGCTATCGTCAAAGAGTATATAGAAAAATATCCTAAATTAATTGTACCGATTTTTCATGAAAGAAATGTAGGACCAGTAGAAAATGTTAAACAAGTTTACAAAAAGGCTAAAGGCAAATATATTGCACATATAGATGGAGATGATTCAGCTCTACCGGAAAAATTACAAAAACAATTTGATGTATTAGAATCAAATTTAGATTGTAATGTATGTAGTCATGATATGAAAAGAAGTAATAAGAATGGAGTTTTTAAAATAGGGAATTGGTCATATGCGGAAGGAAAATACGATTTATTTGATTTATATATGAAATTGCCATTTTTTGCTCATTCATCGAAAATGTTTAAAAATAAATATGATTCGGATTTTTGGGATAAATTATTGTCTGAACCTTATATTTTGGATATTGATATCCACGTAGCTAATTTAGAAGATGGAGATATATATCATATTGGAAAACCACTTGGAGTATATCGAGTTGAAAGCGGTATAAGCTGTGAAGGGAAGAAGGTAAATAAAATCTTGCCTCTGGGCCTTGAGAGGGTATTTGAAAAAGGCTTAATTATATATCAAGAAGATAAACTAAAGTTAGCTGCAATAAAAGAGTTATACTCTTTAGCGATGTTACAATGTGCTTATCTTTACGCTATATACGATAAAGATATTAGTTTATACAAACTATATGTTAATAAGTCTTATAAACAAGGCAGCATAGGTATAAAACAAAAGGTTTTTAAAGTTGGCACGTTTTTCCCATCTACATTCTTTTTATTATGCTCCTTCAGAAAGAAAGTTAGAGGGTTATAGTATATAATAAATATAAATAACCTATTATTTCCAATAGGTTGTTTATATAAATAGAGTAGTTTTAAAAGAATAAATATCTTAAATACCATAAAGTTATCTATATCAAAAAATAATATTTCTCTTTTATATATAGTTACAAGCAGTAATGCTCTTTTAAAGTTATTAGACAGCGGTATTCTGAATAAATATATAAATATCTTATAAGGTTATTATGAAAATACTATATGTCATTACAGGTTTAGGAAAAGGTGGTGCTGAGCGTGTTGTTTGTGATCTGGCTGACAAAATGTATGAGAAAGGAAATATAGTAAAAATAGCTTATTTAACAGGAGATATCTTAACTCGCCCTGTCAATGAAAAAATAGAACTTATAAAACTAAACTTAAATAGCATTAGTACTTTTTTATTTGCATATGTTTCTTTATCAAGATTAATAAAAGATTATAATCCAGATATTGTTCATGCACACATGGTACATGCAAACATAATAACTCGTTTAATTAAAATATTATCACCTGTAAAAAAATTGATAAATACTGCACACAATAGTAACGAAGGTGGAATTATTCGTATGTTGCTTTATAGAGCAACACATCACCTAGCAGATGTAACTACTAATGTTAGTAATACTGCAGTTAGCGCTTTCGAGGCTAAGAATGCAGTTCCTAAAAATGGCATGCGGACAGTATATAATGGAGTTAATTTCAATAATTTTAAGTATCAACCCGAAGCAAGGAAAAAAATAGTTGCTGAATTAGGTTTGAATGAAGAAAAAATAATCTTGGCCGTAGGAAGATTTAATATACAGAAAAACTATCCTAATCTATTAAGAGCTATTAAGTATTTAAAGGAAAATAACGCTTTGGACTTTATTTTACTAATTGCAGGCGATGGGGAGCTTAAAAGTACATTAGAAAAAATAATTTTAGAGTTTGATTTGAGTGATGATGTCAAGTTGTTAGGGATAAGGAATGATATATCAACTTTGATGAGTGCATGCGATGTATTTGTCCTATCATCAGATTATGAGGGACTGCCTACTGTACTTATTGAAGCTTTAGCATGCCAGTCTCATGTGGTTTCTACAGACGTCAGTGGTGCTAGAGAGATAATTAGTGATTACGGTAAAATTGTTCCAATAAACGAATATAAAACTTTAGCGGAACAAATCTTCATTTCTTTACAATGTGAGGATAGAAACAAACTAGCCGGAAGCTATATTAAAAATAATTTTGATATAGATATTATTTATAATCAATGGATTGATATTTATAAAAGTAAATAATTATATGTTTATTTTAAAAAGAGTTTCAAACAAATCATTATTACTATTAATAATAATATTAATTTTTTTTAAAATAATATTATTTATTGCTGTCCGGAATGAATTGATTAATTTTAGTTTAGGAGGAGGAAGTGATGCTGACTATTATAATGATTATACATTAGGAAAGTTAGATGTTGCAGTGAATATATGGCCTGTAATTCTCCGTTATATGAATAATATTGGTATATATTCACGCGAGTTTATTCCTTATATATTTCTGATAGCTAATATCTTATTCATTCCTATCATGATAGCAAGTTTAGCTGATATAGGATTTAATAAAGAGCAGAAATATTATTTATATATTTTCTTATTGTGTCTGATTTATCCTTCATTATATTTTTTTACTTTTGACATCTATCGAGATGTCTTCATGGTATTAGTTTTTTTGATAGGCTGTATGGTTGTTAAGAGTTGCTTAGCTAGTTCAAGTTTATCAAAAGCTATCTTTTTATTTCTTATAGCAATAGCCATCGGCTGGATTTTAACAAAATTCAGACCCTATCTTGGTATAGCTTTTATTGGTGCATTGCTATTGTGGAATATTCGGTTCACTAAAAAGCGATTAATACTTTTATCTTTTTCATATTTAATAACATTGTTTTTTGCTAATTATATCGGTATATTCGATAATCTCACTGAATATCGTGCAGGTTTTGAAGAAAATGAAGCGGGGTCGACATTGGGATTGGATTTCTCTAATCCTATTCTGTTTATTCCTAACTTTATTGCTAGTATTTTAGGACAATTATTTGGATTTTTTATTACAAATACTTCAGCTCTTGCTGTATTTTTAATTGAAACAATTCCATTTTTATTTATGTTAATATATATTGTTAGAAATATCAAATTTGCAAATAATTTTTTAAGGTTTTTGATAGTTTTTTTTGTTTTATATGCAAGTATTTGGTTAATTGGCAATGATAATTTAGGTACAGCGGTAAGGTTAAGGATTTATAACTATCTTGTTATATATATATGCTTTTTCTATATTCTAAAGCTTAAGAGGCTATCTTTAAAATTATCATAGGTCAAATATAATGAAATTTATTATAATAGGTACAGTGGCTAGTAGTTTTTTAGGTTTCCGCAAAGATTTGATCGCTGACCTTTTGCGGAAAAAACATGAAGTATATGCTTTCACATCAGAATATAATGAAGATGACCTTAGAAAAATACAAGCTATAGGAGCTATTCCAGTGACCTATAACTTACAACGAGGTGGTTTAAACCCTTTTTCAGATATTACTTCGACATACTTACTATCGAGAAAAATTAAAGAGATAGGTCCAGATATAGTATTATCTTATTTTTCAAAACCTGTGATATTCGGAACGTTAGCAGCAAAAATTGCAAAAGTACCAAAAATTATAGGTATGTTGGAGGGACTTGGGCATACTTTTACTGAGCAGCCTGGGGGTTTCAATAGAAAGACAGTATTGATCAGAAGAGTTCAAGTAGCATTGTATAAAATTGCTCTACCGCAACTACATACTTTGATTTTCTTAAACCCCGATGATCCAGCAGATTTATTAGATACTTATTTGATAAATGTAAATAAGGTAGAAGTATTAGGTGGTATAGGATTAAATTTTGAAGACTATAAGTATCAGCCTATCACTGATCCTAAGTTACTAATTAATTTTCTATTTATCGGTCGTTTGCTAAAAGAAAAAGGCATCCATGATTTTGTTGCTGCTGCAAAATTAGTGAAAGAAAAATATCCTGACACAGTGTTTACCATTCTAGGTTCAAGAGATTATTCTAGTTTAGGTGCTTTGCAAGAGTCAGAACTAGATAAATTAATATCCTTAAATATTATTAATTATCCTGGTCAGGTCGATAATGTTCAGAAATGGATTGCAGAGAGTCATGTATTCGTATTACCTTCGTATCGTGAAGGAGTACCACGAAGCACTCAAGAAGCGATGGCGATAGGACGGGCTATTATAACTACAGATGTTCCCGGTTGTCGAGAAACAGTAATTGATGGTGTGAATGGTTTTCTAGTCGAGAAATGGAACCCTCAAGCATTAGCAGAAAAAATGATTTATTTTATAGAGCATCCTGAGCAGATTACAATAATGGGTCAAGAAAGCTATAAAATTGCTCAAGATAAATTTGATGCTGATAACGTTAATAAAAGATTAATAAATATATTGGGTTTATAAATGATCAAGCGCCTTTTCGATATCACAGCGACTACTGCTGCTTTAGTAATTTTATCACCTGTATACGCAATAACTGCTTATAAGGTTAAAAAAAATTTAGGCTCGCCAGTATTATTTCGTCAAACTCGCCCCGGTTTAGCAGGTAAGCCGTTTGAGATGTTTAAATTTCGTTCTATGAAAGATGCTACAGATAGTGATGGCAACCCACTACCTGATAGCGAGCGTTTGACCGATTTTGGTAAAACTCTGCGTAATACCAGTCTCGATGAATTACCAGAGTTATGGAACGTGATTAAGGGTGATATGAGTCTCGTGGGTCCACGTCCATTATTAATGGAATATATGCCACTCTATAATGACGAACAAAAGCGCCGTCATCAGGTGCGCCCAGGTATCACAGGCTATGCTCAGGTTAATGGTCGTAACGCGATTGGTTGGGATGAGAAGTTCGCGTTAGATACTTGGTATGTTGACAATCAATCACTGTGGCTTGATATTAAGATTTTATTTAAAACAGTAAAAAAAGTGCTGATAAAAGATGGTATTAGTGCTGATGGTGAAGCAACAATGAGTAAGTTCACTGGAAGTAGGTAAGTTCAATGAATGAGATATTTGCTGTATATGGTGTATCAGGCTGTGGTCGAAGCTTAATGCCAATAGCGCGAGAGCAGTTAAAAAGTTTGTATAATAATAGCCAAGTCATATTTATTGATGATGCATTACAGCATAATACGATTGTAAACAGATCTATTGCTATGAATTATAATGCGTTCAAAAAATTAGCCTATGCTCGTAAAAGAGTTCTAATAGCCATTGCTAGCAGTAGTATTCGCGAAAAGATCGCTGATAAATTGGAAAAAGATGGTATTTTATTATGGCAGGTTCAAGCTACTTCTACTGTTATCATGGATGAAGTAATGATATCTGAAGGAGCAGCGCTGAGTCCGTTTGTCACCATTGGTGCAAATGTGACCATTGGTAAATGTTTTCATGCCAATTTATATAGCTACGTTGAACACGATTGTATCATTGGCAATTATGTAACTTTTGCTCCACGAGTGAGTTGTAATGGCAATATCCACATCCATGACCATGTTTACGTCGGTGCAGGCGCGGTTATTAAACAAGGTACGTTAGATAAGCCGTTGATTATTGGCACTGGCGCTATTATTGGTATGGGTGCTGTGGTAACTAAAGATGTGCCAGCTGGTGCAGTAGTTGTGGGTAATCCAGCACGTTTACTACTTAAATCTTAAATGAGACTGTATGTTTTATTTTGGGTAGATTTTATTTTTTATTTCTAATATTTTTTAAATCAATGAGCTACTTTACATCAATAAGCGCTAGCAATCACTATTGAGGCATCTATGCTAAATACTAAGTTTTCACCTTGGCCAAGCTTCACTCAAATTGAAGCAGATGCGGTCAGTCAAGTGTTATTATCTAATAAAGTAAATTACTGGACTGGGCAGGAATGCCGTGAGTTTGAAAAAGAGTTTGCAGCATGGGCAGATAGTAAATATGCCATCGCGTTAAGCAATGGTACATTAGCATTAGATGTGGCATTACAAGCGCTTGATATCGGTGTGGGTGACGAGGTGATTGTGACACCGCGCACCTTTATCGCCAGTATTTCTTGTGTCGTTAATGCAGGCGCGACGCCTGTTTTCGCTGATATTGATGCGGCGACCGGTAATATTACGGCTGAATCTATTAAAGCGGTCTTGACCAATAAGACAAAAGCAATTATCTGTGTGCACTTAGCCGGCTGGCCGTGTGATATGGATGCCATGATGGCGCTGGCAGATGAGCATAGTTTATATGTGATCGAAGACTGTGCACAGGCGCATGGTGCTAAGTACAAAGGGCGTAGCGTTGGCAGTATCGGACACATTAGTGCATGGAGCTTTTGTCAAGACAAGATCATGACCACGGGCGGTGAAGGCGGTATGGTCACTACTAATGACGAGCAGCTTTGGCGCAAAATGTGGGCATACAAAGATCATGGTAAGAGTTATGCTGCGGTTTATGAGACAGAACATCCACCCGGCTATCGCTGGCTGCATGAAAGCTTTGGTACCAATTGGCGTATGCTTGAGATGCAAGGGGTTATCGGACGTATTCAGCTAAAGCGCATGAGTGATTGGACTGCCAAGCGCACTGCTAACGCACATGCAATTTTACAGGCTTGTGAGCAGTGGGCAAGTAAAGGCTATTTATTAGTACCACAACTCGAGAAAGCAGCACAATTTGCCGATTGTCAGCATGCATATTATAAGCTGTATGTTTATGTCCAGCCTGACCATTTGCCAGAGGGTTGGTCACGAGATCGAATTATTGATGAGATAAATCAACTGGGTATTCCATGCTATTCTGGTTCTGCATCTGAAGTCTATTTAGAAAAAGCATTTGATGATACTGGATTGCGCCCTGTACAAAGACTGCCTGTTGCCAAACAGTTGGGAGAAACCAGCTTGATGTTCTTGGTACATCCTACGTTGACGGCAACAGAAATTAGCCAAACAGTGGCGGCAATCCACACGATATTTGCTAAGTTAGACCGTCCTAAGTGAGCAAAAAAGTTATCTAGATAAGCATAAAAAATCTGTCAAGCAGTTTCAGGTTGTCATTAAGCAAGTGTCTATTATGCAAGTGATTCGGTATTAATAAATTCCTCTACAGTGAGTAAAAATCATGTCTCTAAAGCAAAAAGGTACTCTATTGAGTGTTTTGTGCGCAGGTAGCCTGTTAGCTGTATCAATGACGGCATCTGCACAGAACCTATATATGAATGATTTGAAATTAAAATCAGAGCTTGATTGGTTAAATGCCCAAGGTGTCACTCAGCTTAGTACCAGTACGTGGCCATTAACAGCTAACGAGATAGGTCGCGCCCTTGCAGCTGCTAATGTATCGACGACGGCTCAGCAACAGGTGCTGCGGTCAGTGAAAGCTACGATTGAGGCGTCGACTACAGCAGGTGTTGACGCGGCAGTTGGTTTATATGTACAAAGCGATCGCCAGCAGCTACCTCAAACTTTTGCTGATGATCAAATGGCAAAACAACAATTAACAGCAAAGATAGGCTATACCGAACAACAGTGGGAAGCACGGCTACAAGCCAATGTAAAAAATGATGATTTAATAGACGACTCAGATATCAGTTTTGAGGGGTCATACCTTGCTGGTACTGCTGCTAATCAATGGTTAATAGCAGGACAGATTCCTGCTTGGTGGGGTCCTGGTAATGATGGCAGTTTGATACGAGGGGATGCCAGTCGTCCTGTGGTTGGCGTTACTATGCAACGCGATGAGCAAAAAGCACCAACGTCAAAGTATCTTTCTTGGGTAGGACCGTGGCAATATCAATTGTTTGGCGGTCAGTTGGAGGATTATGAAGCAGTGCCTGGAACCAAGCTGTTTGGAATGCGTGCGACTGCTGAGCCGTTCCCTTGGTTAGGAGTGGGTGCATCACGAACATTTATGTGGGGCGGTGAAGGAAGGAAACAGAGCTTCAGTTCATTTTTTGATGCATTAACTGGAATAAGAGATAATCCAATTTTGGGTCAGGAAGACGAAGATCCTGCCAATCAATTGGCAGGTTTTGATGCGCGTGTGAGTCTTGCGTCTTTACTTAATGTACCAGGTAGTATTTATGGCCAGTATGTTGGGGAAGATGAATCAGGTGGTCTGCCTTCTAAAAATATGTATTTAGCAGGTATGGATTATGCTTCTAGCATTTATGATAAGCCGTACCAGCTCTATGCTGAATACGCCGATACTCGTACAGGTGGCAAAGTGCAGGGGCATTCTTATAACCATCTTACTTATAAAGATGGCTATTATCAGCAAGGATATCCTTTAGGGCATGGGTTAGGGGGTGATGCTGAGAGCATTGCTATCGGTGGTAAAATATGGCTCAATAAAAAAGATTTTCTGACCGCGAAGTTACAATATGCTCAATTAAATCAATCTAATAGAACCATAAATCAGAACTTCTTAACATCCGATACTCTAAAAGCGGTCGATGTGATGTGGTCGCATCAACTTAAGCCGCAAGCATTGATGACTACCAGATTGTGGGCAGTAGATTCAAATATAGAATCAGCTGATGTTGGTGCAGCCATAGGCTTAGAGCTAAAATATCGTTAACAGGCTCTTATAAATAACTAACTGCTAAAAAAGCAGGGTTTACCATTCTTGGGTAAATCCTGCTTTTTTTATATGAATGGTAAAGGGAAAAAAGAGAAGTAAAACGTTTAGGAGCCAACAAATAGCTAAACTGTCGCGTTGAATGGCGATAGATCTGGCAAGGGGGGCAGCTCTGCCAACTCACTTAATCCAAACGCATCTAAAAACTGTGCCGTGGTATATAAAAGGGCTGGACGCCCTAACGTTTCTTTATAGCCGTTTTCCATAATCCAACCCTTATCAAAGAGTTGTCGCAAAATATTGCTTGATAGGGTTACGCCGCGTATATATTCAACATCACTACGCGTTACCGGCTGCTTATAAGCGATCACGCTTAACGTTTCTAATAGTGCTTGGCTTAAGCGTTCTTGACGCTGCGGAAAAACACGCTGAATAAAAGGACTGTAATGATCTGCGATTTGTAGTCGATAGCCACTTGCTGTTCCACAAAGACATAACACACCGTCTGTTAGACGTTGCTTTAGTGCTGTCAAAGCAAGCACCAACTCTTGTTCAGTTAAGGACAACTGTTTTTTTAATGTGTTTGCCGTCAGCGGGGACTCTGATGCATGCAGTAATACTTCGATATGTTTGCTTATCTCTGCAGGTAATAGTTGGTTGTCTTTAGGGTTAACCATATCTGCCATTATAATTCGCTCCTATATAACTTTGAGGTTTTATCCCAAGTAGACTATAGCGCTTTTCGGTATTAAGTTAACCATTCTAAGGTTAATTGCTCAAGAGGATCATGCGGTGTAGCAGGATTGACCACATTGACAACCGATATCAATTGACGCTTAAGCAACTCAAGCACGGCGACGAAACTAACCACCACGCCAACTTTACCTTGCGATTTATCAAGAAGCTGATAAAACGTACGTGCACCATCCGTGTTTAACTGTCGACTGATACTAGCAATACGCTCAGACAAAGGCACAATATCTATTTTAATCGTATGCATATGATAATCCATTTGCAGCTGCATACTTATTAAGCTATTAATTAACAACTCTGGTGAATAACTGGGCAGCTCTGCAGCCATAATATCCGCATTGGGTAAACTTACCATTGCCAAAAACACATCACGCTCAAGTCTAACCAATTTGTCCAAGCGCTGGCTTGCCGTCTTAATTTGCGCGTAATCGGTTAAACGTTCAATCAGCTCCGCCTTTGGGTCACGTTCGTCCGCTAACATCTGCGATTTGGGTAACAATAACTCAGTTTTAATAGCAATCAAGGTGGATGCCATCAGTAGGTAGTCGCCCGCCAATTCAAAATGCGCCGTATCGAGCTCGCTAATATAGGCCAAATATTGCTCAGTAATGGGTAATATTTGCATTTGAGTCAAATCCACGTTGTTCTTTTTAACCAAGTAGAGCAAAAAATCCAGTGGTCCAGCAAACTGCTCAAGCCAAATAGCAAAAGCTTGCGGTGGAATATATAAGTCCTCCGGCAATTGCTGTATTGGCGTTTGATAAATACGCAGCGACATATCTTGAGTCTCTGCGTTAGACTCCGGTAATCGCTTATTTTGCATGACAGCAGTCTACTATGCTTATAAAGTTTTATTTCAATTTAGCAAGCGGCCGAATACCAATAGCGCGTCTTGCTTTATCCAACTGTTTGCGACTATGACGACGGGCTTTTTCAGCACCCATTTGTAAAATTTCTTCTAGCTCTTTTGGGTTAGCCATTAGATGCTCATAACGCTCGCGGAATGGCGCAATCTCAGCATTTATTTTTTCAAACAGGGCTTGCTTAGCATCACCCCAGCCGATACCTGCTGCAAACTGTGCACGCATCTCCGCAATCTCAGCAGGGGTCGCAAAGGCTTTATAAATCTCAAAAATAGTAGAGTCGTCTGGATCTTTTGGCTCAGCAGGTAATTGTGAGTTGGTCACAATTTTCATGATGGCTTTATGCATCTGCTTTTCGGCGCTAACTTGTGGATTAGAATCACCAAATAGCGGAATGGTATTGCCATAGCTCTTGCTCATTTTGCGACCATCAAGACCAGTGAGCAGCGGCATATCATCGTCAACTACAGCAGTCGGCATGGTAAATAGCGGCTTGTAACGATGATTGAAAGTACCTGCAATATCACGTGCCATCTCGATGTGCTGGATTTGATCACGGCCAACAGGCACATGAGTGGCGTCAAACATTAGAATGTCAGCCGCCATTAATACGGGATAACCGAATAGCCCCATAGTGATGCCTTGATCAGGATCGACATCAGTTTTTTCATTATTGATATCGACTGACGCTTTATAAGCGTGCGCACGATTCATAAGACCTTTAGCGCACGAGCAATTGAGTATCCACGCCAGCTCTGCAATCTCTGGCACATCCGACTGTCGATAAAAAGTCACACGCTCAGGATCAAGGCCACAAGCCAGCCATGTAGCTGCAATCGCTTTGGTTGACTCATGAATGAGTGCAGGATCATGACATTTAATAATGCCATGATAATCCGCTAAAAAAAAGAACGCTTCATCATCGCTATTGTGAATAGATTGTATAGCAGGTCTTATTGCACCGACATAGTTGCCTAAGTGTGGAATACCTGAAGTGGTAATACCAGTAAGAATACGTTTAACACTATTTAAGGTACTAGAAGAGATGCTTTCGCTCATTAGAAATCCATTAATATTATACAAAGTAATTATAAATTCGGCATTGGACGCCAGATATTGAATATAAAGTATAGCAAATTTGCACAGTCTATTTTTATTATAATGATAGACCCTAAGGTATTAAGCTGACTATTGATAAATATCAGTACGCCCATTAGGTCCATTTTTAAAACGCCTGTGAAACCACATCCATTGGGTCGGATCAATACGAATCAAGCCCTCTAGTACTTCATTAACGCGAGTAGCGTCAGCCACTTCGTTATCACTTGGATAGTTCTCTAGCTCTGGCGTAATGGTCAGATGATAATGGGGGCGTTTGCCACGTGGCAAATTATCTGGCGTCTGCCGATAAGTATGCAGCGCCATTACGGCTGGTGGATGCTCTTTATTACCTAAGGTTGCCAATCGCCGCGTTGCCGTCAGAGTTGCTGCTGGTACGCCAAAGAATGGCGCCATAACGCCTTGTTTTAAACCGTAATCTTGATCCGGTGAATACCAAATCACACGACCCTTTTTAAGAGAGCCAACTAGGCTACGCATATCACGGTTGGAGATTTGTTTGCTCAAAATACTTGTACGTCCGTTATAAATAAACCAATCTAGCAAGTCGTTATTCTGTGGGCGATACATGCCATCCATCGGAAAGAACTGGGTACAGAACATACCGCCAAGATCAAGCATTGTATAATGGGCACCCAATAAGATGACTGCGCGACCGTCATTTTGGGCATTAATGACATGCTGTAACCCTGAGATAGAGACAGTGCGAGTAAAGATATTAGGTCGGAACCAAGCGCATAAAGTTTCAAACACGCCAATGCCCTGATTGACAAACACTTGCTTTGCCATTAGCTCACGTTCAACTTCTGGCTTTTCTGGAAACGCCAGTTTTAGGTTAATTAAGGTATCACGGCGGCGCGAGCCTACGACATTATGAATAAACACACCCAGCTTACGACCGAGCCAAAATTGCCACCGCAGCGGTAAAAAAATCAGCGGTAAAAAAATGGCCAATAATAGCCAGATACCCCAGTATTTAGGCAATAAAAACTGCCATACAAATGGCTTTTTATTAGCAATTTCAGTGAATTTATGGGTTTGGGTCACTGTTGGAGTGCCAACGGGTAACGCAGGTGATTTGGTAGATGACTGTATATTTGGTGGCATCGTGCCTTTTAAAGCAGGTTTACTAGGATCGTATTGTTCGGGCGCTTTCATAAGATCGTTGCTACTAATAAAAAGTTATGATTATGATGAGGCAGTAAGATAGTCTTTGCAAGGAATATTGCCAACTGATATGGCACACTGTTCAACAACTAAGCGGTGCCATTAATGATCTTTGATATACAGGTCATCTTATGACAAAACCAATAAACCCAAAAAAACCTTATAAGCTGTAACCAGCTTATAAGGTTTTGCAAAACTATTCTTATATTTATAATAGTGTTTGTCGCTCTGAGATAAAGACGACGAACGTAAAAATATAAGAGAAAGCTTTGATTAACGTTTCGAGAACTGAGGACGTTTACGTGCTTTACGTAGACCCAATTTCTTACGTTCAACTTGACGTGAGTCACGAGTAACAAAACCAGCTGCTTTTAGTGCAGGTTTGTTGGTTTCATCAAGCTCAATCAATGCACGCGTGATGCCGTGACGGATTGCGCCAGCTTGACCACTAATACCACCACCTTTTACAGTGATGTAAAGGTCATAAGCAGTAGGCGTGTCAAGTAATTCTAAAGGCTGACGAACAACCATGCGTGATGTTTCGCGGCTGAAGTATTCATCAAGTGGCTTGCCGTTAACAACAATGCTACCAGTACCTTTCGCTAAAAAGACACGAGCGGTAGAAGTCTTACGACGACCAGTTCCGTAATTGCGTTCCATAAGTGTATCCTTAGATGTCGAGTTCTTTAGGTTGCTGAGCTTCATGTGGATGATCGGTACCCGCATAAAGTTTTAGCTTCTTGATCATCGCATAGCCAAGAGGACCTTTAGGAAGCATACCCTTAACCGCTTTATGTAGAACATCTTCAGGCTTATGTGCAATCAGCTTAGTGAAGTTGGTTTCTTTAATACCGCCTGGGTAGCCACTGTGACGATAGTATTTTTTATCTTGTGCTTTTTTACCCGTTACTGCGATTTTTTCAGCATTGATGACGACAATGAAGTCACCAGTGTCAACGTGCGGGGTATAGTTGGTCTTATGCTTGCCACGTAAGCGACTAGCAATTTGAGTGGCTAAGCGACCAAGGGTTTTGCCGTCAGCATCGACGACGAACCAGTCATGGGTCACTTCAGCTGGTTTTGCACTAAGTGTTTTCATGATAAAACCTTAAATTTAAAATTCATTGAGAGTTTGTCTGGGAACGGGGCTCTCAAAAAACAGACTGCACATTATAAGCAGTAGCGCCTACGCTTGCAAGCTGCATCGGGGTTTATTTTCGCCTACTGACTATTAAATAATAATGTATAGCAGGTTTTTTTCGTGATTTTTGCGTCTTAAAGGCTTTTATAAGCTATTAAAAATAATAGCCGAACAATTATGACGAGGTTAGCCTGTAAAGTCCAGCGACAACTTGCCCAACTTTAGTTTGTTTTACACAATCAAAAGTTGATAAGCCTTGAGCAGATAACGTGTCCTGCAATAATACAGCCAACTCAGTAAGCGGCTGAGTCAGTTCTTTGTCGGCTTCTAAATAAATGAGCGTATCACTATTGATTAAGGCACGACTAATCAGCGCGGTTAAAATAGGCTGCCAAAGATTTTGGGCATAAGGCGGGTCAATAAAGACGATATTAAATAGTGTGTTTATAGCGAGGTTTTGTGCCAAAACCTGTTCCGCTGCGCCATAAATAATCTCATAGCTATTCGGTTCAAGACGCAGTTGCTTGGCACTTTGGTTAAGCTGCTCAGCTTGAAGTCGATTGGCTTCAATAAAAGTGCAACGTGCCGCACCACGTGACAAAGCTTCAAAGCCCAGTACGCCGCTTCCAGCGCAGCTGTCGAGTACACGCGCATCATGAATGTCCATCAATAACCAGTTAAAAATGGTTTCACGGAGGCGATCGGGCGTCGGGCGTAAACCATCGGCATCAATAAAGCTGACAGTACGACGTTTGTGCTGTCCACCAATTATACGCACTTGACTGAGGGCAGTATTTTTGCCATTTTTGCCTGATTTAGTATGCGACTTAGCATTTGAATTGAAAGAAGCTGATGATTTTTTCATAATATTTATACTATTTTTTAGGCAATTTTTTGAGTGGGACTTGGCTTAGTTTCTGTTTTTTCTTTTAGCTTTTCTTCTTTACGTGCTTTATCTTCTATTGCTTTCTTCTCTAACGCATCTTCTTGATCGCGAATAGCATCATGGTGCGCCTTATCAAGTGCTTTTTGGCGTTTAATAGCTTTTAGTTCGCTATCCGTGGGCGGTAAAATGGGGTCAATATGCCGCTGCATGACCCAATAATCAAATAGCGCGCGACCAATCGGAGCAGCAACCACACTACCACCGCCACCATTTTCTACCAATACAGAGAGAGCAATTTGTGGATTGTCTACTGGAGCAAAGCCATTAAACCAAGCGTGATCCCAATGACGCTTATCGAGAGCGGCTTTATTATAGCTTTTACCTTGAGCAATAGATTTTACCTGTGCCGTTCCTGTCTTACCGGCAATACGATAATCTGAGGTATAGATGCGACGCCCTGTGCCTTGTTTGACGACATTTTCCATCGTTTCTTGCATCCGTGTCCAGTCCTCATCGTCGCCATCATAAGCAAGTTTGCCATCTGGTTTTTTGATAATGGTAACGGGAGCCGCGCCTTTACTGTTCTTTAATAGATGCGGGGTAATTTTATAGCCTTTATTGGCAGTAATGGCAGTGGCTTTGGCAATCTGTAACGGCGTTGCTAGGAAATAACCTTGTCCAATACTGACCGAAATGGTCTCTCCGGGTAGCCAATCAGTGCCATAACTGTCCTTTTTCCATTTAGGCGAGGGCATAAGACCAGCTTTTTCATTGGGTAAGTCGATACCGGTTTTCTCCCCAAAACCAAAGCGCACCATCCAATCATGTAAGCGCTGAATGCCCATCTCATAAGCCAGTTTATAGTAATAAGTATCTACGGACATGACAATGGATTTTGCCATATTAACCGTGCCATGACCGCCTTTTTTCCAGTCACGGAAGCGATGCGAGTTGCCCGGTAAGCTAAAATAACCGGGGTCAAAAATAGTGGTATTCCAAGTGCGCAAACCATAATGCAATCCGCCCATTGCTTCAAAAGGCTTAATAGTCGAGCCAGGCGGATACATACCTTGTAAAGCGCGGTTATATAACGGCTGGTCAAGGTCTTCGCGTAGCTCGCCATAATCTTTAAACGAGATACCGGAGATAAAAGGGTTTGGGTCATAGCTTGGGTTACTGACAAAAGCCAAGACATCGCCCGTTTGTGGATCAATCGCTACAATCGCGCCACGACGTCCGGCAAGCTGTTGCTGGGCAACCATTTGTAAGCCGTAATCTAAACTTAAGGTAATGTCATTACCAGCAATGGGCGCTTTGGTATCTAACTGCCGTAACAGATTGCCGTGCGCATCGGTTTCTACGGCTTTGTGCCCGGGCTGTCCCAGCAAGATATCTTCATAATATTCTTCAATACCAATTTTACCAATAAGATCAGTGCCGCCATAACGCTCTTTATCAATCTCTTTACTTTCTTTATCATTAATACGCCCGACATAGCCAATTACATGAGCAAACAGCTCATCATAAGGATAGGTTCGGGTAAGCTTACTTTCTATCGTTACCCCATGAAAAAACGGCTGGCGCTCGCTAAACTGTGCCAATTGCGCGTCGGTCACATCAATTTTGATGGTCACGGGATCATTTTTTTTGCTTTGCTTTAACCTTGCTAAGATATTAACAATGTCTTCATCAGTTAAGTCAAAAATAGGCGCAAGTAAGCTTAAAGTGCGCTCAGGGTTTGGCGCTTCGTCGGGATTCAGCATGGCGGTAAATACGGGCTGATTGTCTGCCAGTAAAATGCCATTACGGTCGTAAATATAACCACGGCTGGGCGGTGAAGAAATCAGCTTAGTGCGGTTATTATTGGCTTGGGTTTTATACTTGTCATGAGCGACTACTTGCAAGTAGCTATAGCGCAGTATCAACACCCCAAGACCTGCGAAAATAAGCAGCCCAAGTATAATAATGCGATGGGTAAAGATGCGGTCAATCTGGTCATTATCTGGGGAGATCGGTTTATTCATGTAAAGTTGTTACCAAAGCGCATGCTGTATTGAAAATGGCAATCAGTGCGATAAAAAGAGAAGCGAAATTATAACGAGTATGTCTGTAGCAAATACTGTGCTTAATAAACGGTGCGCTCAATAAGCACTTAATAAGTAGTGCGTTGCTAATTATAACAGAACGCGGCTACAACAGAACACAAGCAAAAGTGATAGATACAGCGGGTCAATATAGTCGCTGCTATTAAGCATATATAAAGCCAAATAAATCACCAATAATTACTGGGCTAAAAACCCATTTAAAAGGTTAGACAACAAAGGGCAGATAGTATTGTCATCGTATAGGGTAGTGTGTGCTAATAAATGACAAGTATGCTAAAATCAGACGTTTTTATTAACCGCTGCTGTCATCGTGAATTTTACGTTTTTGCGGCTTTTACAGTAAATAATAATGCTATTGCATAATAACACTCGATAAGTCAGGGGCAAAAAGAGTCATGGTGGCAACTTCGATATGGCAGGCGCTTGCTGAGCATCCAGAGTTTTTTGCCATGCTCACCATTCCGCCAGTGACGGCGTTCGTCACCTGGGTGCATGTATGGATGGCGCTTAAGATGCTGTTTTACCCGATTCAATTTCGCGGTATTCGCATCAAAGGCTTTCCGTTTTTTGGGCTACCGGGTCTTGGCTGGCAAGGTATTGTGCCGCGTAAAGCGGGCAAAATATCAGGCGTCATTGTTGATCAAACGCTCTCGAAGCTTGGCTCGCTTGATGAGTTCTTTCAGGCGATGGAGCCTGAGCAAATGGCGGAATTTATTACCGCTGCGGTCGATGAAAACCTTGAGGCGCTCATTGATGAGATTATGCTCGAGCGTTCAGAGACGCTGTGGGGCAATATTCCGTACGCGCTAAAGCGACGAATCTATGCACAAGCTCATGAAGCCTTGCCGGAGATGATGCAGGCATTGGTGACCGACTTGACTTATCATGTTGAAGATTTGGTGGATATGCGCCAAATGATTATCAATAAGATGGAAAGTGATCGGCGTCTGATGGTCAATATGTTCCTAAGAGTGGGGCAAAAAGAGATTGATTTTATTTGGCA
The DNA here is from genome assembly GCF_040309565.1 of Psychrobacter sp. 16-MNA-CIBAN-0192. NCBI lineage: Bacteria > Pseudomonadati > Pseudomonadota > Gammaproteobacteria > Moraxellales > Moraxellaceae > Psychrobacter > Psychrobacter sp. 16-MNA-CIBAN-0192. Next base: position 27,925 of record NZ_JBEOOX010000009.1, read on the forward strand.
TATTAGTGCTTTGATTGGTCTGGTTTTTGGCATCATCCAAATGTTTATCTTTTTAGTGGTGCCACAGCATTGGACAGTGCCATTTTTTGCCGCTGTTTGGGGCTTATTGACCAATTGGATTGCGATTTGGATGGTGTTTAATCCTGTTGAACCACGCTTTATCCGTTATATTAAATTCTTTGAGCGTCGACAATCTTTTCCCTTTATTAAACCGCAACTGCCGCATATTACCCGTTTCCGCTGGCAAGGTGGCTTTATGAAGCGCCAAGAAGAGGTGTCTGAGGTTTTTGCGGAAATAGTAGTAACCGATTTGGTTACGCTTGAAAATATCATGAATGAGATGATGTATGGTGCAAAGGCGGCACAAACACGCGAGCTAATGAAATCGCATCTGTATCAAGTGCTCGAATCACCTGTGGTAAAAACCACGTTGCGTATGAGTTTGGGACGCCGTGAGTTTGGTCAGCTCAAAAATACGATTATTGATAAGTCAATCACGGCAACGATGGTGCCACTGCGCGATCCTGAACTGAACGAGAGCCGCGCTAGCAAGATATTTGGGCTGTTTCGAGATCGTATCCGTGCCTTATCGCCCGATGAGTTTCAAAATCTGTTGCGTCCTGCCTTTCGAGAAGATGAGCTGACACTGATAGTACTCGGCGGTTTGACAGGATTTTTGGCAGGCTGGCTGCATCTCGTTTTGGTGTTTTTTCCAGCTTTACAATAAAGAGTAAGAGCCTCCTCATTTTGCATAAAATTGATATGCAAAGAGCATACAGCAGAGATACATCGCTGCAATAAAATGTCGGTAATGTACGATGCTGTAAATTAAGTAACTTATCGTATTTTTTGGTTATAATATTGATGTGATTTATAGCGCTATTGTCTATATCACTATCAGCCATACACACACTGGGCGCTTGCTTTTTAAGCTGTCCCATTCGCAACTGTAACCGTATTAAGGTAAACAAGGTTAGACCGTATGTTAATCACAGAATTGGGCTATTTTGCCTTGCTTGCCGCCTTTATGTTGGCGATTTTGCAAGTGGTATTACCGACCTTTGGCGTGATGCGTGATCAAGTCGCATTGCAACGTCTGGCACCAAGCTTAGCGTGGGCGCAGTTTGCCGCCATGATTGTCTCATTTGGCGCGCTGATGGCAGGGTTTTATTATAATGATTTTAGCTTGGTTTACGTCGCCCAGCATTCTAATACCTTGTTGCCTTGGTATTATAAGTTATCGGCAACATGGGGCGGACATGAAGGTTCGCTGTTGTTATGGATGACGATAATGGCCACTTGGTGTGCGCTAGTATCATACTTTAGCCGTGGTTTGCCATTGTCGATGCGCGCGCGTGTATTGATTATTTTGGCAGGCGTGCAGCTCATGATGCTGGCTATGTTGATTTTTACCTCATCACCATTTGATCGTACGCTGCCTAATTTGCCTGTTGATGGTGCTGATTTAAATCCTGTATTGCAAGATTTTGGTCTGATTATTCACCCGCCAATGCTGTATATGGGCTATGTAGGTATGGTGGTGCCATTTGCGTTCTGTATGGCTGCATTGTGGGCAGGTCGCTTAGATGCGGCATGGACGCGTTGGTCACGCCCGTGGACGCTGGCGGCATGGGGATTTTTAACCATCGGTATCGGGCTTGGCTCATGGTGGGCATATTATGAGCTTGGCTGGGGCGGTTGGTGGTTCTGGGATCCGGTAGAAAATGCGTCATTATTACCATGGCTTGCCGGTACTGCGTTGCTGCATTCTTTAGCAGTTACTGAAAAGCGTGGTGTTTTTAAAGCATGGACGATCATGCTGGCAATTTTTGGTTTTGCTTTAAGCTTATTAGGTACGTTCTTAGTGCGCTCTGGGGTAATTACCTCAGTGCATTCGTTCGCTGCTGACCCAACCCGTGGTTTAGTAATTTTAGTAATTTTGGGTATTGTTATTGGTGGTGGTTTGTTGATGTTCGCGGTACGCGGTTGGCGCTTGACGGTTGAAAGTCAATATCAGCTGATATCGCGCGAGTCGTTTTTGGTTATTAATAATGCCATTATTCTGATTGCTACACTCGTAGTATTGTTGGGTACGTTATATCCTATTATCGCTGATGCCTTTAGTTTAGGTCAGGTGTCGGTAGGTCCTCCATATTTTAATGCGCTGTTTGTGCCTTTAACATGGCTATTAATGGTGGCTATGGGTATGGGCTCTAATATCCGCTGGAAGCAAGACAAGCGTCCGCTATTAGGCGTAGGTATGGTCATTGCAGTCAGCAGCTTGGTTTTAGCAGCGATTATTGCTTATTTTGTTCATCCATCATCGATGCTCAATATCGGTGTGACGTTAGCCGTTAGCTTTTGGGTATTGTTATGGATGCTTGTTGATTTCAAAGACAAAACCAAAAATGCACCGAATCTCTTCAGCGGCTTGCGTCAATTGCGCCTGAGCTACTGGGGACAGCAAACTGCCCATATTGGCGTGATTATTGCGGTCATTGGTGTGGCATTTACCAGTAGCTTGAGTATCGAGCGTGATGTGGCGCTAGGTGAAGGAGATACGGTTCATGTGCAAGGTTATGACTTTGAAATAAAAGACTTTCATGCAGTGAGAGGCAGTAACTTTGATGGCATGCAAGCGCAAGTGGCAGTGACAAAAGATGGAAAAGCGGTAACGACTTTATATCCTGAAAAACGCACCTATGTGATCAGTGGTATGCCGATGACTGAAGCGGCGATTGATGCCAGTTTGATGCGTGATGTCTATGTGGCATTGGGTGAACCGATTGCTGAAGACAGTAATCAGTGGGCAGTACGTATTTATGTTAAACCGCTGATACGTTGGATTTGGCTCGGTACCATTATTATGGCACTAGGCGGCTTAATCAGTATGTTCGATAAGCGCTATCGCATTAAAAAAGTGCCAGCGGCGCTGCTGACGCCTAATGATGAGCCTATTTTGATCAATGCGGGGGACAAGTAAAATGAACAAACCTGATGCCAACGCAAAGAACAAAAGCAAAATCACGAATAAAAAACAGCTGAAATTTTGGTTTTTGATTCCGCTTATCATTTTTATTGGGCTCATGGTTATTTTGTATATGCGCCTTGGTAAGCCGGTAGAGATTGTGCCCAATACCGCACTTGAGCGCCCAGTACCAGCTTTTGAGCTGCCTTTACTGTCAGATACCAGCCGTACCATGACCAATGATAATTTACCCAAACAGCCATTTTTAATGAATGTTTGGGGGTCTTGGTGCCCAACTTGTATTGTTGAGCATCCATTTTTGATGGAGTTAAAAGAACGTGGTGTAAACATCGTTGGGGTGAATTATAAAGACGAGATTGGCAATGCGCTCAGCTATTTAAACCAGCGCGGCGATCCGTTTTCGGTATCCATTCAGGATTTGTCAGGTCAATTTGCCTTAGATCTGGGCTTAACCGGTGCGCCTGAAACCTTTATCGTGGGCGGTGATGGCATTATTCGCCAGCATATTATCGGTGAAATCAATGAAGACAATTGGCAGAATCGTATTACGCCTTGTTTAATGGTGCTCAATGATGCTAATAAAACTGGTAATAGCCCAGATGTGAAGCAGGTTGCGGAGGCGTGTCAATGAAACGAGTACCATTAATAGCATCAATACTTTTAAGAATCATGGGCTTCATATTGGCTGGTGTATTAAGCACAAGCGCATTTGCAGCCATTGATGTTTATGATTTTGACTCACCGCAACAAGAAGCGCAGTATCGCGGCTTGATTGAAGAGTTTCGTTGCCCAAAATGCCAAAATCAAAACCTTGCAGCATCTGATGCGCCCATTGCACAGGACTTAAAGCAAAAAACTTTTGATATGGTTAAAGACAGACGCAGTGATGCTGAAATACGCGCTTACATGCAGGAGCGTTATGGTGATTTTATCAGCTATAAGCCGCCAGTTCGTCCATCGACATGGGTTTTATGGTTCTTTCCGCCCTTATTATTAATCGTTTTAATCATTGGTTGGTTTTGGCGAGCCAAGCGTCGTCAAGTGCTGGCGCGTGGAGACAATACTGTCAGCGTTGACCCTGCTCATGCTGCATTAACGCCTGCAGAACAAGCTGAGCTTGATCGCCTATTATCGCGCGCCAAGAATGTCGATCATGACATCACAAGCCCTAAGGACAAAAAATGACCATTTTTTCTACTCTCGGCTTATTTATTGCCTTAAGTGCTGTCATTGCTCTCGTATTGGCAGTTATCGTTATCACGCCATGGCTGCGTGCATCGCGCTTACAACAAAACCCTGTTGATAATCAGTTATTAGATATTAACGTAGCGGTTTTTCGTGAACGTCTTGCCGAACTAAAAACAGACAACGAAAATGGCACGATTGATGACAGTCATTATCAAAACCAAAAGCTTGAGCTTGAGCGCCAATTATTAGATGCTCAGCGCCAAGTTGCGCCAATGATTGCGCCTAATGTTAAAAGCCGTCTTATTGTGGCGATTTGGGTGCCTATATTGGCAGCCATGGCATATCTCATGATAGGCAATCGCACGCCTGTATTTGAATTATGGCAAGCAGAAGATAAAGTTGGACAAGTTGCCGATGATTTACTAACTGGTAAAATAGACCAGCCGCCAGCATGGGCAATTGAAGACAGCCAACAATTGATAACAGCGATGCAGACCAATGTCCATCGCCATGCTGATGACCCTGATCGTTGGATGCGCTTATCAGAACTGTTTTTATCATTAGAAGCGACTGATTATGCGATAGAAGCCTTGTCGCGCGCTTACCGCTTATCGCCTGATAACGAAGAAATCGCCACAACTTACGCGCAAATCAGCTTTTTTGCCAATGAAGGTCAGCTCGATGCCAATAGCCGCCGCGTGTTGCAAGGTGTATTAGAAAAGAATCCAGAGCATGAAGGCGCGCAAATGCTGATGGCAATGGGTGAGGCGCGTGGCAGTAACTTTGAGCAAGCACAAGGCTGGATTAAGCGCTTACGCAATAGTATTTCTGCTAAGCCTGGCGATCATTCAAAGGCGCTAGCAAGTTTAGATGAGCTAAGTGCCAATGTAAGCACTCAGGCCGCTCAAGCCGCGCAAGGAATTGACGTCACCGTTACAATCGACGGTAGTTTATTGCCGCTGGTTAAAGGTGATGATGTGTTATTCGTTGCCATTCGTGATGTGAAAGGTGGTCCACCATTTGCAGCCAAACGCTTACCAATTAGTATTATAAAGCAAGGACAGGCTACCATTAGCCTAAGTGATTTGGATGCTATGATGCCTGAGCGTACTTTGAAATCAGCACGCGCTGACAAAACCCAGCTTGCTGTCGTTGCTCGTATCAGTCATAGCGGCAATGCCATTGCGGAATCGGGTGATTTATCGGGTAATCCTGTAGTGATTAGTGCTGAGCAAAACCAAGTAAAGGTTAACATTAATCAACAAGTACCTTAGTTGAATATCTTAATACTAGTCTAATTTTATTAGTGCGCTAGCCATAGGCTTGCGCGCTGATATCTGTCTAATAATTGTTTCTGATCAGCTAAATCAGCAGAATTTTGCTCATCACGCTTAAAAATACTTGAGGTTTTTAAAACCACAAGGTAAGGTAAGCGCTGCAAAAAAACCACTATTAAGATTTATTAACCCAACATTTATTCTACCCATTGAGGAGAGTCGTCTGATGATGCGCATTATTTTGCTAGGTCCACCCGGTGCCGGAAAAGGTACTCAAGCCCAGTTTATTTCTAAAGAGTTTGATATTCCCCAGATTTCGACAGGCGATATGCTGCGTGCTGCGATAAAAGAAGGTACAGAGCTAGGTAAAAAAGCACAAGGTATCATGAATGCGGGTGGTCTGGTTTCTGACGATTTAATCATCAACTTAGTAAAAGAGCGTATCGCAAAACCTGATTGTGTTAATGGCTGTATCTTTGATGGCTTTCCGCGCACTATTCCGCAAGCCCAAGCCCTTGCTGATGCTGATGTGGCAATCAACCATGTAGTCGAAATCAGTGTGCCAGATGATGAAATCGTTAAGCGCTTGTCTGGTCGTCGCCAGCACGCTGGCTCAGGTCGTGTGTATCATGTCGATCATAATCCACCTAAAGTTGAAGGCATTGATGACGTTACCGGTGAAGCTTTGATTCAACGTGAAGACGATCAAGAAGCTACGATTCGTGAGCGTCTAGCGACTTATCATCAGCAAACAGAAGCATTGGTTGGTTTTTATCAAGATAAAGCCACTGAGGGCGAAAATGCGCCTGCTTATAATAAATTTGATGGTACGCAAGGTATCGATGATGTGAAGCAACAAGTATTAACCACGCTAAAAGGTTAATCGTTACTTTCATTCAGTCATTTTCAGCTAATAAAAAACCCTGCTCATAATAAGTAGGATTTTTTATTAGCTGAAAGTAATAGAAAACATCTTAAATAATCAGATACTTACTCAAATAGCTGCTAAAAACTTAAGCGTTACCTTCAGCATCGATTTGAGCTTGCTGCTGGCTTTGGGCATAAGCTTGATCAAAGTTAACTGGCGCTAACAATAACTGCGGGAAGCTACCACGAGTAACGATGTCGCTAATCACTTCGCGCGCGTAAGGGAACAATACGTTAGGGCAATATGCGCCTAAAATTTGTCCGATTTGGTCTTCTGGAATGTCTTTTAGTAAGAAAATACCGGCTTGATGAACTTCAGCAATAAATGCCGCTTCTCCAGCATTTTTAGCATTAACATTAACCGTTAACACCACTTGATAATGCTCATCGTCAAGTTTATCAGCATTGCTAGATAAGTTGATATCTAATTCAGGGTTCCACTCTTTAGTGAATACTTCTGCGCCCGGAACTTCAAGTGACATATCTTTTACGTAAATACGTTCTAGTGCCAATTGTGGTTGTGCTTGTTCGTCAGCCATGATAAATCCTCAAATATAAAAAAATGTTGTTGTCGTTATGGTCATTATAAAAACAGTCAGAATAAAGTTCTCTGAATATTTTAGGTAATCAAAAGCGCAGATTAACCGGCTAGTAACTCATCCAGTTTACCTTGTTGATTTAACTGATTTAGCTCATCGAAACCGCCAACGAAGGTATCGTCCACAAAGATTTGCGGTACAGTACGATAGTTATTGGTTTTTTGCATCAAGGCACGGCGCTCATCCATGCTCATATCATGCATGCCAATTTCTTCGTAAGTCACGCCTTTTGATGCTAAAAGTTGCTTAGCGTTGGTGCAATAAGGGCAAATAGGAGTGGTATAAACTTTCACAGAAACAGTCATTGTAAATCCTTAATTTCTAAGTGTATCGAGCTGTAGATGAACTAGCAAACGGTGTAATAAAAAGCATTGTGCTAAAAATTACCAAAGCCGGTCGCTATGTATTGCTAGTAGACATATATTGATAATTATTCTATGTAGCGCGCTATAGCTCTATATGAAGATAATACGATATTTTATTATGCTCATTATAAAGTGGGGATAAGGTGACTAAATTCAAGCGTCAATTATTAAAGTTTTACAAAGTCGCTCATAAAAAGTCACTTGTAAAAAAGTCCCATTGTGAAAAAGACACGGCATAATGGCGTGTCTTTTTATATACTCTCTTATACAACAGGAGCAATATAAGGCTTAAATCAATTTACTTGAGCAAATTTGGTTTAGATTTGCCTTTATTTTTAGCCGGTACGTCTTTGATACCAACCAATGGCATGCCTGCTGCTTGCCATCCACCAACACCGCCATCTAGACGATACACACTGTCTTTACCAATCATTTGAATAGCTGCGCCTGCTTGTATGCCCATATCACAGATGATAATAACAGGGGCTTCAATAGCGCGTATCTCTTCTATACGATCTTTAAGGTCAGTAAAAGGAATATTACGACTGCCTTGGATATAACCGGTGGTAAATTTCTTTTTGGCACGAATGTCAATCAATTGCGCGTTTTGCGAGTTGACCATCATAGCAAGCGTATTAGGCGACACTTTTTTGCCACTACGTTTGTTTTCAATAGCAAAAAACATGACGGCAAGTACGGCTAAAATACCAAACAAAAACGGGTGGTGACCCACAAATTCAAACGCACGATCCAAAACATACCTCCAAAAAATAAGTGTTCTATCAGGCTGCGGATACAGCTTAAGTCAGGGAACAAGGCGCTATTATACCGATTTGACTATTCATAGTAAACGAGCGATAACGTGACTGCTATTTTGCTACTTTTGCATTTAAGAGTGACTTGTATTCAGCTTTTCTTATCGTCACTCATAACCGCTAATACGGTTTGGTATCGGCTTCTTCTCGCAAGGTCACTAAATTTTCAACGCGGCGCTGGAGTACGTCGCCATCGGCAACTGCTTGCCACAACGCGCAGCCTTTACTATTATGCGTATGCCGACAATCACGGAACTGACAGTCACCAGATAAGGGTGCAAGCTCGACAAAGCCTGAGATAATATCATCGGGTGTCAGATGCCAAATGCCATATTCACGAATACCGGGCGTATCAACAATACCACCTTGGGTCAGGTCATCTGGATTAAACGGCAATAAGCGGCTAGTCGTGGTGGTATGTTGCCCAAGCTTTGAGTTATCAGAGATGATATTAACGCTTTGCGCGGAGTCGGGCAATAGGGCATTGATTAAGCTGCTTTTGCCGACACCAGATTGACCGGCAAAGATGACCAATTTGTTATCAATAAACTGTTTTAAATCGCCAAGTCCTTGCTGATCATTGCTATCTGCAATATTTTCTGGACAATCAACCGAAGTTAGCACACTTTCATAACCCAGTGCGGCATATTGCGCCAACAGCTCATTAGTATCGACCCCGTTTTCTTCCGCTAATAAATCCGCTTTATTCAGCACCAGCAGCGGCTTGACACCGGCATGATGGCAGACGACTAAATAGCGGTCAATCAAAGTAGGGGCAGCAGCAGGCAGTGGCGCAAATACAATAGCAAGAATATCGACATTAGCTGCAACTGGCTTAAGCTTATGGTAGCGATCGGGACGCGAAACAAGAGACGTGCGCGGTTTTACTGACTCAATGCGTCCAAATCCAGTATTAGAATCGGCATTCCAACGCACTTGGTCGCCAGCGGCTAGCATCGGCAGGTTAGTGCGTACATGACAACGCCAAATGTCGCCAAGCGCTAATTCCTGCCAAAACGGCTCAGGATCATCAGGAGCGATTTCTGGTTGCTTAGGAATAAAATCAGGCAGGCTGGTCACTTGCACCTCTAATTGCTTACCATAGTGCGCCATGACCACGCCATCCATCAAGCTGTCATCAATGCTGGTTTGACTCTCCAGCTGTTGTTTATCGATGCGACGAATCTGCTGTTTGGTCAGTTTGCGTTGCCGAATTAATGCCATGGGTAAAACCTATTATAAAAATATTGCTCAGTGTAGCGTGAAAATTTGCTAACATACAGCCTTAAGCGACTGCATGAGACTGTGATTTTGTAACGTTTTACGCACCATAAGCAGCCATAACGGTCGCGTTCCCCTTTGTATATTATTTAAGATATTGTTATAGAGCTGATTATTAGCAGCTGCAAACTTTATTGACCATTTTTATTGACCATAGGATACTGTATGAGTACTGGCGACCATCCCAATAAGATTAGAATCAAAAATCAAGGTAAAAAAGGGCTGGTATGGATAGATTTAGAAATGACCGGACTTGATACTTTAAATGATGAGATTATCGAGATTGCAACTGTCGTGACCGATGAAGATTTAAATGTCTTAGCAGAAGGACCTGTTTTTGCGATCAAGGTATCGGATCAAAAGTTAAATGGTATGGACGACTGGAATACCAAGCAACATGGACAGTCAGGACTGATTGATCGTGTGCGCCGTAGTACGGTGACTTTGGCGGAAGCGGAAGCAGAAACTATTAAGTTTCTCGATAAATGGGTCGATTGTGGCAAGTCGCCAATGTGCGGCAATTCTATCTGCCAAGACCGCCGTTTCATGGCACGCCAAATGCCAGAATTAGAAAGGTTCTTTCATTATCGCAACCTTGATGTGTCCTCTATCAAAGAGCTGTGCTATCGCTGGCGTCCGGATATCCTTAAAAACTTTGAAAAGAATGGCAGCCATTTAGCTCTAGATGATATTCGCGATTCTATTCGCGAGCTGAAACATTATCGTCAGCACTTTTTTAATTTGCTACCTTAATAAGTTATTGTTAATTACGATAAGAAAAAAGGGTCTGTTAATTATTTAACAGACCCTTTTTTTAAACTGTTTTTACTGATATAAAATTATACTATGTCCAAAAAAATTATCGTTGTAAAAAATTAAATTCAAATAAATCAAACTCGGCATTGTCGTCATGATTGTTTTTATAGGTGTTATTGCTACTACCATTACTATTATTTGAATTGATAGCTACTGTAACGACGCCGATAACTGCACTAACTTTAGGCTGGCGCGTGTCTGCATCAAGCAGTCGCCAATCACCAAGCACATAGCGGGTCTTGCCGTCAGAGCTGTAATGAATCTCAGGACGATGCGTATGTCCATGTAGCAGCGCATCAAAACTATAGATGGCTCGATTAACCGCAGTGTCATTGACATCCATGATATAAGCGGCTTTTTTGGTATTATTTTGCTGGCTTTTTTGACGCATGTTATCTGCGATTTCTAAGCGTTTTTCCAGTGATTTATTCAGCAAATACCAATGCGTCAAACGATTGCGCATTACTTTACGAAAAAACTGATATTTTTTATCATCAGTACATAGCGCATCGCCATGCTCTAGTCGATATTTTTGTTGACCAACTGGCAACGTATAAGGCTCAAAAATTAACTCACCGCCGAATAAATGACAAAAATCTTGACCCAATAAAAAATCGCGATTGCCGTGCATTACTAAAATATTGCAGCCAGTAGACTGAAGTTGTTTTAGCTTAATAATGAGTGGTGTTAACCAATGTGTTGGTTGCTCATCTGCCGATAAGCTTAAATAAGCATCATCACCTAACCATACTTCAAACCAGTCGCCTAAAATGAATAAGCATTTGAGCGCAGGCAGAGCAAGGCAGTCATCAAGCAATGCCAAAAAAGCCTGCACTAAGGCAGGCTCTTCAGGGGATAAATGCAAATCACTTATCAATATTTGCCGTACGTCATGAGGACGGGTGGTAATAAGATGATTAAACGTCTGCATTTATCTTAATCCTAATAAATTTTTAAAATCATATTTTAAAAAGTCAGCGTCTTAAAAAAACGTAAATTACTGAGTATCAATTACTGAGCGTCAATTATTTAGTAATGATGGTTGCTGAATTAATCACTACAGGCTCTTTTGGCACATCAGCGTGCATGCCGAAACGACCAGTAGGTACGCCTTTCATTTTTTCAATCACGTCCATACCGCTTGTTACTTTACCAAACACGGTGTAACCCCAACCTTGCATATTTTTGCCAGAATGGTTTAGGAAGTCATTGTCTTTTACGTTAACAAAAAACTGGCTGGTCGCTGAATGCGGATCTTGGGTACGCGCCATAGCGATAGTACCCGCGTCATTTTTTAGACCATTGTCTGCTTCGTTTTCAACTGGCTTATTGGTGCTTTTTTCGTTCATCTCAGCGTCCATACCGCCGCCTTGAATCATAAAGCCGTCGATGATGCGATGAAAAATAGTACCGTCATAATGACCAGATTTTACATAATTTAAAAAGTTTTCTACGGTTTTTGGGGCTTTTTCTTCGTTAAGTTCGATAACGATTGCACCCATATTGGTGTCAAGTTGTACTACTGGCATATCAACCATATTATATTCCTTTTTGATAACCATACCTAAAATGGTACGGTGGTGTGTGAATGTTGTCGCTAGTCTAACGGCTTTTTTATCCCGTGTCATGTATCAGGCTGTTAATGCGTTTGTGAAACCTGATAGAATAACGCAACTTTATATTTTACCAGTATATTTTTCATCATTTTTATTACCTTTTAAATTTTTCTATTAAACGTGATATCACGTACTATAACCTGATAACTTGCGTTAGGAGCAATGCCCCATGAGTGAGCACTCAAACAACATTGAACAAAAAGTGGAACAAAAAAACGACTTTATTCGTAATATCATTCGTGAGGATGTAAAGGCGCAAAAATATAAGCAAATCGTAACCCGTTTTCCACCTGAGCCGAATGGCTATCTGCATTTGGGACACGTAAAGTCGATTTGTCTAAACTTTGGTATCGCTAAAGAATTTGATGGTATTTGTAATCTGCGTTATGACGACACCAATCCAACCGCAGAAAAACAAGATTATATCGATAACATTAAAAAAGATGTGCGTTGGTTGGGTTTTGAATGGGCAGGCGAGGCGCTGTATGCGTCAAGTTACTTTGACCAGCTTTATGCGTGGGCAGTACAGCTTATTGAACAAGGCGATGCGTACGTGGATTTGCAAACGCCTGAACAAATCAAAGACAATCGTGGCTCGTTTACCGAAGTGGGTAAACCTTCACCGCAACGTGACGCCAGTGTTGCTGATAATTTGCAACTGTTTGACGATATGAAAAACGGCAAATTTGCCGATGGTAAAGCGGTATTGCGCGCCAAGATTGATATGTCTGATGCCAATATGAATATGCGTGACCCGATTATTTATCGCGTGATGCATCAAGCGCATCATCAAACCGGCGATAAATGGTGCATTTACCCAATGTACGATTTTGCCCATCCGTTATCGGATGCGCATGAAGGCATTACCCATTCTATCTGTACGTTAGAGTTTGAAGACCATCGTCCGTTTTATGATTGGATTGTGAATAAGATTGGCTTTGAGCAACCGCCACATCAGTATGAATTTTCGCGCCTCAACGTTGACCATACGTTGACCAGTAAGCGTAAACTCAAGCAGTTGGTTGATGAAAATATCGTCAGCGGCTGGGATGACCCACGTATGCCAACGATTGCTGGCATGCGTCGCCGTGGCTATACCCCTGAAGGCTTACGTGACTTCTGTGACCGCGTGGGCGTGACCAAAGCCGATGGCGTTATTGATATGCGTCTTTTAGAATTTAGTATCCGTCAATCACTTGATGATACCACCGCGCGCGGTATGGCAGTGTTAAAGCCGTTAAAAGTAACTATTACCAACTTTGATGAGGCGGTAAAAGACTGGGACTCCTTAAAGGCAGAAGGCGTTAATGCACGCTGGAATGACGAGCTACAAACTTTATGGCTCACACAGCCAAACCATCCTAATGTCGATATGGGCGAGCGTGAGATTCCGTTCACTAAAGACTTATATATTGACCAAGGCGATTACGAGATTGAGCCGCCAGCCGGTTATAAGCGTTTATCACCAGAGAAAAATGAAATTCGTCTGCGTAATACCTACGTCTTATCGGTCACCGAGCATGTGCTAGATGATGCTGGCAAAGTGATTGAGCTTAAAGCCACCATTGACCCAACCACTTTAGGTCAAAATCCCGAAGGTCGCAAGGTCAAAGGCGTGATTCATTGGGTATCGGCAAGCCAAGGAATTCCTGCCACCGTACGTCTTTATGAGCAGTTGTTTAGCGTTGAAGACCCAAGTAGTGTTAGCGATGTTCACGAAGCGCTTAATCCAAATTCACTTACTGAACTTGCGGCAGTTGTTGAACCGTCATTGGTCAATGCGCCTGCTGGCACGCGTTTTCAGTTTGAGCGTGAAGGTTATTTCATCTCAGATGAGCAACAGCATAGCCAAGAGCAGCCAGTATTTAATCAAATCGTCAGCTTACGTGACAGCTATAAACCTGCATAATTGATGACATCGGCTTAACTCGCCAAAATTAGCACTCGTCAAAATTGGCAATAGTAGTTTGCAAAAAAGCCCATTTCTAGTACGCTAGAGATGGGTTTTTTTATAATAAATAATAAATTTTTTGACAGTAGTCATCACTAAGAATAGTAAAGGTTGAGGGTATTTCAATGGCAAAGTTTTTAAACAGCAGTGGCACGACTTATCATTTAGAAGAATTGATTAAAAATGCCTCTGATAGGCTGATTATTATTAGCCCTTATCTTAAGCTAAACGACCGTATTAAAGAACTATTAGAAGATAGGAATCGCCTGAAAATTGACATTCGTATTGTTTATGGTAAAAATGATTTACAACCGGAAGAAATCAATTGGCTTAAAAATCTAACTTTTATTCGTACCAGTTTTTGCAAAAACTTGCATGCAAAATGCTATCTCAATGAAAATGAATGCATCATTACCAGTCTTAATCTATATGAGTTTAGCCAAGTCAATAATAATGAAATGGGCGTACTGATTAATCGTAATGAGGACGCAAAACTATACGCTGACACTTACGATGAAGCGCAGCGTATTATTCGTATTAGTGATGAAGTACGGATGTCACTAGAAAAAATAACCACAGATGATAATGCCAATAATGCTGCTGATAAAACGGTCAATGTTGTCACATCTTCTGAAGCTAAAGTAGCAGTAGCAGCTGATAAGCCTACTTATTCAAAATTAACCACTTCTAAATTGGCACAAGAACTTGGCTTTAAAACCCAAGAGTTAAAAAATAAATTGGTCGCAGCAGGCTATCTCGAAGAAAAAGAAGGCGAGCTTGTATTGACCGATGCGGGCAGTGCAGCAGGTGGCGTAAGTAAACGCGGTAAATTTGGTGATTTTTGCTTGTGGGATACAGGCATGGTTATTTAGACCAAAAGGTAATTTATTCATTGTGATTATATATAGTGATAAAGCTTGACGTAAGACAAATAGAGGCTTTAGGAAAAGGGTAATTCGCTTAACTCAAAATGGAATAACCGCATTACAATCTGTCACAAGACATTCATAACCAGTTTGTTAAGATGAAATGGCTTTTTTGATAGGCTAACACTGATTTAAAATTTCTGATCCAGAAGTACTGATTTAGAAATATTGGCTATAAATGATTTATATAAAAAATATTTGGAAAATAATAATATCTAGCACTGATGCTGATTGAAGTTGGCGCTAATTACCCTGATACTTGATAACCCTTTAATCACCAATTAATAACTGTTTAATAACGGCTAAATTTTTAATAACTAAAAAATAAGGACAAAAGAATGGCACATTTACGTTTAGGCGATAGCGCACCGAATTTTGACGCCAGCACGACTGATGGCGATATTAATTTTTATGATTGGGCAGGCGATAACTGGGTGGTTTTTTTCTCACATCCAGCAGATTTTACCCCAGTATGTACGACTGAGCTTGGGCGTGCAGCAGCGTTGAATGGCGAGTTTCAAAAGCGCAATGTGAAGCCAATTTGTATCTCAGTAGATGGGTTAGACGACCACCATGCATGGGCAAAAGATATCGGTGAAACGCAAGGCACTGACTTAAATTTCCCAATCATTGCTGACCCTAATAAAGAAGTGGCGAATCTTTATGACATGTTGCATCCGAATGCCAGCACTACTGCAACGGTTAGAAGTGTCTATATCATTGATCCGAACAAAAAAGTACGCCTAATTTTGACCTATCCTGCCAGCTGTGGTCGTAACTTTGATGAAATCATCCGCGTCATTGATGCGCTGCAATTATCGGATGAATATAACGTTGCCACCCCAGTAGATTGGAAAGATGGTGATGACGTTATCATTCCAACTAGCGTAAAGAATGAAGATATCGCTGCCAAATATCCTAAAGGTCATACCGAAATTAAACCGTATTTACGTACTACGCCGGCGCCAAATAGATAAGTGACTGGCTTAAATTACTGGTTACAGAAAAGATGTCTTAAACGATAACAGCCTCATAACGTAACGTTGTGGGGCTTTTGCATTTTTATAGCAGGTTTTTGACAAGTGTTGACAAGCTTTTGCTATGATGATTATAGTCGCTCATTATCTTAATCTTATATTTAACCAATAAAAATTAGGTATTGATCACTACCATTAGATCGACATTTAGTGGTTCTTAAAATAAAAACTACCGGCGCATTGTCGCTGCTTCATGTTTCTTACAAGGATTTTGCCATGAAACAATTATACTTATCGCGTACCGCACCCAACCCACGTAAAGCCCTGATTCTGCTGGCTTCAAAGGGTATAGATATTGATGATATGGATGACCTTGATGTGGTCGACATTGATATTGCTAATAAAGAGCATATGACTGAGGCATTTGCTAAGCTAAATCCTATGCAAACCTTGCCAGTGATGCAACTCGATGATGGGACAGTGCTCAATGACTCACAGGCTATTTGTGAGTATCTTGACCGCGTATATGGTGAACGCTCGGTGATGGGTAATGATGTCGTGCAGCGTGCTCAGGTTTGTGCCATGCGCCGAATTGCTGAGTTTGAAGTACTGTATAACTTTATGTTGGCATTTCAGCACAGTAATCCTTCTAAAGCTGAACGTGTCGATCAAGTACCTGAGTTTGCTAAAAAGTCAGTGGCACGCGCTATAAAAGCCTTGCCGTATTTTGAAAAGGCGCTTGAGGGACATGACTATTTAGTGGGCGATCAGTTGAGCTTTGCTGATATTGTGCTGTACATTGGATTAGACTTTGGTAAAGCACTTAAAGTGAATCCGACCAAACACGGTGACAATCTTGCCCAGTTTTATCAGCGCATGCATGAGCGTTTTAGCATTCAACACATGGCAAAAGCCAAAATTGCTGATAATGAATAGCCGCTGATAAATTGACAGATTAATAGATTAAAGACGCATTATTATTATATATCTAATTATTATTTTTTAAATAATGCGCACTATTATCGGAAACTACCTAATGGATGTCCAACTTGGATATCCATTTTTTTATGGTTCATCAGGAATGATTTATCCAATAGGAATTTGCATAGAGCAGCAATTGGCAATCTTAATATGCGAAAAAGTCAATAGTATAGACATACGGTAAAAATTTTGGCTATAAAACCAAACACTTCGTTACAGAATTTTGTTGTATCAAGTCTATAGTAGGTTAATAATCTTATCTGATACATAAAGAATCGAAATATCCCTTTTTCTTAAGGACTATTTTATCTTAATTATTTATTAAGATACATATTATTAATATATAGTAATTTTTTTAACACCGCCTTGTAACGCTATAGGTACACCGACTATGACCTCACCTTTGCAACTTATAATGCTGCCGACTTTATTGGCAGTGGGCTTGAGCTTGACCGCTTGCCAAAAATCTGACACGCCTGTTGATGCCGCTGCTATTGATAATGTGGAGACAAACAACAACGCGAATGAACCGATTGCGGATACCAATCTAGCAGATACAACGGCTGTAGATGCATCTATCACTCCTGAACAGCAACTGCTTGATAATCTTGCTAGCTATCGTTGGACATTGACCAGTGCCCGCGATGATGATGGTCAGCCCTTACCTGAATTGATGACTATCAAAGATCAGGTCATATTAAGCTTTAACGCAAATCAAGGGCAACATACGGTAAGCTACAGCGTTGGCTGTAATACCATGAGTGCAAATTACCAGTTACAAGGTTTTAGCTTGACGACTGAGGACAGCATGAGCACCAAAATGTCTTGCCAAGAATTGGATGACGCTGAAGATAAGTTAAATGATATTATGGAAGGCGATAGCCAACTCAGTATCGCCAGTGGTGACACGCCAACATTAACCCAAGTGACTGATGATGCTGAAACGCTAGTTTGGACGGGTAGAATGACGTCGCAGGCGAAATATAATACTAAAGGCGAGACTTTGTTTTGGTCGGTAGATGCGAATACTAAACCTTGCGTCGGTGATAGCAACCAACAATGTCTGCAAATAAAACCGGTTACCTATGATGAGCAGGGCGTTAAAGTTAGTGAAGGTAAACTGGTGGAGTTTGCTGGCACTATCGAAGGTTATAAGCATGATAACAAACATAATGAAGTACTGCGTCTGCAGCGTTACGCATTAGATGCTACTGACAATTCAGCGACAGCACAACACGCTTATGTCTTTGATGCAGTGATTGAAAGTACCAAGGTAAAATAATAACTTTCGTAACAATGATGATTTAAGTTTAATTGTTGTCTAAATTAAATTATCTAGTATAAAAAAGCACGCACTCATTTGTTTGGGTACGTGTTTTTTTAAAGCTCCAAAACTAGATATTAACGGCGATTGTTTAAGTCTTCTTCCGTTAAGCGCCAACGTCCTTTTTTCTTCGTCGCGCCGCGTCCACTCATGCCACTATTGAGTAATAGCTTGCTCATTGAATGACTAGAATGTGCGTGACAAATGGCGCAGGCAAGCCCATCAGCGGCATCTTGCTGCGGCACCACATCAAGCGTCAAGATACGGCATACCATCTCTTGCACTTGCTCTTTAGCAGCAGCACCATAACCACAAACCGCCTGTTTAATTTGACGCGCGGTATATTCTGATACTTCCAAATCTAACGCCACCATTGCGGCAATTGCCGCCCCACGCGCTTGCCCAAGCTTTAACGCAGAATCAGGGTTTTCTGCCATAAATACTTGCTCTATTGCCGTATAAATTGGCTCATCGCTATACTTTAAATGATGCTGAGTGATACGGGTTAAACCATTGAAAATACGCTTGAGCCGTTCTGGCATCTCTTTGGTATCCGTACGAATCGTACCGGCGTCGATATACGTCAGCTTATCGCCCGTTTGTTGAATAATGCCATAACCAGTCATGCGTGAGCCGGGATCAATCCCGATAATAATTGCCATAGAGTTCCATACCACTTAAAAAATGCTTACAAGTTTGATAGTATAGCAAGCCATCCCCATATACATCATAAGTTAACCCTTTTAATTTATGCAGCGCTTTTATTTTATCATTTTACAGGACGACACCTTATGGGTCAGATAGTCGGTATTGCTATTGTTTGGTTTATTATTGAGATGCTTTTATGGTATTTATTGGCACAGTTCGTTAGTGGCTGGCTGGTATTCGGCTGGTTTATCATTGCTGCTGTGATTGGTATCTCGCTTATTCGCAAAGGCATGGTTGCATTAAATCCAATGGCACAGCAAATGAAAGCAGGCGGTATGATGAATCCTGCCATGCGCCCACAAGAATCTACTATGCTCAAAAGTGTCGCTATGGCAGTGGCTGGTCTATTGTTACTGATTCCTGGTGTTATCAGTGATTTGCTTGCACTATTAGTAGTATTGCCGCCTGTGCAAAAGAAACTAAAAGACATGGCAAATAAATACGTCATGAACAATCAGCAAAAAATGATGGAAATGATGGCAAAGCAGATGGGCGGACAAATGGGTGGTCAGAATCCGTTTGGTGGTATGGGCGGCATGGGTGGTCAAAACCCATTTGGTGGCGCAGGTGGTATGGGCGGACAAAACCCGTTTGGTCAGCAGCAACAAAACCCGTTTGGTGATGTATTTAAGCAGCATACAACCGTTGATGGTACGGCTAAAGATATTCCAAAAGATGTTAAGAAAATCACCAAATCTGCCAATGATGAGTAGATTGTGATATTAAATTAAGCTGATTGCATTTGCTGACTCCTTTATAATCATTATTACTATAAGGGAGTCAGCACTGAAATTTTATTACGGGTAGCTACGGATAGTATAGTAACCTTACAATAATTTATATTGTAGTTGGTTATTAGCATTATAAAAAAGCCCCAGTGGTAAATACCAAAGGGGCTATTTTATAACGTGTACTTTTACTAACTAGTCCGTTCATTCTCATCACGCTTTGGCGCGACAATAAATGATAAAGACTGAATAAACAACCGGAGTACCGCCGTAAGATGGTGACCCATGAACCGTGAAGTTCAGGGCGGATACGTCATTGCCTCGGTAGGTTTCCTGAGACATCGCAAGCGATGCAGGCATACGCAATGAAGCAATAGGTAGCGCATCCAGGTATAACATTATCGGCTCAGGGAATAAACATCTACTAGCCAATACTCCAGAATAAATCTATCTTAACGAATGAAATAACTGATTGCAAGTCTGTTTTACAGATTGATACCTCACATTAATATTTGATTGACTTAGCAACGTCATATCTTTATGACACCTTATAGGCGCGTAGCAAATTGGGTTCAATCATAACGGTTATTAAACTTTAATAATGTCGAGTTTTCGGCTATTTTGAGATTTGTGTTAAGATAGGGCGCTTGATACCCATCAATTTTATTTAATTCAATTTTATTTCAATAATGCACGATAGGCGTTCATTCACTTGAGGAGCGGTAATCTATGACCAGTACGCAGCAACAATCAGAATCTATTGACGACAATCTGACTCAGCATAATAATAAGCCCAATAAAAAAGTGCCACACGTGTTAATGATATTGGATGGTTTTGGTCATCGTGAAGACGTGAAGGATAATGCCATTGCTGCCGCTAATATGCCCAATCTAGACAAAATTTACCAGCAGTATCCGCATGGTCTGATATCCGCGTCTGGTGAAGATGTGGGTCTGCCAGATGGACAGTTTGGTAATTCAGAAGTTGGGCATATGAATCTTGGCGCGGGTCGAGTACTCTATCAAGATTCAACCCGTATCTCAAGTGAGCTTGCCAATCGTGAGTTTTATAAAAACGAGGCATTAGTTGGCGCGGTTCAAGCCGCCAATGAGCGTGGCGGCAACGTACATATTATGGGGCTTTTGTCTGATGGTGGGGTGCATTCGCATCAAGATCATATTGAAGGGATGTGTCACTCAGCATTGGTTCAAGGGGCGAAGAATGTCTTTGTTCATTGCTTTTTAGATGGTCGTGATACGCCGCCTAAGTCTGCGGATAAATATATCAATCGCTTGCGTGATTACATCGAGAAGCTTAATGCCCATTATGAAGGTCGAGTGCGCATTGCTAGTATTATTGGCCGTTATTATGCGATGGATCGTGACAATCGTTGGGATCGGGTACAAAAAGCGTATGAGCTATTGACCGAAGGCAAGGCAGATCGCTTAGCTACTCGTGCGGATGGGGCTATTCAAGCGGCGTATAAAGCCCGTGAGACGGATGAATTTATCAATCCAACCATTGTTATCGGTCGCGAAGAGCTACCCTTTACTGTTGATGATGACGATGCTCTCATTTTTATGAACTTCCGCTCTGACCGTGCGCGTGAGTTGGCACAGGCCTTTGTATTACCTGACCATGAGTTCTCAGGATTTTCTCGCCATAAGCGCCCTAAGCTTGCTGCTTTTGTGATGTTGACCAAATACTCAGATGTTTTAGCAGACGCTGCGAAAACCAGCATTGCGTATTACCCAACGTCTCTGACCAATACCTTGGGCGAGTATTTACAAGATAATGGTAAAACTCAGCTGCGTATTGCCGAGACGGAAAAATATGCGCACGTCACGTTTTTCTTTAGTGGTGGTCGTGAAGCAGAATACGAGGGTGAAACACGTATTTTAGTGCCGTCTCCTGATGTGGCAACGTATGATTTGCAGCCGGAGATGAGCGCTCCTGAAGTCACCGATAAGCTAGTCGCTGCGATTGAATCTGGTGAATACGATGTATTAATCGTGAATTATGCCAATGGCGATATGGTCGGGCATACTGGCGTGTTTGATGCAACGGTCAAAGCTGTGGAAGCATTAGATGTGTGCGTAGGTCGCATAGAGTCAGCGGTGCGTGCTGCTGGTGGCGATATTTTAATTACCGCCGATCATGGTAACTGTGAGCAGATGCAAGATTATGAGAGTGGTCAAGTGCATACTCAGCATACGACCGAACATGTACCGCTGATTTATATTGGCGAGCAAAAAGTTCAAGTGCGTAAGGGTGGCAGGTTGAGCGATATCGCCCCCACGATTCTGACCTTGATGAATCTTGAGATACCGGCTGAGATGACTGGCGAGAGTCTACTGCTTCCAGTATAGTTACCAGTATGGCGATTATATTCTCTATACATAAGACGTTTGACCTTTAATATTATTTTGACTTAAGGCTACTGCGGCTTAAGAGCTGTTTGCGATTTATGAAGGGGAGGGTAACTATTATCCTTCCCTTTTTCATGCGCCATGTATTTATTGCTATACTCGTACTCATTACTGCTATCATTCTATTTGACCTGTCTTTTTATTTTATATGAGTCTTTTTATGCGCTTATTTGCTCATCCCAAGTCGTGCCCATTCAAATTATCAACGCCTGTTATCGTTGTGCGCCAGCGACCGTTAATAAAAATAGCATTGTTTGGTTTGTTCGGAATGCTCAACATATACTCGCACTCGGCACTAGCCGCCACGTCTATGAAGCCGCCTTATGTAAAGTCTTCTACTGTTAGCACGGCAAAAAACAAGAGCACTACACCAAATAAAGCGGCATCGAGCAAAAGCCAGCCCGCGAAGCCTGTGCAAAGTAAGCCTATTCAAAAAAAACCAGTGAATGCAATAGCAATACCCATAAAACCTCGCTCTAATCAAGTCGCTCAGAATCCGACTGCAGGTTTGCATCTAAGCGCCTTAAAAAACGAACAGGTCAGCCCAGTCGACAATATTGATTTAACAGATAGCGCAGCGGTTGGGGTACAATCCGATGACTGGATTGATGCTGTACAAGACACTACAGCGATTAGTAGCGACAGTAACATGATACAACCTACCACGCCGCAGCTCATGAATACTGATATTCCCGCCAGCGTCGCCCATGTATCATTGAATGCCATTTCACCTGAAACCTTGCAGACCTTCGTGTCAGTAGTAGATTTAATACGACGTGAATATGTCGTGCCCGTCAATGACGAAGTGTTATTTAATAATGCGATGAGTGGTATGTTGACCAATTTGGACAGTCATGCAGAATTCTTAGATGCCGCTGCTTACGATAATCTGCGAGCCTTTACAGAAGGCGATGTGGGCGACGTTGGACTGCAAGCTACTTATGATGCAAAGCTTGGTTATTGGGTAGTAACGACTGTTAAAAACAACTCTTCAGCAGACAACAAAGGCATTGCCGTTGGCGATTATTTGCATCAAATAGATGCGTTTAAATTAGATGAGAATAAACTGAGCAATGATGTTCAGCAGCTGCTCACTGGCATAGCAGGTACACAAGTTGATGTGGTTACCTCAAAGGCCGGTCGCCGCAAACACAGCAGCACACTACAGCGTAATAATATGCATGCTCAAGCGATCGAAACGCGTCTTGTAGACGGTATTGCTATTGTCAAACTGCCCGCTTTTCAAAATAACAGTCGTGAGCAGATTCTAAAAAGTTTAACAGAATTAAATGCGCCAGTCTCTGCCATCTTGCTTGATTTACGCGACAATCCGGGCGGTGTATTGACCTCAGCGGTACAAGTTGCCAGCTTATTTATGGAGGATACTAAGGTTGTGCAGGTTAGAAATCGCCAGCCTGAAATCCGCACTTTAACCACGCGTGGCAATGCTGTGCTCAAGCCACTACCAGTCATGATCCTACAAAATCGTTATTCAGCATCAGCAGCCGAAGTGCTGGCAAGCAGCTTGCAAACGCAAAAGCGCGCTACTATTGTAGGTGAAGTTAGTTATGGCAAGGGTTCGGTACAGTCAGTGATACCGTTAAATAATGAGCAAGCAGTAAAATTGACCGTAGCGCATTATTTAACGGCAACCGGTATGCAAATAGAAAAAATCGGTGTACAGCCAGATGTGCGCTTATCAGGTAATGAGGGAGAGTGGGAGCAACAAGCGTTAGCATTATTACGCAAGCAAATCAGCTCTTCTGGTATTCGTTTTGTACAAGGTACGACTAAAAGTAGTGGCTCTAAAACGGCAGATACAATGAATAAATCAGATACGGTAAATAAATAACATCAGCTAAGCTAAGAAAAACACACAAAGCTAGCATCTAGTATTGTACATAAATGTGACATTATTGGCATATTGAGCAAGTTAGTTTCAAGTCATTTGCTTGTTGCCTAGCGGCTAAATTCATTAAGTAACTAGCAGTATTAAATGCCTAATTCTCATCGATTTCCAGCTTTTTCATCCGGTAGCGTAAAGAGCGAAAAGTCGTACCCAACAGCTCAGCTGCTTGCGTTTTGTTACCATTGGTTTGCTTAAGTGCTTTAATAATCAGGCGTTCTTCTTGCGCTTGCAAATAAGCCTCCAATCCTATCTTAGGTAAATCGTTGCTATCAGTGGGCAACGCAGATGAGCTCTCTGCATGGACAATGCCTTTATCTTCTTTATTATCAGGCTCGGCTGCTACCAAGGTCGGCTCAAAGTGCTGCGGGGTAACGTTTTTAATAGTGGTCATGTAAGATGAACCATGAGTGGAATAAATATTTGACGTTACTTGAGCTGGGTTATGTTGAGTATAAGGGTGAGCGGGCTGGGTTGCCGTATTCGGTACGCTTTTGGATTGCGGCGAATGCGTTTTGGAATTTACCTGCGTCTGACTGGCTGGCGTTATAGAGACCAGCTTTTCCGCTGTCATTTCTATATCATCAGGCACATTGTCAACAGCCACCACTTCAGGTAAACCCAAATGTAGAGCTTCAATGACAGATGAATCTGATAAAGTGATGGCACGCTCAAGAATATTACGCAGCTCGCGCACGTTACCTGCAAAATTATGTTGCTGTAAGCGTTGATAAGCGGCAGGTGATAATTCTGCTGGATGCTCTAATTGCCACTCCTCAGCAATCAATGCTAAGAAATGCTGCGCCAATACTGGAATGTCTTCGTAGCGTGCCATCAGCGTTGGTAATGTTAGCTCAATGACATTAATGCGGTAATATAAATCTTGCCGAAACGCGCCACTTTGTACCAACTGATTCAAGTCTTTATGCGTGGCTGAGAGAATCCGGATATCAACTGGAATCTCACGGGTATCGCCAATTGCACGAACGGTTTTCTCTTGAATGGCACGTAGCAACTTGACCTGCATGGCAAGCGGTAGGTCTGCCACCTCATCTAAAAATAGCGTACCGCCACTGGCTTGCTGAAACAGTCCTTGTTTGTCCGCTACTGCCCCTGTAAAGCTACCTTTTTTGTGCCCAAAAAACTCAGATTCCATCAGCTCAGAGGGAATTGCCCCACAGTTGACTGGTACAAAACAGCCATCTCGGCGGGCGCTTAAATCATGAATGAGCCGCGCTACGACTTCTTTACCTGTACCGGATGCACCTGATAAAAATACAGGCGCTTGCGAGCGTGCTAATTTTAAAATGGTGCCTTTTAGAGTTTGCATCACCGCCGAGTGACCGATAAGGCGGCTGTCTAATAGTTGCTGCTCAGGCGTACGCGTGCTTGCCACTTTGGTATCGTTATCTTGACGAATCACCTTTAATGCGCTTTCAACCAGTTGGCGTAAGCGCGGTAATTCAAGCGGTTTATTGACAAAATCAAATGCCCCAAGCTTTAGCGCCTCAATCGCCAAATCCATACTACCATGCGCGGTAATAACGGCAATAGGGGTGCTTGAGCTGCTGCTAACCTGTTTGACCAAATCAAGTCCCGAACCATCCGGCAAATTTAAATCCGTTAAGCAAAAGTCGTAACTATTGGCCTTCCAGTAAGCCTGCGCTTGCGCTAAGCTATAGGCCACATCACTTTTGATGCCTATTTTTGTCAGAGTAATTTGCATCAGACGACATAAGTCCGCTTCATCATCGACTATCAGCGCTGTTGCAGTCATATATCACCTCAAATGTGTTCAATACGTACAAATGGTTAAGTATTATAATATTATAAGCGATAATAACTGCAATCAATCACCGATATTATCGCTTGCTAATGACAACGCCGGAATAATCAAGCGAAAGCAGCTTTTTTTATGCTCGGGGGCATAGCGCAAATGGGCATGATTGGCTTCACTAAATGCTTGCGACAAATACAAACCAAGCCCAGTCCCCGCTTTATCAGTCGTAAAAAAGGGATTGAACAATTGCTTTAAATGGGCGGCATCAACGCCGCGACCATGATCTAAAATATCGATAATAACATTGTTCTGTTTATTATAAATTTCAACCTCGACCCCTGCTTCAGGGTCAACGCGCTGACCATAGCGCAATCCATTATTAATAATATTGATTAGTATTTGTTCTAACTGATGCGTATCAAACTCGATAATCGGATGAGAGTAGGCTTGAAGTGTCACCTCATCTGAAAAGTAGTTCACCAAAAACTGGCGCATCCAAGATACGATAGCGATAGGCTGCTGGTTGGGCGACTGCTGGCGTGATAGCTTTAACACATCTTCAATAATACGATTAACCCGCTTGGTCTGGGCAAAGATGATTTTATATAGCTCATGATTGCCTGCCATATCGTGATGATCAAGCGACATTGCCACTGAGGTATTTGCCACCTCGAGCATACTATCTTCCATCAACAGCTGGCTTGCCTGTGAAATAGCTGCCAGTGGATTACGAATTTCATGAGCAATACTGGCAGTTAACTGCCCTAATGATGCCAGCTTTAATTGCTGAGCACTCGCTTGCTCACGCTGCAAGTCTTCTAATAGCACCAGCTGGCTATTGTCTTTGAGCGGAATAATTTGCACGCGCAGCTTATGGATCAAAGCAGTAGTAATCTCTACTGGTAAATCATAAATAAAATTGCGTGACAGCCCTGCTGCCACAGATGAACAACTCTCAAGTAAGGGCAGATGTAAGGCTTGTATTTGTTGTTGCACGCTTATCATCGCTTTGTTTGTCTGAATAGGACGAGATTTTTTTCGATAAAAAGTAGGGCGTAACCAATCACGATATCGCCTATTTTTAGCGGTAAGCGGTGATATTTCTGATGCCGCGCTAGTATCTGTACCCATATTTTTGAGCCCAAGTAGCTGATAGGTTGCCGTATTGGCCAACACAATATCGCCTTTATCAATAACCATCACCCCACTATGCATCTGGCTAATGACTTCCTGATTGATATGACTGAGCCTATTGACCTCTTGTGCCTGCTGAATGGCCATTTTTTCAACGTGAATGAGGCGCTGAGAGATTGACCAACTTAAAAAACCGACGGCTAAAAAACTAAAAGAGATAAGCAGCGCATCGACCAAATCTGCTAGGCTCATACTATTGGTAATAGCATAAAAAAACTGCTGATAAATCACAAAAATAACGGCTAATAAAGTAATTATAATGGCTTGCGAGGCTTGCAGTAGCATAAAGCTGGCAGCAACCACCACCATATACAGCAAGGTCAGTTGCAAATCTGGCGCGCCATTGGTGTAGAGCAACAGGCTGAGCATAATGATATCAAGAGTAAGACCAAGCGCCAATTGTTCAGACGGAAGCTTATTTATCACATAAAATAAATTAAATAGCCCAAAACTGACTAACACGTAAATACTAAGCGCCGTTTGTGATAATAAACTGGGTAATAGTAAACTGCCATCATCATGGGTAGTGATATAGCTCATCACCACAAAAAAAATGCTGATAACCAGACGGTAGCTACTATACAGTAGTCCTAATCGGCGTAACTGCGGCGCAGGCAACACATCGCCTTGCTGCAAGTAGTCGGTAATCATAGTGATAAAAGAGGCAGGGTTTCTCATAGTGGGATTACATCCTTCTAAGGATGAATGAGACCATGACGAATTGCCATATGGGTTAATTTTACATCGCTATCTACACCGACCTTTTCATAAATACGGTAGCGGTAGGTGTTGATGGTTTTGACACTCACAAATAACTGGTCAGCAATTTGTTGCGGGCTTTGACAGTTCACCACCATCATCGCCACTTGTTTTTCGCGATCGCTCAGTAAGTCAAACGGTGATGAGGCGTTATCGGACAATAAAACCTCAGCCAACTGCTCAGCCACATCATGGCTAAAATAGCGTCCGCCTTGATACAATTTTTTGATTGCTCGAATCATCTCATTTAATGGTGTGCCCTTAGTAATATAGCCATTAACCCCAGCTTTTAATAACATCGAAGGGTAAGGCTGAGTCACCATACTACTGACCGCTAAAATTTTGATATTCATATCTAACTGAATCAGGCGTTTGGTGGCTTCAAGCCCGCCAATGTTCGGCATATTAACATCTAACAGCACCACATCAGGATTCAGTTGTTTGGCAAGCTTGATTGCCATATCACCGCTATCTGCTTCGCCTATCACTTCAATATCAGGGCTATCAGACAACATGCGACTGATGCCCATCCGCACTAAATCATGATCATCTACTACCAATACTCGAATCATAGTTACACTCTTAGCGATTGTTTTGTTTTAACAGTTGTTTCATTTTAGCGATTATTTGATTTGGGCAACAGTGCATCTCAGGCGTGCGCTTTATAAGGTCGTTTATTTATATCATTATAGTCAATGAATAGTGCTATTAAATAACAGACTATTAGAATACTTGGATTTTAAAATCATAAATAAGGTGCTGTATTAGTCGTTATTATGACACTGATATGAACTGCAAGGTAACGTTGCCAATACCGCACAATATTACTTATATGTAATCAAACATTACTTAAAAGCAAAGCAAATGTAGCAAATACTCAATTTAGCTGATTAATTTCAAGGTCATAGCGTCATTGGATTACCCTCGAATGCAATCCATGATACACTAAAAGTACAAGAACTCTATACGAGTGCCTACAAACGCATCCACAATCGCTACGTAAGTTACTCACGTCAACCTGTATCACACTATTGTGATAACAATAGCCGGAGGAAGAATGAAACATCTACCATTAACCAAACAGCAGTTAGTTGCTGCCGTCATCTCGTTAAGTTTAGGTAGCGCGGCACAAGCTGCATTAACTATTAATGGTAATACTGAATCTGTTGCGCGTGTGAGCTGGGGTGGGGTTAATAGTCTGTCTGAAGCTCGTAATGTCATGTCAAAGTCACAAGGTTCAGCGATTAAGAAAGTTGATAATGGTTATGGTACAACAAGCCTAACCAATGCTGATACCAGCGCCAGACGTAATACGTATAATACGACATATCGTGGCAGCTTTGGCAGTAGCGACATGATTCCAATCAGTACCAGCTCACGTAGTGTGGCGGTGATTGATGTGGAAACCGGCGAAACGATCTATGAGAAAAATGCCAATACCGCAAGCCCGATGGCAAGTATCACGAAAATCATGACAGCAATGGTCGTACTAGATGCCAATCTTGATATGCGTGAAGAGATTACCCTTGATGCAGAAGATTTCGTGGGTCCCAAACGTGCCAGTACGCGTCTAAAAGTAGGCGATCGCATGAATCGCGCTGAAATCTTACTTATGGCATTGATGAAATCTGAAAACCCTGCCGCAAAAGCCTTAGCACGTAATTATCCAGGTGGTTATAGCGCCTTTATGCGCGCCATGAATAATAAAGCGCGCTCGCTTGGAATGACCACCGCATTTTTTGGTGATCCAACTGGACTTGATGCGCGTAATGTGGCGTCATCGAATGACTTGGTAAAAATGGTTCGCGCTGCTGGTAATTATGATGTGATTCGTCGTTTTTCAACCACTAAAGGCTATGATTTCTTTGTTGCTAACTATAGCAGTGGCAATCGCACTTATAAAGCCAGTAATACCAGCATGTTGGTACGTTCAGGAGACTATCCAATAGGTATCTCTAAGACAGGTTTTATTAATGAAGCCGGTCGTTGCGTAGTCATGGAAACTAAGGTCAATAATCGACCTGCTATTATTGTGATTTTAGGCGCTAATAGCTCAGATACGCGCTGGGGCGACGCTAAAAATATCTTAAATAGTTTATCCAGTCGCCGTACTGTATAACGGTAGCTTTTTATTCTCATTTTTATAATTTTTAATAACAATGAGAAGGCTATAAGCATAAAGCTATACATATAAAAAGAGCGGTTATATTATATAACGGCTCTTTTTTTGGGTGTATATTTGGATATATAAAAGCATAAGGATTAATATGACTCAGCCATTGATTCCAAGACTCTATTTACTCACCAACGATGATGCGTTTGAGCTGCTGTATGCTAAGCTGGACATTGCCTTAGCAACAGGGGCTATTGCCTTATTACAAGTTCGGCGCAAAAAATTACTAGCGGAGCCACAAGGGCAAGCTAAGTTATATGATGAAGCGGTGCAAATCGTTGCGTTAGCCAAAAAATATCAGGTTAAAGTGGTTATTAATGATGATATAGAGTTAGCGACTAAGCTTGGCGTCGGCGTGCATCTTGGACAAGGCGACGGTGATATCAGCGCAGCAAAGAAAATACTAGCGCCTAATCAAATTATCGGTCGTACTTGTCATGGCGATGCCAATCTAGTCAAACAAGCCAAAGATGATGGCGCAAATTATGCAGCGATGGGTGCAGTTTTTGCATCGAATACTAAGCCAAATGCAGCTACTATCACGCGTCAGCAATTGATTGATGGCTGCCAGCAAGATATTGATATTTGCATCATTGGTGGCTTAACTGCTGGAAACGTTACCAATTTAGCGGGGCTACCACTGATCTATATTGCGGTGGTAGGCGACATTATGGATTTGCCAGTGGATAAAATAGCTGCACGCTGTCAGCAATGGCAGCAGGCGCTACAGTCATGGCATACGCCTGCTTAGTTTTAAAAAATAGGCTTATTAAGTGGTTGGTTCAATGAATCAGTTTAATAAATTAATAGCTGATTAAAGTATCAACTTAGCTTAACAGCAAGTTTATTTAGCATGCTCCATACATAAGGTAGCGTAAGGCAGCGCTTCTAGTCTTTGTTCGGCAATCTCTTTGCCACAGATTTCACAGTCACTATAAGTGCCATTCTCAATACGGCTTAGCGCATTTCTAACATGGATTAAGCTCTGCTTTGCTTCTACCAGCAAGTTTTTACGCATGTCATTTTGGCTGTAGGAAATCGCTTGATCGTCCCAGTGCTCATTTAAGTCATCCTGTGGATGTTGAATATGGTCTTCTATTTTATCAATACGGGTTTCATATTCTTCTTTTAGCGCCAATAACTTTGTTTTAGCGGTATCCAAGTTAATGCCCATAATGTTCTCTCCATAGATTATTGTTGTTTGCTTACCTATCATAAGAGCTATACAGACCACGCGCCACCACGAAATGTTATCAAGCCGTCAGCCAATAAAAACCCGTTATCGATGAATGGCTAAATTTTATCGGATAGACCTGTTTAGAAAAGTTCACCTTATGCTACACTCACGTCCTAAATTTGCTAGACCCTTTACCTAAATTTATTAGCAGAAATCATTAGTAAAAATCAATATTAAAGTAAATAGGCACAGCAATTAATAGCCTCTTTACTATCAAGTAGTGCCTATAAATCGAATAATTGTTAAGCCACACTTTTTAATAATTAATTAAAATCAGGAGTACAGAATGAATTTTTTGCGTATGAGTGAGTTGGATTTAGCTGAAAAAGTGGTATTGATTCGTGAAGATTTAAACGTGCCTATTAAAGATGGCAAAGTGACCAGCGACGCACGTTTACAAGCCAGTTTACCAACGATAAAGCTGGCATTAGAAAAGGGTGCTGCCGTGATTGTTTGCTCACATTTAGGTCGTCCAACCGAAGGTAAGCCAGAAGACGTCTATTCGCTTGCACCAGTTGCTGATTATTTGACTGATAAATTAGGCACGCAAATTAAGCAGCCAGTGAGTTTAAATCGTGATTATCTAACTGCAGGCGTGAATGTGAAAGCGGGCGAAGTGGTCTTGCTAGAAAACGTGCGTTTTAATGACGGTGAAAAGAAAAACTCGCCAAGTCTAGCGCAAGCGTATGCTGATCTGTGTGATGTGTTTGTGATGGATGCGTTCGGTACTGCGCATCGGGCACAGGCATCCACGGAAGGGGTCACACAAGCAATGCGCGCTGCGGGTAAAACCGTATGCGCAGGACCGCTATTGTCAGCAGAACTTGATGCCTTAACGCAAGGGCTAAACACGCCAGCGCAACCAATGCTAGCCATTGTTGGCGGCTCAAAAGTGTCGACCAAACTTGAAGTGTTACATAGCTTGGCAGAATTATGTAGCCAAATTATCGTTGGTGGCGGTATTGCTAATACGTTCTTGGCAGCAAAAGGTCATGCTGTTGGCGCGTCATTGTATGAGGTGGATTTGGTAGAAACCGCGCGTGATATCATGCAAAAAACCGAAATTTTACTACCGGAATACGTGGTCGTTGCTGATAAAAACGAAATTGATTTTGCTGATTTTATCGGTTCTTTACAAGCTGCCACGGCAACGGTAAAAGCCGTTAGTGATATTGGCGATAATGATATGATATTGGATATCGCCCCGCAAAGTGCAGAGAAGCTAGCTGAAGCTATTATTAATGCCAAAACTATTTTATGGAATGGTCCAGTCGGCGTGTTTGAAGTCGATGCTTTTGGTGCAGGAACTGAAATTTTAGCCAAAGCGGTACAGCAAAGCACTGGATTCTCGATAGCTGGCGGTGGTGATACGCTTGCCGCTATTGATAAGTATCAAGTTGCCGAGGGTGTTAGCTATATGTCAACAGGTGGTGGCGCGTTCTTGGAGTTTGTTGAAGGTAAAACCTTGCCGGCGGTAGCAGCGCTGCAAGTATCTGCTTAATGTCGTCTTAGTAACATGATATGTACAACAATTGCCTATCAATTCAGGTAGTCTAACAGGCTGTCAAAATCTTGTTGGTGCCAAAAAAGCGATATAGCAGAATAAGTTAGTAGGTCAACTATCCTAATCTATTATTCTTGTTGGTCATATTATGGTGCCTGAGGTTGACAACGATTATCGAGCAGTTATTATATTGTTCATACACCAAAAATTGTTATTGCATGTTGTATTTGCTGACTATAAAATAACGTCACCACGTATGTGACATGCATTATTTACTAGAGGTTTATTATGTTAAAACGTCATTTGTTACTTGCTAGCATTCTTGCTGGTACTTTTGCAGTTACTGCATGTAGTCAACAAACAGAAGAACAAGCTGATGCCGGTAACGTTGAAGCAGCTGCTGAATCTGCAGGCGATGATATCGCTGCGAACACGGACCAAGCTGCTGCTGAAGCTGAATTAGCGGCTCAAGATACTGGTGCAGAGATTGCTGATGGTGCTAAAACGGCAGGCGCTGTCGCTGCTGGTGCAGTAGTAAATACTGGCGAAGCAATCGCTGATGGCACTAATAAAGCCGTTGAAGGTACTGCTGATGCTGTTGCTAAAGGTGCCAATGCGGTAGCTGATGGCGCATCTAATGTTGCTGCTGATGCTGCAGCGAAGCCTGCAACTGATTTGCAAGCTGACCCTGCTGTGAAAGATGCCGTTTCTGAAGATCAAAAGTACTAATAT
This sequence comes from Psychrobacter sp. 16-MNA-CIBAN-0192, assembly GCF_040309565.1. Lineage (NCBI taxonomy): Bacteria > Pseudomonadati > Pseudomonadota > Gammaproteobacteria > Moraxellales > Moraxellaceae > Psychrobacter > Psychrobacter sp. 16-MNA-CIBAN-0192. The sequence continues at coordinate 61,108 of NZ_JBEOOX010000009.1, forward strand.
TTAATCCATTAATATCTGAATTTTCTTTTATGGATATAAGTGTATTGCCAAAGAGCCTTGATACCTATCAGGGCTTTTTTTATGAGATGATGATACTCGCTTTTATTGTACTTATATATGGTTAACAGGGCAGTAAAATAGATAGAGTACTTATTGGATAGATAAATACTATCCTAACCTGTGCGAGAAGCGGACAAATCTTGCTATAATGTGCGCGTGAGAATAAAGGTTTATAGCGCGTATCTGAGAGGGCTCATTTTTTAGCTCTAACCTTGAGCGTTTGCTAAGATTTTTTGGTACGGTTTCTTGTGCATGATATGTTTTAAACCCTTTATCTCATTAGGTCACTATTTTTAAACCTCAATTAGAGAATGTGTTATGGCTTTAATCTCCTTGCGTCAACTTTTAGACCATGCTGCTGAACATAGCTACGGTGTCCCAGCTTATAATGTGAATAACTTAGAGCAAATGCGGGCAATCATGATGGCAGCAGATGCGTGCAACTCACCAGTGATTGTGCAGGCAAGTGCAGGCGCACGTGGCTATGCAGGAGCGTCATTTTTACGGCATTTAATTACGGCTGCAATTGAAGAATGGCCGCATATTCCAGTCGTCATGCATCAGGATCATGGCATGTCACCAGCGGTATGTCAGCGTTCGATTCAGCTTGGTTTTTCATCAGTGATGATGGATGGCTCGCTAGGAGAAGACGGCAAAACGCCAATGGATTATGATTATAATGCTAGCGTGACTCGTGAAGTGGTCAAGTTTGCCCATGCCTGCGGTGTGTCTGTTGAAGGTGAGATTGGTTGTTTGGGTAGCCTTGAGACCGGTATGGCTGGCGAAGAAGATGGTTCTGGCGCAGAAGGCATACTTGATCACGAACAGTTATTAACCAGTGCGGATGAAGCAGAGCAATTTGTAAAAGACACCAACGTCGATGCATTAGCCATTGCCATTGGCACCAGTCATGGCGCGTATAAATTTACCCGTCCACCGACGGGCGACATCTTATCCATTGAACGGGTTAAAGAGATTCATGCGCGTATTCCTAATACCCATTTAGTGATGCATGGTTCATCTTCAGTACCGCAAGAGTGGCTAAAAGTTATCAATGAAAATGGCGGTAATATTGGCGAAACGTATGGCGTGCCGGTTGAGCAAATCGTTGAAGCGATTAAACATGGTGTGCGCAAAGTCAATATTGATACTGATTTACGTCTGGCATCAACTGGCGCTATCCGTAAATTCCTTGCAGAAAACCCTAGTGAATTTGATCCGCGTAAATATTTTAAAGCGTCAATGGTTGCCATGTCAGCTATTTGTGTGGATCGTTTTGAAGCCTTTGGTTCAGCGGGTCAAGCGGATAAGATTCGTCCGATTAGCCTTGAAGGTATGGTAGATTTTTACGCGTAAATAAATAATGTGAAGTGATGGTGTTTGATAGCGGTATAACAGCTCATCTTATACTATGATCAATCACAGATAATTGATGCTAATAGGGGAAGGTTATGATCGGATTGATTACCGGACAGGTGCAGTATTTGATGGCACCAACGGCGTGCATCATGACCACCTCTGGCGTGGGCTATGATATTGAGCTGCCACTGCCATCATTTTGCCAGTTGCAGCTGCACCAGCAAGCAAGCATTTGGACACATTTCCATGTGCGTGAAGATGCGCAATTGCTGTTTGGTTTTATCGACCGTAAAGAGCGTGATGTGTTTCGGCAACTGATTAAAATTAACGGTGTCGGGGCAAAAATGGCTCTAGCGATGTTGTCGGCGATGTCCGCAGCTGAGCTAAAGATGCATGTCGAGCAAGATTCAGAAACCGCTCTAATGCGTATTCCGGGCATTGGTAAAAAAACAGCGCAACGCTTATTAATTGAGCTAAAAGACAAGCTGAAAAATATCGAAGTTGATAGCAGTCACTTAGAATATATCCCGCAATCGGTGCAAGTGTCGCACGAAGGTAGCATCATCGCTGAAGTAGAAGGCGCACTAATGAGCTTGGGTTATAAAGAAAAAGAGGCGCAATTAGCGATAAAAGCGGCGAAAAGTAACGGTGATATTTTTGAAGATACACAAGGCTTACTAAAAGCAACGTTGCAACAGCTGTCTGGATTTTAAGTGACTTTGTTTTTTATAAACCTATAAAGTCTTTTACCATCAAACTATTATCTTATTAATGAACAAGCGACACTGGTTGTCGCTTTTTTTATGTTGAAGCCTCTTTTTTAGCGTTTTTGCATGACTTATTCTAATGGTTTGGTTATGCTGTTTATTACAGTTCTCCTATTTTTCCTCTGACTATATAATGATAAAAACTATGAGCCAAGACCGTTTGATTAATCCGCTAGAAGGGGTAGGTGATGCTCCTGATGCGAATATCCGCCCAGCGTTACTGGCTGAATATATCGGACAGCCGGTGGTACGTGAGCAGATGGAAGTCTTTATTGGTGCTGCACGGGCACGTGATGAGGCGCTTGACCATACCTTAATCTTTGGTCCACCAGGATTGGGTAAAACGACCCTTGCTAATATTATCGCCCGTGAAATGGGTGGCAATTTGCGCTCAACGTCAGGACCAGTGCTTGAGCGCGCAGGCGACTTGGCAGCGATGCTCACCAATTTAGAAGCAGGCGATGTACTGTTTATTGATGAAATCCACCGTCTTAGCCCTGTTATTGAAGAAATACTCTATCCGGCTATGGAAGATTTTCAGCTTGATATTATGATTGGTGAAGGTCCTGCGGCACGCTCAATTAAGCTTGATTTGCCACCGTTTACCTTGGTTGCAGCAACCACGCGCGCTGGGTTATTAACTTCGCCATTACGCGATCGGTTTGGTATTGTGCAGCGGTTAGAGTTTTATAATATTGCTGATTTGACTACGATTGTCAGTCGAGCAGCAAGGCTCATGCGTGTACCAATGAGTGAAGATGGGGCGGTTGAGATTGCGCGTCGTGCGCGTGGTACACCGCGAATTGCCAACCGCTTACTGCGCCGTGTGCGTGATTATGCCGAAGTCAAAGGCGATGGTAGTATTAATGGGTTAATTGCGGCAAGTGCGCTCGATATGCTGGCAGTTGATAGACGGGGCTTGGATCATTTAGACAGACGCTATATTGAGATATTACATGAGCGCTTTGATGGCGGTCCTGCGGGAGTTGAAGCAATTGCGGCGGCTATGGCGGAAGATCGCGGTACGCTAGAAGATGTGATTGAACCGTATTTAATTCAGCAAGGCTATGTACTGCGAACCGCACGCGGGCGGGTGCTCACTCAAATGGCAATCGATCAAATGTAATAACTGATTTTCTGACTATAAAACGCCCATATTTTAATAAAGTATGGGCTTTTTTCTATTTGAAGTATTAGTAGTCTTTAACAGTATATAGGTCTTAATATTAGGCTAAGATGCGCCAGATAACAGTGAATAGGGCTAAGATATAAAACAGAATTGATAACCAACCAGCAATCTGTATTGCAATGGCAATACACAGCCCAAACCCTGCCAGCGCTATCCAGTCACGGCGGCGGTCATTAAGAATATCCGCTCTGATTTGTTGTATTTCACGTAATTGACTGTCTTGCCGCGCACCCTGTGAGGCGAGGCTTTGTAAGCCATTATCAAGTAATTTTGGAATATCAGTGGCAGATAATAATAGCTCCGGTAATCGCTCGCGCAGCTGTTGTAAGTTGCGCATTGGGTCGAGTTGTTCTTTTACCCAGCTGCTTAAAATAGGTTTGGCAAGCGCCCAAATATCAAGGTCAGGGTAGAGGTCACGCCCTAAACCTTCAACATGCACCAAAGTTTTTAGCAGTAGCATTAACTGTGGCGGAATGGTCATATGATGACGGCGGGCGATATCCAATATTTGCATCAATACGCCCGCAAAGTCGATATCGTTAATGGATTTTTGCAACATAGGCGCGACAGTACGACTCATATCACGCATTAAAGCATGCTTATCTGTGTTTGGTGGTATCCAACCGGCGCGGCTGACAATATCGACTAAGGCAGTAAAATTATTGTTCATTACTGCTAGCAGCATCCGTGCCACAATCAGCTGATCGTTGTGCGATAAAGTACCCATAATGGCGCAATCAAGCCCAATATAACGTGGCTCATGCCCCAAATCTACGGGCGACATTGTAGCGTTTAGCGTATGGAGGGGCGGCGTTTCCACAAAGACATTACCCGGGTGCATATCGGCATGAAAAAAGTTATCACGAAATACTTGGGTAAAAAATATCGTCAGACCTTTTTCTGCCAATGCAGCGCGGTCGTAACCTAATGTATCAAAAAGCTCAGTTTGGGAGATAGGAACCCCTTGTATACGTTCCATCACCAGCACATTTTTAGCCGCGTCATAAACTTCTGGCACATACATCAACGCTGAGCCTAAGAAGTTATTACGCATTTGCGTGGTATTTTCTGCCTCTAAGGTGAGGTCTAACTCATTGAGCATTACTTGCCGATAGTCTTCAACAATATCAATGATATGTACCGCGCGTGCTGCCTCGACACGCGCTGATAGCCAATGAGCCAGCGACCGTAATAATTCAAAATCTGCAATAATAATGGGTCGAATATCAGGGCGCACCACTTTTACCACCACTTCACGACCATCTTTTAGTGCCGCTGTATGGACTTGCGCGATAGACGCTGCTGCCAACGGTTTGCTGTCAAAACGAGCAAAAAGCGTAGCAAGAGATTGACCTAAACCATGTTTGGTATCTTCGATTTGAGTGATGGCAATGTCAACTGGGAATGGTTTGACTTGGTCTTGGAGCTGAGCCAACTGGCTAATAATCTCAGGCGGCACAAGGTCGCGGCGCGTAGAGAGCAATTGACCCAGCTTTGAGAACAGCGTGCCCATATCTTCCAGCGCGTACTTAATCGCATTTGGCTGATGCTTTTTGCCCCAAGCCGCGGGATGCAATCGAATAAGCCGCGTAAGCGTTTGCAGCTGCGGCGCGTCTTCTAGCGGAAAGTGCGTATCAATGCGATAGCTTGCCGCAATGCGCCAAAGCTCAAGTAGGCGGGCACGATGAGATAATAGCATGGGCGATGGTTACTCTAAATAACGAGCCATTTTAGATAATAATGCTAAATGGCTATATGAAGTGAGAGAATATAAGTGTGTAGGCAATACTTATTATTGATGATGACTCAAGCGCGATTGTTCAGCTTTAATCGCCTGCAGTCGTGCTTCTTCACGCTCAACATCAGCGCGTAGCTTTAACAATTGCTGCTTTAATTCATTCGATTGTGCTTTATCATCAGGGTCAGGTGTACCGTTGCCCACTATCTCATTTGCCCAGTCGCTCACATCACCGAAAGTGCGTTTGGCATTTTCACCAAAGCTACGTTTAAGCTGCGAGATAAGCAGCTGTAATTGGCTTGCCATTGGTTTGCCAATTAACGGCTCCAGCTGTCCTGCAATATCAGGGTCAAACCCAGCAACCAACTGCTTAATTTGCATCAGCACTTTATAATCACCCGCAATCGGTAGATTACCTTCAGCGCTGCGCATTAAGTTAAGCAGTTGGGCAGGGTTGTCAACAGTGAGGGTACAGTCAGGTATGCTATAGCCGATACGTGCGCTATTTTTACCCGCTTGCATGCGCTCATTATTGCTATAGTTATTGGTATCACTCTGTGCTTCAAAAACATGATTGGTAGTCACAGGCTCAAAACGAACATGCTCATGATTGAATAAAATATCGAATTGCAGTTCAGGCATTGCCATCTTTATTCGCAATACTTTACCAGTAAGCGGCGCAAGCCCTGCCTTAGTAATTTCGTCGCTGCCAATTGCTATATTAATAAGCTTTTCAGCACCTGCCAAAAGTAATACAGTGAGCATCATAGTCTCTCTTATTGAATTCTTTGATAGGATAAAGGATTAATCAAAAGATTATTCATTGAACGGGTCAGATAATAAGTAGTGATATGAATAAGGGCGATACATTTTAGAGTTATCGCCCTTATATTAAAACATTGATTAAGCTGACAGCTCTTAAAGTTTTAAGCGCTCAACACATTAATAGCTTAAAACCTTAAAAAGTGACTGTGCTTTTTAAAAGTGACTACGCTTTAAAGCCGCGATGTACCGCTACAATACCAGCGGTCAAGTTATTAAAGTCACAATTCTCAAAGCCTGCTTCTTCCATCATTTGCTTTAACGTCTGCTGATCCGGATGCATGCGAATCGACTCTGCTAAGTATTTATAGCTTTCAGAATCATTAGCGACCAGTTTACCCATAAGCGGCAATGCGGTAAATGAATACAAGTCGTAAGCTTTAGATAAAGGCTCAAAGATAGGTTTTGAGAATTCTAAAATCAATAAACGACCGCCTGGCTTAAGCACACGGTGCATGGCACGTAGCGCCGCATCTTTATCAGTCACGTTACGTAACCCAAAACTGATAGTGACTAAATCAAAGCTGTTGTCTTCAAATGGGGCAAGGGTTTCGGCATTGGCTAGGATAAAATCAACGTTATTACAGCCAGCATTAATCAAGCGCTCACGACCAACCTCGAGCATTGCCGCATTGATATCAGACAATACCACATGACCATTTTTACCCACTTCACGGCTAAATACTTTTGCCAAATCACCCGTACCGCCGGCAATATCAAGCACATGCTGACCGGCGCGCACGCCCGATAAGCTAATGGCATAACGCTTCCATAAGCGGTGAATACCAAATGACATAAGGTCATTCATAATGTCATATTTTTTGGCAACTGAGGTAAAAACATCCGCCACACGCGCTTGCTTTTCTGCTTTATTGACCGTTTTATAGCCAAAATGCGTCTTTTCTTCACCATCAGTATCCGGAGTGTGCGGATTATTGATATCGTCGCGCTCATGAAACAGCGCCGCTTTTACCGCGGCTGCCTTATCGCTGGCAGTGGTTTCACCCTTACTATTGTCAGCGCTATCATTAGAACTATGAGCAGCACTGTCAGTAGGTGCAATCGTTTGCTGACCTTGTGGTGTACCAACTGGCAGGTCTTTTGCTTGGGTAAAGTCATTTGCCGCAGGCGTTTCTAACGTTGCATTTATTGCACTGTTACGTGCTTGTGCTTTGGCGCTAATATCTTGGCTGTTAGCAATGCTGTCTTTGATAAGTTTGTCTTGAATATGACCGTTTGCTGTTACTGACTTTGCAACAGGATTCGATTTATCAGGTAAATCATTTGATGAATCAGACATAAAGGTATCCGTTAATTTGTTGTTATGAATGTTACGGTAAAAGATAAGGCTATGATACAGTAAATGAGTCAACCTTGCCTTCATTGCCAGCTGCATGGACTTGCTCAATAATCAACAGCTCACGTTTACAGAAAGGTTCGATAAAGCCGCCCACGCTATCAAGTGGTTTCATGGCTTTAAAGCCGGCATCAATGAAGTCGTACATCGGTTGGAAGTTATGTTTATAAGCGGTGCCTTTCGCCAACGCAAATGCCTTTTTCAGCATAAATGAATTCAAATATTTATCCGTACGATAGCAGACGTCTTTAAGATTATTGATTTGTACGCGGCGTTCAGCCGATTCATCAATTGCTTGATACGCAGCAAGCACATTTTCTTCATTTACAGGTAAGTCTTGAGTAACCAACCACTGCGCCAAATGCATATCCAGCTCAATCGCTAAAATTGCTGCTTGAATGGCCATACTACCGGTTTCAAGAACCGTTTCTTTTGCCAACCGCTCAAGTTTCTTAGCTTTTGGTAAAATGCGTTCCAGCTGTTTGGCCAATAGCTTAAATTCCCCGCCACCATATAATTGAGTCAGAAAATACTCTGCCATTGGTTTGTTTTTTGGTTGTTCAAATAACTCACTATGGGTACGCTGTAGCCGCGCCCGTTGCCATGCCTGAACGTCGACCAGCTTAGCTTCAAGGCTTACATCGTCATGATAAGGTAGCGCCCAATAACGGGTAAGATGTTGTTGTAGTTCAGATAGTGCAGACATGGCGAGTAGACCTCTATAAGTAGGGTTGTTAACGTAAACAATACGGATATCAAAAAGTTGGCAAATAATTTATACAATGGATAATGCTAAAAATCGTGGCTAAAGAAGAGACAACAAAAGTAAGTATAAAGCATATTGTAGATTCAGTATGTCACCTTAAAATAAAAGATGGCAGAATACAAATAGCAAATGGTTACATCGACGTATTATTTATAGTAAGCATGATTTATAGTCATCGTGAATGCTATGATTTGGTTACTGCCAATTTAAGCCTCTTACGCTGCCAGCTGTGCCACTTTTGCTAAAGATAATGAGAATAGCCATGACAAATAATACCGTAAACCGCAAGCCAAGCTATAAAAAACAGACTAAGCCTGATCCTAAAGCCCATAGAAATAAGGTATCAGCTAAAGAGACTGTAATGCCAGTGCCACAACAATCAAGGCAAGCACTGCACGCACCGGTGAGTAAACAGGACATAACAGCGTGTCTATCACCGAATCCACTCAGCCAGTTCTCTTTAAATGAAGACGAGCTCAGATTGGCATTGGTGAGCGCTCAACGTGCCCTACGCGCCACGCGCCAGCAAGCTTCACCGACGCCAGTCAAACCCACTGGGCTCTTGGTATTGGTTAATGGTATGGAGCAGGCAGGCAAAGGCACGGCAGTTACTCAGCTACGCCAATGGGTCGATCCGCGGCTGCTCAAGGTCGAAGCAACCATTGGTTACCCATCTTTGTCCCATCAGCCGCTTTGGCAGGCGCATATTAAAATGATGCCGCGCCACGGCGACGTGATGGTTTACTTTGGCAATTGGTATGCCGACTTGCTGTATAACGTCATGAGCATGGTAACCAGTAAAAAACTACCTCTCGTAGCATGGCAGCAGTATTTGCAGCAGCAACTGCAACAGTTGCAAGCTTTTGAGCGTGACCTTGCGATTAATCAGACTAAGCTATTAAAGTGCTGGTTTCATGTTGATGCAGAAACCTTACAGGCGCGCTTAAACGATGATGAAGTAGATCCAGAGTTTTTATATCAAATTGACTGGAATAATAATCATATTGTCGAAGAGTTTAATAAAGTTGCCGTCACCCTATTAAGTCAACAAGGCGATTGGATTATCATTGATGACAGTGACAAATCAAAAGCCGCAACCAATTTTTGTCATCAAGTGCTGCAAGCCATGCAATCTGCATTAGCAAGTAGTCAGCTATTAGATACCGCGCGCAAGAGTAGCGATGAATGCGATAGCACTAATACGAACAGTCAAGACAGTAAAAAAGAGGAAAACTGCAAAAAAATCGAGTCTGACAAGACGGATAAAGGTATGAACAGTCACTCGTTACTGATAACCGACAATGACAATATTAACGCCTGCTTGGCGTATGAAACGGCGCTATTTGTACCAGTGGGAATACCTAAAATATTAATGAATATTCAGTCAGCAGAGATGGATAAAGCAGTTTATCATCAGCAATTGGCAAGCAAACAAGCCATGCTAGCCAAACTGTTAAGAGCGCGTGGTAAGCGACATGTAGTATTTGCTTTTGAGGGTATGGATGCTGCCGGTAAGGGTGGTGCAATCAAGCGCTTGGTTGCGCCGCTTGACCCCCGTGAGTATCAAATTCACAATATTGGTGTGCCGATGCTTTATGAGTTACAGCATCCGTATTTATGGCGGTTTTGGACAAGGCTGCCCAATGAGCAGACCGAGCGACTGAGCCGTATCGCCATCTTTGATCGGACGTGGTATGGCAGAGTTTTGGTCGAGCGCATCGAGAAATTTGCAACGCCTGCTGAATGGCAGCGCGCTTATGCTGAGATCAATCGCTTTGAAGCAAGTTTGGTAGAGTCGGACATCATTATATTAAAATACTGGCTAGCAATTGATAAACAAGAGCAATTGCAACGTTTTGAAGAACGCGACGATACGCCATACAAGCAATTTAAGTTAACTAATGACGATTGGCGTAACCGTGATAAGTGGCAAGATTATGTGCAAGCCGCCGCAGATATGCTGGCGCGTACGCATACAGACGCTGCTCCTTGGTGTGTAGTTGCGAGTAATGATAAACGCCAAGCCCGTTTGCAGGTGCTCGATTACGCTATTTTTCAGCTTAAAAATCGGTTATAAGTGAACTTTACAGGCAGTTTTTGAAAAAAAATTCACCTTCACTATGTATTGTCTGCTCATATTGAATATAATAGGCACGCAATAATGAACGCAAGTTAACAGAGCGTCCATCATTGCGTCACTTTATAATCATTTATCAACATCATTTATCAACCACAGTAATAACCACATTTCCGTGCGTCATCAATGACGATACAGGCAGTAAGAATCTCAGCTGACAAGATATTATATTAAAGACAGATATTCATGAACTGCTTTATAAATCGAGCTTTATCTATTTTGTTATCTGCCGATATGTCTCATCCTTGATGCATTGTTTTGTATTACACATTTATGTTAAAAATCTTAAAAATTATTGCAAAGTGTTTTTATATTTAGACAGAGGACTATTTAACAGAGTCTCTGTCATTATTTTGTAAGTTTTTTATGGTTTGCTTTTTTACATTATCTTTATATCAAGAGGAGATGATATTGCTTTACTTATGGGATCGTGTCTAAGTTTACTTCACTGGTGGTAATAGAGTGTTGTTTTATTGATACCGTACACATAAGAGTAATATTATCAATTGCAGATATCTTCACTAAGTTCACGCAAGGCATACCAATTATGGGTATTAGCAACCAATCTATAAAGTCGGTTAACACCGGCACTATGAAAGTTAATCTATTTTTTGCTCTTTTATTAATCGGAATGACCGCCTATTTTTTGTGGTGGGGTCTTGATTACACTTTGCATCAGCAGACGCCGCTATTTATTGTCGCCACCGCTTTTGGCGTCTTTATGGCATTTAATATTGGCGGTAATGACGTTGCCAACTCTTTTGGTACCTCAGTTGGAGCAGGGACGTTAACGATTCCTCAAGCGCTTGGTATCGCCGCGATATTTGAAGTATCAGGTGCAGTGCTGGCAGGCGGTGAGGTGACTGATACCATTCGTAGTGGTATTGTGGATTTAGACGGCTTGTCGGTGACGCCAAATCAGTTCATTTATGTCATGCTATCCGCTTTGATTGCTGCTGCGTTTTGGCTATTATTTGCCACCAAAAAAGGTCTGCCGGTTTCGACCACACATGCCATTATCGGCGGCGTGGTTGGTAGCTCCATTGTATTGGGTATTACTTTGGGCGGTACTGAAATGGCGTTATCTACCGTCAATTGGGGCACGATTGGCACCATTGCAATCTCTTGGGTATTATCTCCACTACTGGGTGGCGTATTTTCTTATCTACTATATGGACAGATTAAGAAAAACATCATTGAATATAATGATAAAACTGAGGCACATATAGCCACTTTAAAAGACAGTAAAAAGGCGCTCAAGCAAACACATAAAGAGTATTTGGAAAGTCTAACCGAGTCAAAACAACTGGCTTATACCTCAGCGATGTTACGTGACCAAGAAATCTATAGAGATGATGATTGCGTCATTGAAGATTTAGAAACGGATTATTACAAAGAGCTTTACGAGATTGAAAATGAGCGCAGCAACCTCGACACCCTAAAAGCACTTAAGAAATGGGTGCCTATTATTGCAGCAGCAGGCGGTGCAGTGATGGCATCGCTAGTCATCTTTAAGGGTCTAAAAAACGTTAATAACGGTATGACGACGCTGCAAGGCTTTTTAATCATGGGCATGATCGCAGCGCTAGTCTGGCTTGCGACCTATATTTATACTAAGAGTATCCGCGGCAAGCATAAAGAAGACTTGACCAAAGCGACCTTTATTATGTTTAGCTGGATGCAGGTCTTTACCGCGTCGGCGTTTGCCTTTAGTCATGGCTCAAACGACATTGCCAACGCTGTTGGTCCGTTCGCCGCGATTATGGACGTTATCCGTACTAACAGCATCTCAACAGAAGCGGCAGTTCCACCTGCAGTTATGCTGACCTTTGGTGTGGCTCTGATTGTAGGCTTATGGTTTATTGGTAAAGAAGTGATTCAAACCGTAGGTACGAACTTGGCAAAAATGCACCCAGCTTCTGGCTTCTCAGCTGAACTTGCTGCTGCTGCTGTTGTTATGGGCGCATCAACAATGGGCTTGCCTGTATCAAGCACGCATACTTTAGTTGGTGCGGTCTTAGGCATTGGTATCGTTAATAGAGACACCAACTGGGCACTGATGAAACCAATTGGCTTGGCTTGGGTGATCACTCTTCCTGCTGCAGCTATAATGTCGGCAATCAGTTATGTGGTGTTGACTAGCATTTTCTAAATACCATGCCATAGAGTCCGTAATAAGGCTTTATGGCTCCATTTAAAACAATAAAAAACGCTTATTGGCTATATGCCGATAAGCGTTTTTTTGTAGTATGACTTATCTTTTTATCGATAAGTCATCTATGCAATCTATTGCTTAGTTTGTGCCATATTGCTGACGTTTTTTAGCAAAGAAGCGATCCAAGCGATCCATAGCATCTTCTAGGTCATGCATATTAGGCAGGAAGACAAGACGGAAATGGTCAGGCGCATCCCAGTTGAAGCCCGTACCTTGTACCATCAACACATTTTCTTCAAGTAATAAATCCATCATAAAATTCATGTCATCTTTGACAGGATAAACGGCAGGATCCATTTTCGGGAAGCAATAAAATGCGCCTTGTGGCATGGTGCAAGAAATACCAGGAATGGCGTTCAAACGAGTGATTGCCAATTCACGCTGCTTGTGTAACCGACCTTTTTCTGAGGTCAGCTCTTTCATGCTTTGATAGCCGCCCATTGCGGTTTGAATTGCATATTGACCCGGTACGTTTGAGCACAAACGCATCGAGGCAAGCATGTCTAAACCTTCGATAAAGTCAGCAGCATGTTGTTTTTTACCAGACAACATCATCCAACCAGCACGGAAACCAGCAATACGATGCGATTTTGATAGACCGTTATAAGACAATACCAATACATCATTGGTCAAGGTGCACATTGGCGTGTGCACCATATTGTCATAAAGCACACGGTCATAAATTTCGTCAGCCATGATAATCAAGTCATGTTCAATGGCCACTTCAATGATTTGTTTTAAAATATCATTTGAATACAGCGCACCGGTCGGGTTATTAGGGTTAATAACCACGATACCTTTGGTTTTGCTGGTGATCTTAGATTTGATATCTTCGATATCTGGCTGCCAGTTGTCGTCTTCGTTACAACGGTAATGTACCGCAGTACCGCCAGCAAGATTGGTTGCAGCAGTCCATAATGGATAATCTGGCATTGGAATCAATACTTCATCACCATCATTTAGCAGCGCTTGCATGGTCATCACGATAAGCTCGGATACACCGTTACCCAAATACACGTCGCCCACATTAACCGCAGAATGTAAGCCTTTTGATTGATAATAATGCAAGACCGCTTTACGCGCTGCAAAGATACCTTGTGAGTCAGAGTAGCCAATCGCTTCAGGCAAGTTCAATGCCACATCACGTAGGATTTCATGCGGTGCATGTAGACCAAAAGGAGCTGGATTGCCAATATTTAGCTTTAAAATACGTTGACCTTCTGCTTCCATTTTATTGGCTGTTTTCAATAATGGACCACGAATGTCATAACATACGCTTTTTAATTTATCAGATTTTTTCAATAAGCTCATAGAACTGCCATCCGTAGTTGTGCTATTGGTTGAAGGTTGGTGAGTTGGGTTTGCCTTTGCTTCTAAATGCTCATTTTGAGTTATTAATGGGGAATCAGAAGTATCTTGCGTATTTGTAGGGTCAGTTAAGGTGGCATCAAGGTTGCCAGTTTGGTTCGTAGTCATAATTCCCTTCTTATTATCGTCCATTTGTGTTTGATGATTATGCATTTGGTTCTTATTAATCTTACCAATAGTATCGCGGTTATCATGAATGTCAACCGTAAGGTCACCGCGTAATAAATAACCTTCACTACAGCCTAAAATGCGTGCCAGCACCGGCAGTTTTGAGGAAACAATACCATTAGTACCGCGCTCCCAGTTAGAAATAGCTCCGCGGCTGACCTTAGTACCGGCTTCAGTCATGGCCTGTGCCAGTTGTTCAGCAGTCATTCCCTTTTTACGGCGCAACTGAACCAAGCGCTCAGCTTGAGCCATTTTATCTTTATCAGCATTCATAATTGTTCAAGCCTTTTATGCAAACTTAGCAAATCTAAATGGTAGTAAATCCATCGTTACAGATATAACGAGAAATATAAAGGTAAACATAGTTATAAGCAGGAACACTATTATTCATCCATTTATATTTTATTAGTGTCCACTGTCAGCTCACCAATTTTATAAATAGTAATCTTAATATTTAGGGTAAAAAGCAAGATAAACTTGCTTTTTAGTTTCTAATGCAAGATTTTAGTAAGATTTAAGCTATTGAGCAAGCCTATTTTTGTAAAATTACTTTCAATGCAAGTTTATCTTGCATCATAAGTTTTAATGCCCATTTTTTATACTTGATTACCAATAAGAAAGATTATTTTATCCATTACAAGTATTCCATAAAAAATACTGTTTTAATAAAAAACTGGCTTTACACTTTTGAAGTGAATAAATCGGACAAAACACGTGGCGATTTGGTAAAAACTATCGGCAACGCATTGCACCTATAAGTGTAAATACGGTATCGTGATATCTAGTATGGCACTCTTAACATACTCATTATTAATTCATAAGGAAATACCATGCAAGACAGTCAACTTACCCAAGAAGAAATCTCCCAATTGACAGAAGCAGACTGGAAACAACGTTTAAGCGCCGATGAATATCATGTCATGCGCGAGAAAGGCACGGAACGTCCTTTTACCGGTATTTATAACGAAACCAATGAAAGCGGTATTTATCGTTGTAAAGGATGTGGGGCTAAATTATTTGACTCAAGCAGCAAATTTAATGCCAGCTGTGGTTGGCCAAGCTTTGATCAAGGCATCGACAATGATGCTATTGCAGAGCATGTGGACAATTCACTAGGCATGACCCGTACAGAAGTCACTTGTAGCAACTGCGGCGCGCATTTAGGGCACGTATTCCCTGACGGTCCACGCGAAACCACAGGCATGCGCTATTGCATCAATTCTGTTTCTATTGATTTGGATGCTGATACTAAAGAATAGACGAGTGCGCCTGTGCCTATTGATAAATTGGCTAAAACGCAAGTCGGGCAAAGCGTAAGTAGGGTAAAAGTACAGAAGGTTAGAGATTAAATCGGAATAGTTGTTTATAGAGAAAGGTAACTGGTCGTTAGTAAGCTAAGTACAGGCAATCTTTATTCTTGTACTGTGACTGACACAGTTATCTTTTTGTTTGCTTGCACAAGATAGATGACATTAAGGATAAGAAATGAGCACGATTTATGACTTTAGCGCTGAGCGCATAGATGGAACACAGCAGGCTTTTTCTGATTATCAAGATAAGGTTCTGCTGATTGTAAATACTGCGAGCAAATGTGGTTTTACCCCACAATTCGCTGATTTAGAAGCTTTATACCAGCAATATAAAGCGCAAGGGTTGGTAATAGTTGGTTTTCCTTGCAATCAGTTTGGCGCTCAAGATCCTGATAGTAACGAGAATATCGGTGAATTTTGTCAAAAGAACTACGGTGTTACCTTTCCTATGATGGCAAAGGTGACAGTCAATGGTAATGAGGCGCATCCGATATATCAGTGGCTAAAAGCGCAGAAGGGGGGGGTATTAACCGATGGTATCAAATGGAACTTTACCAAATTTTTAGTCAGCCGTGAGGGTGAAGTACTTGAACGCTATGCGCCAACCACCAAACCTGATGCTATCAAACAAGATATTGAACAGGCGTTAGCAAGATGATAAATTATAAGATCATATAGTCATGAATTTAATGAAAAAATAAAGGTATGTAAAACAACGGGTTATTAAATATCCTGAAAAATACCCTAAAAATAAGTAAGAATATAGAAAATAGCGTTTGACACCCTGATATAAATCTATATAATACACATCCACAGCAACGGAGCTTAGTGACAAACTAAGAGCTCAGTTAATGTAGAATACATTGCATAGCAATTATTCAAAGGGTGATTAGCTCAGTTGGTAGAGCGTCTGCCTTACACGCAGAATGTCGGCGGTTCGAGCCCGTCATCACCCACCACTTATTAGCAAGTGAGCTCTTTAATCAGAGTAAGATGCTAAAACGACCTAAGCAGCGGTAGTTCAGTTGGTTAGAATACCGGCCTGTCACGCCGGGGGTCGCGGGTTCGAGTCCCGTCCGCTGCGCCACATTTAAAACTTAGTTAACTTTTTAAGTTTCAGCCCCAAGTATTTATTTACTTGGGGTTTTTTTGTTTGTATTTACTTTTTAATGCTTTTACTACGGATTTTTAAATCTATAGTTTTTAAACATGTAGAGCGCGCTGAGTAAGCAAGTGTTTAAAACCCTGAATAATACGTCACGCGATTATCACGTAAAAAACCTGCCAACCCTAAGCCATAATGTTGAGCAACTCGCACCGCCGTGCTGGTAGGCGCGGACATACCAACCAGCCACGGTATTTGGATACGGATAGATTTTTGTACCAGTTCAATCGAAAGTCGTGAAGTCATGACCACACATTCAATATCTGCTTTATGACGTAGCTTCCAACCAATAAGTTTATCAAGGGCATTATGACGACCGACATCTTCAAACAAATGCAACTGCTCATGATACAGAGTGGCAGCAGCGTGAACTGCACCTGTTAATTGGTGAGTATGCTGTGCCGCGTCAATTTTTGCGCGTATGTTTAACAAATAATCGAGCGTTGGTATAGAGGCTGTCATCTGTGAATTATCTGTATGATTATTTTGTAGCTTATTTTTCGTATAACCGCTTAAATCAGGTAATGCTTGTGTAAGTCCAGTAATGCCGCACATACCGCAGCCTGTACGCCCTGCAAGTTGGCGTTTTTGGTCTTGAATACGTTGATGACAGCGCTGATTTAATACCAGTTCTACCACATAGATATCGTAATCTTGTAGCTGTTCAACGAGCTTTGATGCGTTGATATCATCGTTTGAATTTTCGCTAAACTTATAAAAACTGGCATTATCTGTCAGCTGCGTCACTTCCCAATCAAGCAGTTCATGACTGTGCTGAATCAAACCTTCACTAAATAAAAACCCAATCGCTAAATAATCAAGCTGGCTCGGACTTGCCATCAGCACGGCATAATGGATACCGTTAATAACGATTGCTACTGCTGCTTCTACGACCAAATTATCTTGAGCATTATTAATTCCAAGCTGACGCGTATCCTCTTTATTGCCATTACGACTGCCACTATGGTCACCTTTATGCGAAGGATAAGAGTGCTTTTGCGTGGCATGCTCGCGTGCCAGTGGCGTTCCTAACAAGTCTGCGGCCTCAGTATTTAACAATTCATTACCTAACAATAAAGGCTCATGTTTAAGATTCATAAGCGCTCGTTATTATTATTGGTTTAAGAATAGCTTTCATTTTTTATACTACTCGTATCAATGCTCACTATTTTTTAAGCAAAATCAGCGGTTTTATAAGTTGCCTTCACTCTTTTTAAAACCACCGTGACTGATTTATAAGAAGGGATATGAGAGTCGGGAGCATAAGTATCTAAGTCAAATAAATCATTACATTCAGGATAGTAGGTGGCGACGGCGTTGGCGGCAATGTCCATGTCAGTTAGGATAAGCGGTCCTAAGGTGCGTGCCTGATTATGACTGTCTTGGCGTGATACCATGATGGTATCGCCTTTTTGCCAGCCTAAGCGCGTCATCTCGTCAGGATGCATAAATAATACATCACGGCGATTGGTTTGGCGATAGCGATCTTGATAACCAAAAATCATAGTATTAAATTGATCATGGCTGCGAACACTGGTGAGTTGCCAGACCGCTTGTTCATGAGGCTGGGCATTATCCAGTTGACTGGTAAGACTTTGCGTATTTAAATTACTTTTAAGCGTTGCTGTATCCTCCGCCATTTGGTCAGTAACATAAGTAATAGGGTAGTTTGGTACTTCAAATTGTGCTTTACCACTATCCGTATTCCATTCACGATGACGCGCAGGATGATACAAATTAAAACCACGCTCAGCGACCCGAATGCGCTGATTAAAGTCTTCAAAACCATCAATGGCTTGCGCAATATAATCACGTGTGACATCAAAATCCTCGCCCATGGCTTGCCAAGGTATTGAGGTGTCAGTCCCAAATACGTGCGTGGCAATATCAGCGACAATTTGCGCCTCAGATTTTAGTGTATCACTAATTGGTTTTAGACTGCCGTGAGTGCGCACAATCTTGCACATTGAATCTTCAATGGTGGCAAATTGCTCACCATGAGCAGTGATTAAGCGTTCGGTACGACCGATACAAGGTAAAATCAGATTGTGCTGACCCGGATATAGCATGGTTTCATTGAGCTTAGTTGCCACAAAAATATTCAGCTGATTATGGGTTAATGCCTGTTGAATGGTACTGCTATCAGGCGCGGCAACCGAAAAATTGCCACCCATACTCATAAAGACTTTAATATCACCCGCTATCATCGCTTTTGCACCGGCAACGACGTCAAGACCATTTTCTTGTGGCATAGGATGATTAAATACGCTCTCGAGGCTGTCGAGCAAGCTTTGTTTTGGGCGCTCATGGATGCCCATTGTCCGATCGCCTTGCACATTGGAGTGCCCGCGAACCGGTGATGCGCCAGCACCGTCAATGCCAATCATGCCCATTAGTAGCAATAAATTGGTAATCATGGCGACATTATCATCGCCTTGCACGTGTTGAGTGATACCCATGCCCCACGTGCAAATGGTCGCTGGACTATCGGCAATAAGACGTGCGAGATTAATAATATCTGGCTGCACAATGCCACAGCCACGCTCAATATCCGCCCATGATTGCTGCTCAAGCCACTGCTTTAACGGCTCAAAACCTGAGGTATGGGCGTGAATAAAGTCGTTATTAATTTTATCATTTGCAATCAGCCATTTTGCGATACCCGTTAATAGTGCCGCATCACCGCCGATTTGGATTTGAATCACCTCATCAACCATGGCGTCACTTTGACCTGCTGCCATATGCGAGGGTTTTTGTGGGTTTCTAAATTTACGTAAGCCTTGTTCGCGCATAGGATTGACAGAAATAATTCGGCAGCCTTGCTTGTGTGCATGGGCGAGCATCTCTAGCATACGTGGATGATTGGTTGCTGGATTTTGCCCAAACATAATAATCAATTTGGCTTGCTCAAAGTCCTCTAATACTACCGTGGCTTTGCCAATACCCAACTGCTTACCTAACATAACGGAAGTTGGCTCGTGACACATATTGGAGCAGTCGGGTAAATTATTGGTACCAAAGCAACGGACAAACAGCTGATACATAAAAGCTGGCTCGTTGGTGACACGACCTGAGGTATAGAATAAAGCGTCATCTGGTGAATCAAGGCTCTTTAACTGCTCCGCGATAAGTGTGAAAGCATCTTGCCAAGAAATAGGCAGGTAACGATCTGCTGTTGCATCATAATAAAGCGGCTCTGATAAACGCCCGCTATGCTCAAGCTCATAACCCGACCAGCTTTGCAGTTCAGTCACCGTATGCTTGGCAAAAAATGCCGCATCAGCACGTGTTGACATGGCTTCGCTAGCAATCACTTTGATACCAGTTTCACAAACATCGAGCGTTTTATGGCTTTTATGATCAGGCCATGCGCAGCCCGGGCAATCAAAGCCGCCTTTGGGTTGATTACTTCCTAACACACTGAGGCTACCGCGCACAAAAGCCTTATAATCCATCAGTTTACGAGTGGAGGCAATCAGCGCTGGCCAGCCAGCTGCAGGGTAGGTATACACAGGAATTTTGCGCATGACAAATCCTTTATAAAGGCTAATGATTTAATAATAGTAAATGATATTACTAGAATAGCCAGTAGAGAATTGCAGCGTTATCGTGAATATAAAAGGGTATTTGTCAATAAATAGACCATGAAAAACCCCAAGCCAATGTTTAATTGTGATTGAGGTTTTTTGTGGTCTATTTATAAAGCCGACCTTAAAATCGAAATACTTAACTTAAAATCAAGCTGTCATCTTCAACCTTTTCACCGCGCGTTTGCTCAAACATATCGAGTAAATCATGTACAGTCATGCCCTGACGCTTATCGCCAGAGACATCGAGCACCACTTGTCCTTGGTGCAGCATCACGGTGCGTGTGCCATGTGCTAATGCTTGTTGCATGGAGTGAGTAACCATCATCGTAGTCAGTTTATTATCCGTGACAATTTTATCTGTCAATTCTAAGACAAAAGCCGCCGTTTTTGGGTCAAGCGCTGCCGTGTGTTCATCCAATAATAGAATTTTAGACGGTTGTAACGATGCCATTAATAGGCTCACAGCTTGACGTTGACCGCCAGATAATAAGCCCATACGGTCAGTCAAGCGATTTTCTAACCCCAATTTAAGAACAGATAGCTTTTCGCGAAATAAGTCACGGTTCTTTTGGTTGAGTGCAAAACTTAAGCCGCGCTTGCCGCCACGTTTGTAGGCGAGCGCCATATTTTCTTCAATGGTCAGCGCTTCACAGGTTCCCGCCATTGGGTCTTGAAACACACGTGCTACCCAATGGGCGCGTTGATGTGCGGTTTTTTTAGTGACATCAATGCCGTTGAGTAAAATCGAGCCGCTATCGACGCGCGTCGTACCGCTGACTGCATTTAAAAACGTCGATTTGCCTGCGCCATTAGTACCGATAACAGTGACAAATTCGCCATCTGCAATATTCAGATTGATACCGCGCAGTGCAGGGTTTTCAATCGGTGTGCCAGGATTAAAGGTCAACCGTAAATCTGTGGCTTGCATCATAATCGTTATTCCTTATGTTTGCTCTATGCTAAATGATAAAGGCTAATAAGCGTTTACCAATTAACATTACGCCCGAACTTTACGGGTTAAAAATTTAGATTTCGCCTTTGGCAATACCAACGCGAGTACCACTAGCAACGCTGTAATCAAGTTCAAATCCTGTGGACCAAAACCAATACTGCGTAGCGCATCACTCGACAATGCTACTTGAATAAATAGCTTATAAAGGATGGCACCAATAATTACGGCTAAGGTAATCAGCCAAATGCGTTTAGCCGGAATGATGGTTTCACCAATAATCACCGCTGCCAAACCAATAACAATCGTACCGATACCAATGGAAATATCCGCGCCGCCTTGCGTTTGTACAAATAGCGCACCAGCTAAAGCAATCAGACCGTTAGAGATTGCCATACCAATGATGGTCATCCACGAGGTATTGATACCTTGCGCTTGCGCCATCCGCAGATTGGAGCCAGTTGCGCGCATGGAGAGACCGGTTTCAGTATTATAAAACCAATCCAATAATAGCTTGGCGATTATCACCACCGCGCCAATAATCACACAGCGCATCCAATAGCCATTGCCATCAGTAACTAATGAGCTAAAAACGGTAGACTCGCCCAATAACGGCAAATTTGGCGCGCCCATAATGCGCAGGTTAACCGAATATAACGCCACCATCACCAAAATACTGGCAAGCAGTTGTAAAATACCGAGCTTAACGTGCAGCCATGCGGTGACGATACCGGCAACCGAACCTGCAAGCATGCCAAAGGCACAAGCAAGCCAAGGATTGATACCAGCGACGATAGAAATGCCAGCGACCGCGCCACCTAAGGGAAAGCTCCCATCAGCGGTTAAGTCAG
This sequence comes from Psychrobacter sp. 16-MNA-CIBAN-0192, assembly GCF_040309565.1. Taxonomy (NCBI): domain Bacteria; kingdom Pseudomonadati; phylum Pseudomonadota; class Gammaproteobacteria; order Moraxellales; family Moraxellaceae; genus Psychrobacter; species Psychrobacter sp. 16-MNA-CIBAN-0192. The sequence goes on from NZ_JBEOOX010000009.1 coordinate 82,919, forward strand.
GAAAATCAAGTGTTCGAAATGAAATAAGAACACCAAGTGCTACGAGGCCATAAATAAGACCACTTTCAAGCGCACCAAAAAAAGCAATTAGAGACATAAGAAATCAGTAAGTCATAACCAAGCGTTTGGCGTCTTTATCAGAGAAATAATCCCGTGATAACAGACCGCAAACGGCTGAGCGGTGAATTTAACAGATTAAGCAATCTGCAGTTAGGGTGAACCAAAACAGCTTACCATGAGGAATAAACATAAACTCCCTTGATTTAAAGCTTAGAGCTAAAACTTGAATTTTAACCCTTAAAGCACGTTTAATGCTTTAAGCGCTTTAAAAATAAGCCCAGCTGATTGAGAAATCGCTGGGTATTGTCATTAAAAAAAATAGTATTAAAAAAAAGTATTGCCCTAAAAACAAGACTAATAACTGTTTATTACATCAGTTATTCGTCTGTCTTGTGCTAGCGGCTAATAATTAGGCGCTATTCTACCACTTCTTTTGCTTTATCGATAATCGCTTGTGGCAAAGTGATGCCTTCGGCCAGTGCATTTTTAGGGCTAACATATAAATCAAGCTTTTGCGGCGTATATACTGGAATCGCGCCTGCTTTTTCGCCATTTAAAATACGTACGACAATTTTACCGGTTTCGCGACCAAGCGCATAGTAGTCAACGCCAAGGGCAGCCACTGCACCGCGTGCGACTGAGCTGGTATCAGAAGCAATCAGCGGAATTTTACTTTCTTTTGCTACTTGGAATAATGACTCATACGCAGACACCACATTATTATCGGTTGAAGTGTAAATCATATCGACTTTACCTTCTAAGCTACGCGCTGCCATAGCAATATCAGTGCTACGTTGGGCAGGGGCTTCATGTACCTTGATACCGAGTGGCGTCAGTTTCTCTTTCAGATTTTTTAGGATAATGGTCGAATTGACTTCACCAGGGCTATACACGTAGCCAACATTTTTTAGATTGGGAATAATTTGACGCATCAATTCAATTTGTGGCTCATACGGGAGCGCGTCAGAGCCGCCTGTAACGTTAGTACCTGAGCCATCAAGTTTGGATACCAATTTGGCTTCAACCGGATCAGTCACTGCTGAGAATACCAATGGAATGGTGCTGGTCGCTGCCGCAACTGATTGCGCAGAAGGCGTACCAATAGCGACGATAACGTCTGAATTGTCCGCAACAAACTGCTTGGCAATCTGCCCAGAAGTTGCGGTATTGCCTTGCGCACTTTGAAAATTAACTTTTAAATTTTCGCCTTCTTTAAAGCCCGCTTCAGCCAGTTCATCAATCACCCCTTTACGTACAGCGTCTAGGGCTGGATGCTCAACGATAGCAGTAATGGCAACAGTTTTTACCGCTGTTGCATCTGTACCATTGGCATTATCCGTTGCCGTCCCATCCTTAGCAGGTTGGCTACAGCCCGTTAAAATAGCGGTAAAAACACCGCCCCACAATAAGGCTTTGGCAAAACGATTTTGATACAACATGGTGTCACTCCTAAAAATAATAATATGTCCATACGACAAATAAGCTATAAATTGGATACGATATGAATAAGGGCATTTTACAAGTGTCTACTGACAAGCGATGCTTTATAAGAAATTACTTAGTAGTAGCTTGGGCTTTGGTATCGACATTCACCCCATTTTTAAGCATCTCGGCAGATAAGGTTGCACCCTGCGCTTTAGCGTGTTTTGGGCTGATATATAAAGTCAGCTCATTCATAACTTCAGGCTTAACAGTAGTCACTGCCTCACCGTTTAAAATGCGATACACCATTTTTCCCGTCACGCGCCCAAAGTCATAATCATTGACCCCAAGCGCTGCGGTTGCCCCGCGTTGCACACTAAATTCGTCAGAGGCAACAATTGGCAAGCGTATCTCATTTGCCGCTTGAGTCATTGCTTCAAACGCAGATGCCACATTATTGTCAAATGAGGTATAAATAATGTCTGCGCGCCCCTGCAAGCTGCGCGTTGCCATACCAATATCGGTTGGACGATTTGCTGGAATATCTAACAAAGCTAAGTTGCGGGCAGGTAATGCTTTTTTTAGCTCGTCACGTAGCGATACTGAATTTGCCTCGCCCGGACTGTACACATAACCAATAGTTTTTAGGTTAGGTTTAATCTTTTGCAACAAATCAAGCTGCGGTTCTAATGGTAATTGACTTGATAAGCCGGTTAAATTATCCTGAAACGGCTTGCTATCAGCGGTAAGTAATTTTGCGCCAACAGGGTCTGATACTGCCGTATACACAATAGGAATACTGCGTGTAGCAGATACAATAGACTGCGCAGATGGGGTAGATATCGCAACAATCGCATCAGGATTATCACCGACGAATTGCTTAGCAATCTGACCTGCCGTTGCCGTATTGCCTTGCGCACTTTGAAAATTAACGGTTAGATTTTTCCCTTCAATATAACCGTTGTCCGCTAGCTCATCGATAATACCGCGGCGCATATCATCTAAAGAGGGGTGCTCGACAATTTGGGTAATTGCCAAAGTTTTGGCAGGTTTGTCTGCTGTCGTATCACTCTCAGTAGTTGCGGTATTATCGGTCGAGGGTTTAGAGCAGCCAATTAGCCCAAGGGCACTAATAGCAGCTGCGCACAGGCTGAGGCGTAGGGTTGCGGCAATAGTCATTATTAGTTTAACTCGTCGATTAGGAGGTGCAAGCTAGACCCGTCAAGATAAGCTGAGCGGACTAACATAAAAGGGGGTAAGCATATTCTTAAGATGACTATATTATGACAGTAATGCTATTTATCGCAATCAAAAATTAAATCATGTCTGTCTGGATAGTAGAGCTATTAACTGCTTATAAAAAAAGATGCCATAAAGACATCTTTTTTGGATTTATTAATTGTAGGTATTAAAGCGGATATTTTACTGACATTACGCCAGTGTATCACCAATGACCGCAGCGTCCGGTAGGGTAATTACGACAAGCGTAGTTTTTGGATCGCCTGCGGACAAGATCATGCCTTCTGATATACCAAATTTCATCTTACGCGGAGCAAGGTTGGTGACACAAATGACTTTTTTACCTTGAAGTTGCTCAGGCTCATAAAATTTGCGGATACCGCTAAACACATTGCGCATCTGCGCTTCACCGACATCTAAGGTAAATTGCAACAGCTTATCCGCCCCTTCTACATAACTACACGACACGACATGAGCAACTTTCATCTCAACTTTGGCAAAGTCATCAATGCCAATGTAATCAGTTTGCTCTGCATTTGCATCGACATCTTTCGCTGCTGGCTGCTTGTTTTTAGCTACTGATTTTGTGTCTTGGGTAGCGGTTGGTGTCGCCGTTACGCCTAATGAGGCTTTAGAATCCTCAACCATCGCTGCAATGTCTTTTTCATCAATACGCTGCATCAGTGGCTTAAATTTATTGATTTGATGTCCAAGTAGCCATTCATTGCGGCTAGCAAAGCTTAAACTGTCAATATTCAAAAACTCTCTAGCATTTTCAGTCAGTTCAGGCAATACAGGCGCCAGATATACCATCAATTGACGGAAGATATTAATCGCCACTGAACAGACGTCTTGTACTTCTTGCTCTGCGCCTTCAACTTTTGCAAGTGCCCAAGGTTTTTTCTCATCAATATATTCATTGGCTTTATCCGCGCATTGCATAATTAAACGCATAGCACGCGAGAATTCACGGTCTTCATAAGCCGCGGCAATCTCATCGCCGGTTTTGGTAATATCGGCTAATAAATTTGGCTCAGCGCAGACGTCAGTCAGCATACCGTCATATTTTTTAACCAAAAATCCAGCGCTGCGACTGGCGATATTGACTACTTTACCCACGAGGTCAGAGTTGACCTTTTGCATAAAGTCTTCTAAGTCGAAATTAACGTCTTCAACTTTATCTGAGAGTTTGCTAGCAAAGTAATAGCGCAGATATTCAGGATGTAAATGCTTAGCATAAGTTCCGGCATTGATAAAGGTGCCGCGTGACTTACTCATTTTTTCGCCATTGACCATTAAGAAGCCGTGAGCAAAGACACCGGTTGGGGTACGGAACTCGCTACCAGCAAGCATGGCTGGCCAAAATAGCGCATGGAAGTACACGATATCTTTACCGATAAAGTGATAAACCTCAGTCTTATGCTCGTTTTCTTGTGCCCAATAACGGTCAAAATCAAGCGCATTCTCTGTGTCTTTACGCTTTTCACAAAGATTTTTAAAACTTGCCATATAGCCAACAGGCGCATCTAGCCAGACATAGAAGTATTTGTCTGGTTCATTACTTGGCGTATCCGGGATTTGAAAACCAAAATAGGGTGCATCACGGGAGATATCCCAACTGGTCAAACCAGCTTCAAACCATTCTTGTAATTTATTTGCCACTGATGACTGTAAGCGATTGTCACTGCGCGTCCAGTCTTTTAAGAATTGCTCAAACTCTGGCAAATCAAAAAAGTAATGCTTAGATGTCTTAAGCACAGGTGTGGCGTTAGACAAGGTAGATTGCGGGTTTTTTAAATCAGTTGCATCATAGGTCGTACCGCACACTTCACAGTTATCGCCATATTGGTCTGGTGCATCGCACTCAGGACACGTGCCTTTGACAAAGCGATCTGCTAAAAACAGCTGCTTTTCAGGGTCAAATAACTGCTCAACATCACGAGTAGAGATATGACCGGCATCTCTTAAACGACGGTAAATCAGCTCAGAGCATTCTTTATTTTCGGCAGAATGGGTTGTGTGATAATTATCGTAATCAATCATGAATTTGGCAAAATCCGCTTCATGAGCCGCTTGCACATTGGCGATTTGTTTTTCTGGCGTGACGCCATTGTCTTCAGCCTTGAGCATGATGCCAGTACCATGAGCATCATCAGCACAGACATAAGTCACTTTATGACCTTGTGCCTTCATCGCCCGCACCCAAATATCGGTTTGGATATGTTCTAACATATGTCCCAAATGAATGTCGCCATTGGCGTAGGGCAGGGCACTGGTTACTAAAATCTCACGCACTTGCATCACCTATATTTTTATATAAACGGATTGATTATCAATAGAAATCGAAAAATTGTGCCTATGATACCGTAATTTGGATAAAATTTGTGACGTTGCGGCACAATTAACGCCAGCGTACACTTATTAGCATGATTTTCAGGGTTAATAAAAGCATCTGAGAGGGTACTTCAATATCGAGAACTGGCAATCATAACTTTTTATTTTATTATTAATAACTTTGTTTAGGGCATAATAAGTAAAAATTAACCTGCAAACGTTTGATAAATGGTTTATATTAACTGAGCGCGTCATCCAACGGACGGATATCAGTGCCATACGCTACTTAACTTCTTGTTATATCAGATGCTCTCGACCACGTTGATTACACCTTTGCCTGTTTCAGATCATTCAATCCTATTATATTGAAGCTCTACATCGTATCCAGTATATCGCAATCAACGCCTGACTCCTCGCACCTAGTAACATCGACTCATTTGCTCGCGCATGCTTATTTTATCGGTATGCAAGCTATTGTCTAGCGTTTTTAGCACGTATCATTTGTCACACCATACGCACCATCTATTCATTCTAATAACAGTGCTTAACAGCCTGTTTGTATTCAAAACCGCGCAACCTATTGCGTGTTAACCCTTGGTATAGCGTCTGTACGCGACAATGATGGCAGCCGTGAATCGTCTGCCACAACCCTGACGTATGACTGTTATCACCACCTCTACCCATAATAAGGACAATATATGGCGACCCAAATACAACAAGACTTAACGGGCAAGGTAGCCTTAATTACTGGCGCAGCAGCAGGTATCGGACGTGATATCGCAGAAACGTATGCTAAAGCTGGTGCCGCTATTGGCGTTGCTGATATCAATGTTGCAGGCGCGCAAGAAACCGTTGATATCATCACCAAAGCAGGCGGCAAAGCCATTGTGATTGATATGGACGTCCGCTTAGAAGATGCCGTTAATAATGGCGTCAAACAGCTTGTCGATACATTTGGTGGCATTGATATTTTGGTCTCTAACGCTGGTATTCAGCTCATTGATCCGATTACTAAAATGACCTTTGAGAACTGGAAAAATCTATTAGCAACGCATTTAGATGGTGGCTTTTTGACCACTAAAGCAGCTGTAGAGTATATGTATAAAGACAATAAAGGTGGCACGATTATCTATATCGGCTCCATCCATGCTCATGATGCCTCATTATTTAAAGCGCCATATATTACTGCGAAGCACGGCTTACTTGGCTTATGTCGCGCGGTTGCTAAAGAAGGTGCACCATATAACGTACGCTCGCATATGATTTCTCCAGGCTTTGTGAAGACAGCTATGGTTAATGACCAAATTCCACTACAAGCTAAAGAAAAAGGTATCAGCGAAGAGGCGGTCGTCAATGATATTTTACTTGCCAATACGCTGAATAAAGAGTTTACGACCATTGAAGATGTGTCACAAACAGCATTGTTCTTAGCCGCATTCCCAACCAACGTCTTTACCGGTCAGTCTATCAATGCCAGCCATGGTTGGTGCATGAGATAAGCCATTAAATTTAATTGCTTATGATATAACAATTATAAAAAACAAAAACTATGTTTAGTTGTCCACAATGTCGGTAGGTCTGGCATTGTGGTTTTTTTATGGGTGTGTCTCGGTTACACTATCTGCTTAGATAGGTTCAGAATGAATAATTAAAACTGCTAGTCCGTCCTTTGTACTTATTACTAAGTTTTTTTATAAATTTATATAGACCTTGTTAATGGCGTTTGCTACGCGACCGTGGCAGCGTATGGAGTACCAATATCATGAGTATGCATAATAAAGCCTTGGCATTAATAGTGAGTAATGCCGTTGAGCAACAACATTTTGATGAGGCGTTGTTGCAAATGCAAAGCTTACGTCCGATTGATATTGCGGATATTTTAGCCTTAATAGAGCCGAAATTTGCTTGGCAACTATTAGAGCGGCTGCCGAATCGCTCGACGATATTTTCTTATGCAGAACCCAATATTCAAGTGGCACTGGCGCGTGTGTTTCCACGGGAGAATATGGCAAAGTTGATGGGGGAGATGCCAGCGGATGAGCGGGCAGATTTGTATAAATGTCTGGAGCAAGATCAGCGTGATGCCTTATTGCCAGCGCTCGCCCAAGCTGAACGTGAAGATATTCGCCGATTAGCAGCTTATGACGAGCGTACTGCTGGGGCGCTAATGACGTCGGACTATGCAACGTTGGGCGCGCAGATGGATGTGACAGAGGCGCTGGCAGCACTGCGCCTTGAAGCGCCCGATGCAGAAACCATTTATCATGCTTATGTGATTGATGAGCAGCGCAAACTGTTGGGCGTGGTGTCATTACGAGTATTAATACTAGCAGCGCCAGAACAGCTGATTAGCGATATTATGGTGCGCTCTATTGTTTCTTGTGAGGTAAATGACAATCAAGAAGATGTTGCAAAAGCAGTCGCTCGTTATGACTTGATTGCCCTGCCCATTATCGATGACACTGGCGCGTTAGTTGGCATTGTCACTCACGATGACGCGATGGATGCGGCAAGCGATGAAGCCACCGATGACTTCCATAAGTCGGGCGGTGTCTCGACCATGGTAGGCAAATTAAAAGACGTCAGTATTCGAGTGTTATATCGTAAGCGTGTCTTTTGGTTGGTGTTTTTAGTTTTTGGTAATTTGCTCTCTGGTATTGGCATCTCACACTTTGAAGACCTAATTGCCGCCAATTTGGTATTGGTATTTTTCTTGCCATTGCTAGTTGATAGTGGCGGTAATGCTGGCTCGCAGTCAGCCACCCTGATGGTAAGAGCATTGGCAACAGGCGATGTGGTCATGCGTGATTGGTTCTCACTGCTAGGTCGTGAAGCCATGGTGGCGTTGTTGTTAGGTGGGACAATGGCAGTGGCTATTGCTATCATTGGTTATATTCGCGGTGATGAAGTGGTGTCCTTAGTGTTGGCGCTGAGCATGATGTCGGTGGTCATGATAGGCTGCGTAATTGGCATGAGCCTACCTTTTGTGTTAAATAAAATGGGCTTTGATCCGGCTACTGCCAGCGCCCCGTTAATCACATCCGTATGTGATGCCACTGGAGTAATTATTTATTTGTTTATTGCCTCAAAATTCTTGGCGTTTTAAGCATTGACGGTGTATTAATAAGCTGTTTTTTTTAAACTTATTCGTTTAGCAGCTTAGACTATATCTACAATACTCGTTATCGCGCAGACTTACTGGCGCTGTGGTTTTTTTATGCTGCTAATTCGGCTACACTGGTACGTCTGTCATACTATCCATACAATAACAATTAAACAGTAAGCATTATCTAATAAATCTCTATGACTATAGTTCCATCTCGATATTTTTCTTTGCCTTTTGCTCAAATTTTTTATCTTCAGTTATTATGTTTTCATTCTTACTTATCAAATAACTTTTTTATTTATCCTGACATTAAAGGTCGCCATGTTTAACTTTATTAAAAAACGTACCGCTACCTCTGAATCTCCGCAACAACAAGCCGCACGTGATAATGCAATTGATAAGGTGTTGCAGGATTATGAAGTGGTTGGAACGAGCATTGCTCAGATGGTCACAGGACAAAATCGCGAGGGTACTCAGCTGACCTTGGACTTGCGTCTGCCGCATGAAGTTGACCCGGAAAAAGTACAGCAAGAGCTGGGACAATTGCTTCAGCCTCATGGTATTCAAACCATTCATATGAATGTACGCTTGCCTGCGCCTGCTAAAGGGGCGGCGAAAACGTTGCCAAAACAGATGCCAAAAACCATCGATGCCATGAGTAATCAGCCGAGCGCTTCTGCCAAACCCGCCTCAACAGCACATACAAAGCCAAAAACTGATGCAGAAGTGCCTATTACTAAGCCTGCACCGACGCAAGCATCACTAAGTCCGCATCCGCATATTCGTCATATTATCGTGGTGGCATCGGGGAAAGGTGGCGTTGGTAAATCAACGACGACAGTGAATATCGCCTTAGCATTACAAAAGCTCGGGCATCGCGTTGGCGTGTTAGACGCTGATATTTATGGACCCAGTATGCCGGCAATGTTGGGTGTGGCTGGAGTAAGACCTGAGCTGGAAAATGAGCAATTCGTGCCGATTGAAGCGCATGGCTTAGCAATGCTGTCGATTGGCAGCTTACTTGAGGGCGATAGTGTTCCTGTTGCTTGGCGTGGACCTAAAGCAACCGGCGCGCTGATGCAGCTGTATAATCAGACCAACTGGCCACAGCTTGATTATCTGGTGATTGATATGCCGCCGGGTACCGGTGACATTCAGCTCACGTTAGCACAGCGCATTCCAGTGACGGGTGCCGTCATTGTCACCACCCCGCAGCATATCGCCTTACTTGATGCGCAGAAAGGCATTGAGATGTTTAATAAAACTAAAATTCCGGTGGTTGGTGTGGTAGAAAACATGGCGCTGCATACCTGTAGTAATTGCCAACATACCGAAGCAATCTTTGGGGCTGGTGGCGGTGAGCGTATTGCCGAGCAGTATCATGTGCCCCTATTGGGTCAGTTGCCGCTTGCTAGTGGTATTCGTGCGCAAGTTGATAAAGGCGAACCTAGTGTCTTGGTTGATGATGAATTTGCGCCGTATTATCTTAATATTGCCAAAAATATCGATGCTCATATTGAGAAATTTGCGAAGCCTGTCGATCACAAGCGTATTTTTTAAACCTTAAAAGCTAATAATCTAAGAAATTCGTTTTAAAGGACGTATGTTTTATATACGTCGGCGCTATAAATCGTAGTCAAAATTCCGTATAATCGTCGCTATTTACCCTTTGTTAAGGAAATACAATGTCTATCAAATCTGACCGCTGGATACGTCAGCAAGCCGAAGAACATGGCATGATTGAGCCATTTGAAGCCGGTCAAGTACGCTTTAATGATAAAGGCGAGCGTCTGGTCAGCTATGGTACGTCAAGCTATGGCTACGATGTGCGCTGCGCGCCGGAATTTAAAGTTTTTACTAATGTACATTCTGTCGTCGTTGATCCTAAAAACTTTGATGAAAGAAGTTTTATAGACATCGTTGGCAATGAGTGCATTATTCCACCAAACTCGTTTGCGCTCGCACGTACCGTAGAATATTTTCGCATTCCGCGTGACGTATTGACCATCTGCCTTGGTAAATCGACTTATGCGCGTTGCGGTATTATTGTTAACGTCACGCCACTTGAGCCTGAGTGGGAAGGTCATGTGACTTTAGAATTTAGTAATACCACCAATCTGCCAGCACGAATTTACGCGGGCGAAGGTGTAGCACAAATGCTATTTTTCCAAAGTGATGCCGATGATGTTTGTGAGACCAGCTATAAAGACCGCGGCGGCAAATATCAAGGTCAAACCGGTGTGACCCTACCAAAAACGTAGGAAATTTTACTTTTCTGTTATACTATTTCAATAATATAAGTAAATAAAAAAGCTGAACGTATCTGATACGTTCAGCTTTTTTATTTACTATTTTACTGCTTACATATATAAAAGAGATTTCAATAAAAATTATCTTAAAACTTTGAGACCGGCTTTATTGTCACGCTTGGGTCTTGGTGTATCGGCTGATGTTTTATCTTTTGTGATAGGCGCAGATTCAAAATCTTCTGGCTCATAATCATCATACTCATTAGCGTCAAAGAACATCCCTTGAGAATTTTCTTTGGCATAAATACCAATAACGGCTTGCAGCGGTACCCAAATCTCTTGCGATACACCACCAAAGCGGGCACTAAAATTAATATATTCATTTGCCATTGTCATATTGCCTGTAGCTCGGCTGGCAATATTAAGTACAATGCGCCCATCTTGCACATGTTCTCTTGGTATCTGCACATTATCAGCAGTGGCATCGACCATTAAGTAGGGGGTAAGTGCATTGTCCTCAATCCATTGATAGAGTGCGCGCACCATATAAGGGCGGGTGGGAGTCGTTGCAATACTGTCATCGCTCATATGATTATGTCCTATACGAATACTATTATGTATATTATTACGAATATTGTAAAATATATAATGGGGTTATTGATAGAATTTGGTAAATTATTTCACACTTTTTTGAAAACTACTGCGCTCAAAGAGGCGGGTTTGATACTCAATTAACGGGCGGCTAATGGCAGGCGGCAAGACAATTTTCATCTCATCTAAACGCCATAATAATGGGGCGAGTAGCACATCACACCAACCAAATTCATCTGCCATAAAATAGGGCTTATGAGCAAATAACGGTGATAAGGTAATCAGCGAATCGGTTAATTGCTTTCTTGCCAATGTCGCTTGTGCCTTGTTAAAGCTGTCTGGATGCATTAGCAAACGCTTGCCGAGTACCAGCCAATCGCGTTGAATGCGCCATGCTAACTGACGAAATTGCGCCCGCTCTTGCGGTGTCTCTGGGAGCATTTTATTAGTATGATAACGCTCCTCTAAATACTCAAAGATGACATTAATCTCATAAAGGGCAATGTCACGCTGTTGCAGCACAGGCAAGGTGTGATAAGGATTTAGCTCAGTTAAGTCTTCAGGACGCTCAGAATGCAGACGAGACAAATAATAGGCGAGCTTTTTTTCTTCAAGTAGTAAGCGCACAACATGACTGTCATAGCCATCGTCAGCATATAAAATCAGCTGACTACTTGGAATGTCATTCGCATCAATCATAGCAGCCTAGAGTTATATAGTAAGGCTGTCATCGTAAACAATGTCGCTCTATTTATCAAGCTAGGATGCGTAAACGTTGCCCCGTATTGATTTTAGCTTAGCAAATAAATAGCTAATTTTTACTATAAAAAATACTAGCACATAAAAAAGCACTACCGAAGTAGTGCTTTTTAGAGAAGTAAAACATATAAGGGCTTGGTAACTTATTTCACATCTTTCCAGAATTCTTTATTCAATAAGTACACTGGAATGAGTAAAACGAGTAAGAATAAAATGACAAAGAAACCAATTACTTGGCGATCATGACGAACAGGCTCTGCCATCCACGCCATATAGTTCACCAGGTCACCCACTTCCGACTCAAACTCTTCTTTACTCAAGTCTTCTTGCAAGTTATGCAGCACATGCGGCATAGCTGCATTGGCAAGCACTAAGTTATTAGCGCCCCAAGGACGGCTTGGATCTTCATAAAAAGATAGTAAATAGGTATATACCCAGTCATCACCGCGCAGTCTGGTCTCAAGTGACAAGTCCGGTGGCGCAGCGCCAAACCATCCTGCTTGAATATCAGGATCAATTTCAGCATTGATATGGTCACCGATTTGATCGGTGGTCACCATCAGATACTTTTCAACCAATTCAGGCGGAATCTCTAAGTCTTTGGCGATTTGAGAATGACGAACATACTTTGCTGAGTGACACCCAGCGCAGTAGTTCATAAACATCTTCGCACCGTTCTGTAGCGAGCCTTTATTGGTAAAATCAATCGGTGCTGTACTACAAGCTAAATGTTCTTCAACCCCGTCGGCATTAGTGAATGTGCCGCAGCCACTGCCTGAAGCTATTGCAGTCCCAGCAGTCAATGATAATGCCGCGCCTAAGCCTAAACCTGTTAGGTATTTGATTAGCGTGTTCATTAGTGACCTCCGGTAACGCGTTCTGGTGGCTGTTTACACTTCTCAATTGATGTATAAATTGGCATCAATAAGAAAAATAAGAAGTATAAGACTGTGAATATACGAGCCATCAATGTTGCTGTTGGCGTCGTTGGTGTTGCACCTAAATAACCTAATACTAAGAAGCTAACCGCAAATACCGTTAAGGCAATTTTTGATAACATGCCTTTGTAGCGCATTGAGCGTACAGGTGATCTATCTAGCCATGGTATTAAGAACAATACGGCAATAGCTGCGCCCATAGCAATAACACCACCAAGCTTATCGGGAACGGCACGTAAGATCGCATAAAAGGGGGTGTAGTACCATACTGGTGCAATATGCGCCGGTGTTTTCAGCGAGTTTGCTGCCTCAAAGTTTGGTGGCTCAAGGAAGAATCCACCGCCTTCTGGGAAGAAGAATACCACTGCAAAGAAGCAAATAAAGAACACCACAATACCAACCATGTCATGCACAGTATAGTATGGATGGAACTCGATACCATCTAATGGCACACCGTTTTTATCTTTTAGCTTCTTAATATCAATACCATCTGGATTGTTCGAACCCACATGATGTAGTGCTACTAAATGCATAAAGACTAAGCCTACAAGTACTAGAGGAATAGCCACTACGTGTAGAGCGAAGAAGCGGTTTAGCGTGATACCTGAGATGATATAATCACCACGAACCCATTCAGCAAGACCATCACCAATGACAGGTAAGGCTGCAGGTAAGTTCAAGATAACCTGTGCACCCCAAAATGACATGTTGCCCCACGGTAATAGATACCCGAAGAAGCCTTCTGCCATTAATGCTAAGTAAATACCCATACCGATAAGCCAAATCAGCTCACGAGGTTTTTGGTATGAACCATAAAGCAGTGCGCGGAACATGTGCAGATATACGACAACAAAGAACGCTGAAGCGCCCGTTGAGTGCATATAACGGATGAGCCAGCCACCTTTCACATCACGCATGATATATTCAACAGACGCAAATGCCCCTTCGGCACTTGGGTTGTACATCATGGTCAGCCAGATACCAGTCACCAATTGGTTAACCAATACCACCATTGACAACACGCCAAAGAAGTACCAAAAGTTAAAGTTTTTTGGTGCATAATACTTTGACATGTGATATTCATAGGTTTCGGTCGCTGGAAAGCGTGCGTCCACCCATTGCATCAATTTTTTACCCATACTCATATTAAGCCTCCCCAACCGTCAAGATGGTACCATCCATACTATACTCTGGGATGGGTAAGTTAAGCGGTGCTGGAACGCCACTATAGACGCGACCCGCTAAGTCATACTTAGATCCGTGGCAAGGGCAGAAAAATCCACCATACCAATCATTACCACCTAAGTCTGCCGCACCTACATCAGGGCGATAGTTGGGTGCACAGCCTAAATGCGTACACACACCTTCTACAACCAACACCGTTGGTTCTAAAGAGCGCTCAGGGTTTTTACAGTACTCAGGTTGCAAAGAGGCATCGGAATCAGGATCAGATAACAATGGCTTTACTGATTCAAGCTTGCTTAACATCTCTTTGGTACGCTTAACCACGTAGATAGGTTTACCACGGTACTTCACAACGATCATTTGACCGTCTTCGATTGAACCAATATCTTGGGTAACAGCAGCACCAGCAGCTTCCGCTTTGGCACTTGGATACCATGAACGGACAAAAGGTGTCGCCACAGCAGCTACCCCAGCTGCTCCAATCGCGGCAGTCGAGGCAATCAGAACTCTACGGCGTTGTACATTAACGCCTTCGGCATGGCTCATTAATACTTCCTCCAGGTGAATGAAATGGGATTATCCCACACTGGGTTTGTGGCTTAGAAAATTTACAATGTCACGGTCAAGCCACGTTAGCTGTGCCTAATTTTGCTAATTGTTGCTATTCTAAGCTATTTTGGTCATAAAATAAATTATAGTGTTAAAAATAAACCACTCTCATGAGGACATTTTGGGTGATTAAATCAAGCAAAAATGACCGCAACCGCCTTATTGCATATACATAGCAGCTGGGTTTAGATAATTGAAAGTAGTATAATCATTACCTTAGAATTGTTAAGGTATTAAACAATACGGAATGATACTTGAAATAAGCCTAATGTTCACTAACTTTCACTCTATTCTTGTATTAAGGGTAGTAAAAGCGACGAGCATCATCGCGATAGTCCCGATGATGCTCATACAACACTCTTTATGGCTTTAATTAATATAACGTTCTAAGTAATCAAAATTAGCCGTCAAGCGCATCCCAACGTTCAAGCTTATGCATCATCTCATCTTCTATAGCAGACATACGCTCGCTGGCTACCGTTGCCGCATCAAAGTCTTTGATAAACCATGAACCATCAGCGAGCTTGTCTTGTAATTCAGCCTGCTCTGCTTCTAATGCGGCAATCTCTTTTGGCAAGTTATCGAGTTCACGCTGGTCATTAAAATTTAGCTTTTTGGCTGCTGTGGAAACTTTTGGAGTAGAAGTAGGCGCTTTGCTGGCTTTACTTTGAGCATTGCCATTATTGGTCTTGGCTGCATTTGCCGCGTCGCTGCGGTTTTTTTGCACTAAGTATTCTTGGTAGCCGCCAACATATTCGCTAACCGTTCCTTTGCCATCTTCATCGGTATCAAATACCCAAGTGGAGGTGACGACGTTATCCATAAATGAGCGATCATGGCTAATTAATAAAATCGTACCGCCAAAGCTTGCAACAGACTCTTCTAATAGTTCAAGAGTTGCCATATCCAAATCATTGGTTGGCTCATCGAGCACGAGGATGTTGGCAGGTTTCAATAATTGCTTGGCAAGTAGCACGCGATTACGTTCGCCACCGGATAAAGCTTTAACAGGAGTACGTGCACGCTCTGGGGCGAATAAGAAATCTTGCAAGTAGCTCATAATGTGCGTCTTACGACCACCAACTTCAACGAAGTCTGAGCCTTCTGAGACGTTTTGCGCCACACTGGCTTCAAGGTCTAACTGATCACGCAACTGATCAAAGAAGGCGATTTTTAAGTTAGTGCCGAGCTCAACGCTACCGGTTTTGATGACATCATCATCAGACATATCGAGTAAGGCTTTAATAAGCGTGGTTTTACCCGCGCCATTAGGACCAATAATACCGATTTTATCGCCACGCATGATAGTGGTGCTAAAGTTATCGACTAACACGTGGTCATCATACTGTAGATGTAAATTTTTAACTTTACAAACCAGCTTGCCACTTTTCTCGCCTTGACCCATGGTAATGTTAACATTACCAACTTGTTCACGGCGGTCGCCACGCTCTTCGCGTAAGGCTTTTAGCTCACGAACGCGACCTTCGTTACGGGTACGGCGCGCTTTAATACCTTGACGAATCCACACTTCTTCTTGCGCCAATTTTTTATCAAAGTTAGCGTTATTTTTTTCTTCTGCTAACAGTTGCAGCTCTTTTAGTTCTTGGTAGCGTGCATAGCCACCTTCGCCTTGAGTGACGTCATAGCTGGTCAATTGACCACGGTCCAGCTCAATAATGCGAGTCGATAGTTTATTAACGAACGCTCTATCATGGGTCACAAACAATAACGTCAACCCTTGCCATTCTAATAAAAAGCGCTCTAGCCACTCAATACTATCAACGTCCAAATGGTTAGTCGGTTCATCAAGGAGTAGCACGTCAGGTTTGGTAACCAAAGAGCGTGCTAATAAAACACGGCGTTTACGACCACCAGATAAAGACGATAAATCATCATCAGGATTGAGCCCCATGGTCGTAATCAGGCGCGTGGCTTCACGTTCCAAATCCCAACCATGCACGGCATCAATATCGTGCTGCAAATCCGCCATACGCTCGCAAGCATCCATATCGCCATTGGCGCATAAGTCAGTTTGCGCATTATAATTAATCAATAGCTCTGCTGTACGTTTGCTACCGCCCATGACGATATCTAAAATGCGACCGCTGGTTTCAGGTACGTCTTGCTCAAGCATGGCCACGCGCACGCTATTATTAATGATAACTTCGCCGCTATCAGGCTGTAAAGTGCCGCTAATCAGTTTGAATAAGGTGGATTTGCCTTCACCATTACGTCCAATTAAACACACGCGCTCGCCAGCTTCAATGCTAAAGTCAATGCCATCAAGAACGGGAGCCACGCCAAAAGCGAGATGAATATCTTTTAAATGTATCAGTGCCATAGGGTATCTTAAGCTTATATATAGGAAAAGAGGGGATAAAATAATTGTTATATAAATAGTGTTATATAAAGGATGTTACTCGAGGGTCATCAGTATACCATGCTGTCAGCTGACTTTAACGATGGCTAGGATTTTTTATCGCTATGATTTTCCAATCGGAATATTCATACTATATATACTATGATTTCTTATGCTCATTATTCCTCTCTAGAGCTTTTAAAGCATGAGTTTATAAAAAGATATTATCCACCGATGATAGATTAACCCTAACGAGATACCCATGATGCAACCGCAACAATCGCCGACCACAAAAAATGATAGTACCAACGCTCATACCAATGCAGATGCTAAGGTAGAAAGTACAGCAGTAGAGCATGAGCTACAACAACAGATGATAGAGCTACAAATGAGTATGGCGCATTTAGAGCTGACCGTTGAGCATCTTGATAATATCATTACTCAGCAGGACAAGCATATTCGCACGCTCCAGCGCCAGCTCCAGCTCATATATAAACAAGTCGAAAGCCAAAGTGCTGATGAGGGTATTGCGCCGTTTGATGTGAATGCTGATCGCCCGCCACATTATTAGGCTTATATTGCTAGCTTTGATTTTTATTAAAAAACTAGCTATATAAGGTGATAATGCTTTTCACTTTAGAGGGCAAATGTAGCTATAAGTATAATTAATACAGTTACAAATCTGTGACCAACCAGTCATACTTCTCTATACACGTATTCTTTGTATTGTTTTGAACCTGAATAATCTTTATGATGCAGCGCGGTCTGCTCTCGATTGCTAAATAGCAACGTAGCAGCACAATAATAAAGATGTTCGGAGATATACCATGTGCCCTACCTTTCACGCCAAAACTCTTGCGGTAGCTGTCGCTGCTTTTTCTATAACCAACTTGGCTTCTGCTGCTGGTCTCGATCGTTCAGGTCAAGATATCACTGCATTCTTGCAAGATGGCTTGTATGCAGAAGCGGTATATACCTATATTGATGCAGATGTAAGTGGCTATGATAATAGTGCCAGTACTGCTATCGATAAAAACGCTTATCAACAGGGCAATAAAATTGGCGATATTGCCGAGTCTTATGACTTTTTCCGTTATGGCGTAAAGGCAGATATTAATGATACCTTTAGTGTCGGCGTATTATATGACGAGCCGTTCGGTGCAGCCGCTGATTATAGTGGTAAGAATAATTTTGTTGATCAAAACCCGCTATCACCACGCAATGGCGAGGGCACTAACGTCGAAGTACGCACTGAAAACATCACCGGCATTGTTGGCGCAAAACTTGGTCAACATAAGAACTTCCAAATATATGGCGGTCCAGTTGCTCAGCGTGTACAAGCGGACGTAAAGCTACGTGGTAAGGCATATGAGGTTGCTAATGGTTATACCACCCATATTAGTGCGGATCAGGATTATGGCTGGTTGGCGGGCGTGGCTTATCGTAAGCCTGAGATTGCATTGCAAGCAGCGCTCACGTATCGCTCAGACATTGAGCATAATAGCAACGCTTTTGAGCAGTATCCGCTGGCTCCAGTAGTCGGTGGTTCAATACCTGGCGCTGCTGGCGGACCATTTATATTTCCAGCGACTAGAAGCGGTGATATTCAGATTACGACGCCAAAATCAGTAAACTTTGATTTCCAAACGGGCATTAATAAGACCACGTTAGCCACTGCTAAAGTGCGCTGGGTGCCATGGAGCGACTTTGCGATTGAGCCCTCATTATATAATGAAGTGAGTACCGCTAATCCCGCTTATCGTCCAGATGGATTACCTTTGGTTGGCTATGATGACGACCAATGGCAAGTAGAATTGGGTCTCGCCAAGCGTTTTACTCCGGCTTTAGCCATTACAGGTAATATCGGTTGGGACAGCGGTGCTGGTAATCCAGTAAGCTCTTTGGGTCCGATTGAAGGTTATTACAGCGCAGGTCTTGGGGCGAAATACAATCTGACTGAGAATTGGGCAGTGTCTGCAGGTGGTAAATACTTATGGTTCGGTGATGCGCAGGGATAAATTCCAAATCAAAATATTGTCAGTCATTTCGATGATAACAATGGTTATATCGTTGGTATGAAACTGTCTTATCAGGCTAAACAAAGTTTTAACTAAATATAACTAGGTACACAGTTATAGAGTGACGGATATCACTATGGTTTATAAAAAGGCGATCCGATACGGGTCGCTTTTTTACATCAAATTTTATATAAATGGTGATATGTTGTAGAAATAACAGAATATATAATTTGTACTGTACGGTCATATTAGAGAAATCATACGCTTTAATTGTTGTCTTACTGTCAGAAAGACATTACTATCTTAAATAGGAAACCGCTTATATAGTAAGCAAATGTAGGGCACTAAGCATTTGTTAAAAATAGAGCGGGTCATAATAAGGATATTAGGAGAACCATATGCGCCCAACTTTTCATTTAAAACCTTTAGTAATCGCTGCTGCTGCTTTATCTATTGCCAGTGTCTCTCATGCCGCCGGTCTGGATCGTTCTGGTCAAGATATTACGGCGTTTTTACAAGACGGCTTATATGCTGAGGCAGTCTATACTTATATTGATGCTGATGTGAGCGGTTACGATAGTGCTAACAATGTGCCTAATAGCAATGGCTATGTTCAGGGTAATAAAATTGGCGATATTGCTGAGTCTTATGATTTTTTCCGTTATGGTGTAAAAGCAGATATCAACGATACTTTTAGTGTCGGTATCTTATATGATGAGCCATTTGGTGCAGCGGCTGATTATAGTGGCGATAACAACTTTGTGGCGAAAGGCGATCTAAACAGCTCGATTACTAAGCTAACTGGCGGCAAGTTTAATGGCGCAACCGTTGGGACCGAGATAGCTAGACTGACGGGGATTGCAAAAGATACAACGCTAACGCCACAACAGAGAGCGGCAGCGGCAGCTGGTGCTACAAATCTATCTACAGCTGTAGGCATCGCCCGCGCTGAAGCCGGCACTGCAGGTGAAGGCACTAATGTTGAAGTACGTAGCGAAAACATCACCGCAATTCTTGGTGCAAAATTTGGTGCCAATAAAGAGTTCCAAGTATATGGTGGTCCTGTTGCCCAGCGTTTGCAGGCTGATGTAAAATTACGTGGTTTGGCTTATGGTCCTGCGAGTGGTTATACTGCGCATGTTACTCCTGACCAAGATTACGGCTGGCTGGCTGGCGTCTCTTATAGCAAACCTGAAATCGCTTTAAAAGCGGCGCTTACTTATCGCTCTGAAATTGATCATAATGCCAAGATTTCTGAAAGTTATCCGATAGTAGGTATTGGCGCTGTTGGTCGTCTGCCAGCAGATGCTACACCAGCACAAATAGCTGCCGCTGCCGCTTCTGGAAATAGAAACAGCGTTTTTGAAGTGACTACTCCACAATCCGTAAACTTTGACTTCCAGACAGGTATTAATAAGACCACATTAGCCACAGCAAAAGTACGCTGGGTGCCGTGGAGTGATTTTGCCATCGTACCGCCACTATATAATGACGTTAGTAAAGGCTCGTATGGTCCAGATGGATTGGCTTTGGTTGGCTATGATGACGATCAATGGCAGGTAGAGCTAGGCATG
This sequence comes from Psychrobacter sp. 16-MNA-CIBAN-0192, assembly GCF_040309565.1. Lineage (NCBI taxonomy): Bacteria > Pseudomonadati > Pseudomonadota > Gammaproteobacteria > Moraxellales > Moraxellaceae > Psychrobacter > Psychrobacter sp. 16-MNA-CIBAN-0192. The sequence goes on from NZ_JBEOOX010000009.1 coordinate 103,362, forward strand.
GCAAAGCGTCTATCTCCAGCACTCGCGTTAAGTGGCACCGTTGGCTGGGATAGTGGTGCAGGCGATCCAACCACCTCTTTAGGTCCTGTTGACGGCTACTATAGTGCCGGTTTAGGTGCTAAATATAACTTAAACGAGAATTGGGCAGTATCTGCTGGTGGTAAATATCTCTGGTTCGGTGATGCTAAAGGTCAGCTGCCTACTAAGAAAATCGTTGGTGACTTCCAAGACAATGATGGTTATATATTAGGTGTAAAGCTGTCTTATCAAGCAAAGCAAAACTTTAATTAGAGTACAGTAGTATAATTTAATATAGAAAAGCGATCCATAATGGGTCGCTTTTTTATTAAGGGCTTTAAGCTTAATTATTTAATTGTTGTCTAAAAGAATAACGCTATAAAAAATCCCCGCTACTATTTAGTAACAGGGATTTTTTTAATGGTTTAAATAAATACATCTACTTTATCTATAGCGCATTTACTTACCTAAATGCGCTTCCATTTCTCTGAATTTCGCTGATACTGAAGCCTTAGGTCCGCCAGTCATAATACTTACGGCAAAGATAGCGATGGTACTAAATAAGAAGCCTGGAACGATGGCGTATAACCAGTCATTAAGTGGCATACCATTATGCTCAAAACCGCCATATACCCATAAAATTACGGTTAAGGCACCAACTACCATACCAGCAACCGCGCCGTTGCGGTTCATACGACGCCATGTCAAGCTAAATACCACTAATGGGGCAAACGCAGCACCAAATCCTGCCCACGCATGTGATACTAGACTTAATACTGAACTCTCTGGATTAGACGCCAGCATAATTGATACGATAGCGACCAGCACAACAGAAATACGACCAACTAATACCTGACGGGATTCAGGCGCGTCTCTATCGAAAAATAGTTTATAGACGTCTTTGGTCAGAGAGCTTGATACCACTTGTCAATTCCAACAATTAATGTCAAATTCCAAGAATAGATGTCAAAAATCTATCTTCAGCCTTAGATTCTCTGTTA
>NZ_JBEOOX010000010.1:0-100529 GCF_040309565.1 Psychrobacter sp. 16-MNA-CIBAN-0192
CTCGGGGGTATAGTTTCGTGTTTTCATTGTCGTATTCTCTCAGAAAGTTGAGCCTCCGACAATACCGGGGCGGTTCACAGTGTTAGTCAGCACCAATGCTACTTTATTAAAAAGCGTATGGCTAATTACGATACACTATCAGCATCAAAACTATGGTTCTTAAAAATCTGATTTATCAGCGATTCATGGACGTATTAGCCGTGAACTGGCGCATTGTTCTTCTTAATTGAGTTTTATTTTATGATGATTACCACTGTCTATAAAGGCATTATTATTACCGCGCTGCTGAGTACGTTTAGCGTTTTAACGGCTTGTAGCACCTTGCCAATTCAGAATGCCGATAATACCAGTGCGGTAGCGACCAATCCGCTAACTGCCGCTATGCCAGCAATTGACCGTCAAGGGCGCATCGCCTATGTCGAGGAGCAAGGATTGGGCGCGGCAAAAATATCCTCGCTATATACTATTCGTCCTGACGGTAGTGACCGCCAGTTGATAGATCAGCTCAATGGCTATATCTATGCGCCCGCGTGGTCAGCCGATGGCAAGCAATTGGCATATAGCAAACAGGCGCAGCGCCAACCACCCAAAATATATGTCTATGATACGCGTACTCATGCCCAAACGTTGGTGGTTGGTGGTAAGGGTAGTCACTTGTCAGCGGCATTTTCACCAGATGGACAAAAGCTGCTGTATAGCTCGACAGCGAGTGGCAATGCTGATATTTATGAGCTGCGTTTAAGTGATGGTAGCAGCACGCAATTGACGACGATTCCCAGTACCGAAGTGCAGCCAAGCTACGCGCCCGACGGCAAGAGCTTCGTCTATGTCAGTGATAAAAGCCGCGCTGGTCGTCCGCGCATTTATCGTTATAACTTTGCTACCAAAAAGTCGCATCTAATCGCAACCAGTGGCTACGCGGCAAGCCCACAGCTGAGTTTAGACGGTCAGCGCATGGCTTATCTGAACGGTCGGCAAGCTGCCGTCATGACCTTGGCAACTGGACAGGTGCTCAACCTTGGCGAGACTGGACTGGACGAGCCTGCGCGTCTATCGCCAAGTGGCAGCTATGCAGTATATCCAATGCAAAATGCACCACATAGCGGGCAAAAGGGCAGTAGCCTTGTTATTCGCGCGCTTTCAAACGGCGCAAGCTACACCATCAGCAGTAAGTCAGGCGGACTAGCGCGCTCGCCTGTGTGGGGACGTTAAACAGTTAGTAGTAAACCTTCAAATCATCAATAAATAGGCTCAATAATATGGCGCACAAAAAAAAGAACGTCCGCAAAAAAGAATGTCCTATCTGTCAACGCGAGTTTAGTTGGAGTAAGAAGTTGGATAAAAACTGGGAAAGTATGGTCTATTGCTCCGACCAGTGCCGCCGCGTGAAAAAGTATGAAGGGTTGGATCATCAGAAAGAAGATAAATAGGCATTACTAGCTAACTAACGATATTTGGCAACAAGGGAGCAGACAATGGCACATAAAAAAGTAAACCTACCGCAAAAAATCTGCCCCGTCTGCCAGCGTCCGTTTAGCTGGCGTAAGAAGTGGGAGAAGGATTGGGAGCAGGTGATTTATTGTTCGGAGAAGTGTCGGCGGGGTAAGGTAAATTAGATTGAGCTATAGTTAGAATAAGAGGATGCTACGATAGTTTCTAACTAAATACTATAAAGCCTTGAGTATTAAGATTCGCTATTTGCAAATATTTATTTCGCTTATAGCGAAATAAATATTGATTAATTTTTTTCTTATTGTATAATCTTGGATGTTAGTTGATGTATAGACGAATAACTCATCATGAATATTAGGTAAGTTTTTTACCTGCGGAGGATTAGAACCCTCTACCTTTTGCTGGGCTCATGCGTCCTTTAATCGACGTGTTGTAATAGTTCGGTATGGTGCTTGTTTGCGACGAGAGCAAACAAGCACCTGTTAGGATTGACCGCTGATTAAGTCTATTTTTCTAGTTGTGATGAGGATACTGGTAATTGTACTAGTATTAACTAGGAGAAGTTTTTATGAAAAAATCAACTAATAATCAGCAACCGCTTAAGGGAAGTAGAAAATTGCTAAAGAAGTCAATCTTCTTGCTATTGAAAGCTTTTAAAATTATTTATAGTTTGCTTAGGGTTTTTGATTTAATTAAGCACTACTTTGATGGTAACCCTTAAGCGTTGTCCTCAACAGATTCTTATGGAGTCTTATATGATTAACAATGCTTTAAAAAAAATTCGTTTGTTTCATAAATTGAAGCAAAATGAGCTCTCACGAGAGCTAAATATATCTAATTCTTATCTGTCTGAAATTGAGAATGGTAAGAAGTCCCCAAGTATCGAGCTTTTACAGAGCTATTCAGACTATTTCGATCTACCTGTCTCTTCTCTACTGTACTTTTCAGAACAACTCGAAAATGAAGGAAAGATATCTAAGACTTTTCGGATAAAATCTGCGAGCTTTATTCTTAAAATCCTAGATTGGAGTACTGAATATGAGCAGAAAAAAACTAAAGGTAAAAGCTGATAAGAGGTATTCTATAGATCAGTGTAGATTATACAAAATTACTAGCTTAAAAAAACTTTGTGAGATTCTTAGTATAAATAATGAAGAGCTTAAGCTACTAATTAATAAATCTAAAAATAGTAAGTTCTATAATTGCTATACAAACCAAAAAGGACGATTAATTCAAGAGCCTATTAATCTAATGTATCGTGTTCATAATCGAATTGCTAACCTATTAGCTAGAGTTGAAACACCTTCATACATAAATTATTCAAAAAAAGGCTGCTCTCATATTAGTAATGCAAAAGCTCACTTATATTCTAAGCAGTTAATCACTTTTGATATTAAATCTTACTATCAGAGCATATGTAATGAAGCTCTACGTAGATTTTTTCGAGACAAGTTGAAATGCGAACAAGATGTAGCTTATGTATTATCAATAATATGTTCTTTTGAAGGCTCACTACCTACAGGTAGCCAAATTAGTGTATATCTTTGTAATTTAGCAAATACAGATATGTTTCACGAAATGTATCTACAATCTAATAGATTTCAGCAAGAATTTACAGTCTATGCAGATGATATAACTATATCTGGTGATATTGTTAATGATAGCCATTATAACGTTATGAAAAAAATCATAGAACGATACGGTTATATCATTAAAGAGGAAAAAACCAAAAGATATACTTCAAATCAGACCCCGATAGTGACAGGTGTTGCTCTTAAAGATACAGTGGATGTCAAGAATGTTTATTATAAAGGGCTAAGAAAGTTATGTGAAAGTATAAATATCAATGTTGATAATGAGTCCTATGCTCAACTCAAAGATGAGTGTTTATCTTTGAAAGGTAAAGTTCAGTATATAAGGCAATTAAATAGAGAAGTGCCCTGTTTTATTCTACAAACACAATCATTGTTAGAGAAAAAGCTAGAAGGACAGCTTTAGTTAACTTAAAAGTCTTTGTACTGAGTATTTTCAAGGTGAATTTTGAATACGCAGAATAGTAGTAAGACAGTGATTTCACCACTAGCTTTTGGTTAGCAAAGATATGGAAAAATAGCAGGATCAGCTACAATAACTAACCCCACCGCTTCAGACTAACCCTACAAATTCGGATTCAACCACTTCTCAGCAGTCTTCATATCCCAGCCTTTACGTTCAGCATAACTCTCTAACTGATCGGTGCTAATTTTACCGACGTTAAAGTAAACACTCTCAGGATGCGAGTAATAAAATCCGCTGACCGAAGACGCAGGCCACATGGCATAGCTTTCAGTCAAAGTCGTACCGATGGCATCGCCCGTACCAAGCCAGTCAAACAGTTTGCCTTTTTCCGTATGCTCAGGGCAGGCAGGATAGCCGGGAGCAGGGCGGATACCGACGTATTTCTCTTTGATGAGCTCGTCATTACTCAAACCTTCTTCTGGTAGATAGCCCCAATACTCTTTGCGAATACGCTTATGTAGATGCTCAGCAAAGGCCTCGGCTAAGCGATCAGACAAGGCTTGTACCATAATAGCGTTATAGTCATCGCCATTGGCTTTGTATGCTTCAGCGAGTTTTTCTGTGCCCACGATTGAGACCGTGAAGCCGCCCAGATAATCGGTATGCGTATCGAGCGGTGAGATGAAGTCCGCTAAGCTAAAGTTCGGCGTGCCGCTGGCTTTGTCACTTTGCTGACGTAAATGCTCAAACTGATATTCTGCGCTGCCGCCTTCAGTTGGCGCTTTGTCATAGACGGTGACGGTATCCGCGCCAGTACGTTTGGCGGGTGCGATTTTAAATACGCCTTTGGCAACGATTGATTTTTCATCAATCATCTTATTGAGTAAGTCTTTGGCATTGCCAAATAAGTCTTGCGCCGCTTCACCAACGACATCATCAGTTAGAATTTGTGGGTATTTACCAGACAGACCCCACGAGATAAAGAACGGTGTCCAGTCGATATACGGAATGAGATCATGAATAGAATAATCATCAAATATCACTTGCCCTAATTTATTAGGTATAGGCGGTACATAGTTGTCCCAATCGTACTGAAAGCCAATCTCGATAGATTCGGCATAAGATAGCTTGGCAGCTTTAGGTTGACGTTTCGCTAAGCGTTCGCGCACCTTGATATATTCCGCGCGGGTGTCATCAATTAAGCCCTGACGATGCTCTTTGGAGAGTAATTTGGTCACCACGCCGACTGCGCGTGAGGCATCCGCTACGTAAATGACGCCATCGTTTTGGTATTGTGGTTCGACTTTCACAGCGGTATGCGCTTTAGAAGTCGTTGCACCGCCAATCATTAATGGTAGTGTCATGCCGCGCTCTTGCATTTGCTTGGCAACATAAACCATTTCATCAAGGCTTGGAGTAATCAAACCTGATAAGCCAATGATATCGACTTTTTCAGCAATGGCGGTATCAAGGATTTTTTCACACGGCACCATCACGCCTAGATCGACAATGTCATAGCCATTACAGCCAAGTACCACGCCGACGATGTTTTTACCGATATCATGGACGTCGCCTTTGACGGTAGCCATTAGGATTTTACCTTTGGTTTCCCCTTCGACTTTTTCCGCTTCGATATATGGGTTTAGCCAAGCAACTGACTGTTTCATGACGCGCGCAGATTTCACTACTTGCGGTAAGAACATTTTACCGGCACCAAATAAATCACCGACGATATTCATACCGTCCATCAGTGGCCCTTCGATAACCTCTAGCGGACGCGGATATTTCTCCCACGCTTCTTTGGTATCGGCCTCAATAAAGGTGGTGATGCCTTTTACTAGTGCATGGGCAATACGTTCTTCAACCGTGCCTTCACGCCATGTCATATCGACAGTGCTATCTTTTTTCTTACCGCCATCTTGATAGCTTTCAGCAGCACTCATCAGTCGCTCGGTAGCATCTTGTCCACTCTCGCCTTGGTTACGGTTGAGCATGACATCTTCGATGGCGTCACGGGCATCTTTAGGTATGTCGTCATACAGCTCAAGCATGGCAGGGTTGACAATACCCATGGTTAGGCCGTTTTGAATCGCATGATAAAGGAATACCGAGTTAATGGCTTCACGAATCGGGTTACCACGGAAGCTAAAGGATACGTTCGATACGCCACCTGATACCATAGCATTTGGCAGGTTTTCAGTAATCCATTTGGTAGCATTGATAAAGTCGGCGCCGTAGTTGTTATGCTCAGTAATACCAGTTGCGACCGCAAAGATATTAGGGTCAAAAATAATATCTTCAGAAGGGAAACCCACTTCATCGACCAACACATCATAGCTGCGTTTACAAATCTGAGTTTTACGCTCAAAGGTATCCGCCTGTCCATCTTCATCAAATGCCATGACGATAATGGCAGCACCGTAACGCATACAGAGCTTAGCGCGTTCAACGAACTCGGCATGACCTTCTTTTAATGAGATAGAGTTGACGACACATTTGCCCTGGGTGCGTTTAAGACCTTCTTCGATAATGTCCCACTTTGATGAATCTAGCATCAATGGCACACGGCTAATATCCGGCTCGCCTGAGACCAAATTAACGAAGTGAATCATCGCTTGCTTAGAATCAAGCATGCCTTCGTCCATATTGATATCGACGATTTGTGCGCCGCCCTCGACTTGGTCACGGGCAACATCAAGCGCCTCAAGATAGGCTTCTGTTTTAATCAAGCGCAAGAACTTCTTCGAGCCAGTTACATTGGTACGCTCACCAACGTTGACGAATAGATTATCAGGGGTAATGTTAAAAGGCTCAAGTCCAGATAAGCGGCAGGCAGGGGCAATCTCAGGAATCACGCGTGGTGGATAATTAGCGACCATATTAGCGATTTGGCGGATATGCTCAGGTGTCGTACCACAACAGCCGCCAACGATATTTAAAATACCCGCTTTAGCAAAGCCTTCTAATAGGGCAGTGGTTTCCGCAGCGGTTTCATCGTATTCACCGAACTCATTAGGCAAACCAGCGTTTGGATGCGCGGAGACATAAGTATTAGCGATGTTCGATAGCGTCTGAATATGTGGACGTAACGCATCAGCACCGAGTGCACAGTTAAAACCAACCGTTAAAGGTTTGGCATGACGAATGGAGTTATAAAAGGCTTCAGCGGTTTGACCTGACAATGTCCGACCTGACGCATCGGTAATCGTACCCGAAATCATAATCGGCAATTCAAAACCAATATCATCAAACACACCGGTTACCGCAAATATCGCTGCTTTGGCGTTTAGCGTATCAAAAATGGTTTCGATCAGAATAATATCAACGCCAGCTTCTATCAGCGCAAGTGTTGACTCACGATAATTAAGCACTAACTCATCAAAGGTGATGTTACGAAAGGCGGGATCATTGACATCAGGCGATAGTGAGCAAGTACGTGATGTCGGTCCAATAACCCCAGCCACAAAGCGCGGCTTTTCAGGATTTTTAGCCGTAAATTCATTAGCGGCTTCGCGAGCAATCTTAGCAGCCGTTTTATTCAGCTCTGGCACGAGATACTGCATATCGTAGTCTGCCATCGACAGCCGTGTACCATTAAAGGTATTGGTCTCGATAATATCAGCGCCAGCTTCTAGATGCGCCAGATGAATCTCTTTGATCATATGCGGCTGCGTCAGCACCAACAAGTCATTATTACCGCGCACATCTTGACTGATATTAGCAAAGCGCTCACCGCGATAGTCCGCTTCCTCTAACTTATAATTCTGAATATGGGTACCCATCGCACCATCTAGCATCAAAATGCGTGCAGCCATCTGCTCAGTAATACGCGCGCGTGCTGTTAGTTGCTGCTCTTTATAAGGAAATATAGCAGGCGGCGTCAGGATAAAATCATTAGGGTTGGCATTTGGGTTGCTGGCGTTAGAAGTAGGCGTTTGCGTTGTATCAATTTTAGCAGAGGGTGTCGGCGTCATGGGTAGGTCACTTATATTGTGAATTTATAGAGTCAAAATAGTCAAGAAAGGTATAAAAGAGCTTTTAAGGTATAGGCTTTCAAAATATAGAGTTTTAAATATGTCATATAATCAAATTATAAAATATACACTAGCAATCCTTTACTTAGCATTGACATAAAGAAGTTAGCAAATAGTTATTAATATTCTAGCACGAAAAACCCATTATTCATCCCTGTGCGCTTAAGTACAGAGTAGATGCCAACGGCAGTTTATAAGGTCTATGCTGACGTATGTTTTCTAGGTATCCAGTAAAAAACTATAGTCATCATCTACAACAAGTTTACAAAATGTAGCGTGATAACAAATGGTTATCGGCATTATATATGTTAATTTGAATTTATGAATTGCGATGCTTGATAAGCTGAGCTAATTAATATCCAGTAGTCATTGTTTTCCCCTATCTCTATGGTTGGTAACGTTCTTTTCGATGAACCACTTTAAAGAACGTATTATTTAAAACGTAGCACTTGGAGCAGAGGTTTTAAAAAAGATGAGCAGTAAAAATGAGTGATGAATAGGGCTATCGTGTCCTAATTAAGGCTTTTTAATCTAGCATGACTTTATTAAGGATATCGCTATGAAACTCACCAAAATTGCAACAATTAGCGCACTTGCTGTGTCACTGGTAGGGCTCAGTGCGTGTAACCATATGACGCCACAATCGCATGTGCCGATGCCGACCCCTACTCATACTCAGCCTATGGCGACCATGAATGTGGTACAAATTGCCCAAGGCAATCCAGAATTTTCAATATTGGTAGAGGCGGTACAAGCGGCGGGACTGGTCAATACCTTATCCAATCCAAACGCCCATTTCACTATATTTGCCCCAACCAATGATGCCTTTATGCAGGTGCTAGCAGAGAAGAAAATGACCAAGGCGCAGCTGTTTGCTAACAAGGCGCTGCTCACCAAAATTTTAGGTTACCATGTCATTAATGGCACAATGCCTATTTACGCTAAGGATGTGACGTCTGGCAATATCATTATGTTGAGTAACGATACCTTAATGGTCACCTCTCAAGGCAAACTTATGGATGAAAGTGGACGCGAGATTACCTTATTAAAAACGGATCTTGCGGCAACCAATGGCGTTGTTCATGTTATTGACAGAGTATTATTACCAAGGTAGGCATCGTCAAAGCCATTAAATGAGATGGCTCGCTCATCAAAAGTATGTTTTTATTGATATCACACCGTAGCTTAGGAGAGCTCAGCTCGTCTAAGTTTATCTTTAGCTATTTAATGCCTGCTCTACGAAGAGGTATTAAATAGTAACGAATTCAAGCCACTACTATCATTTTAATCATTCACCATTTAATTACATAATGGTTTGAAATTAACTCAATTACAGTATTTATCTATATAAACGATACACAGTTTGACAACTTGTATTAAAACTTTTGTTTAATAAGTAGTAATGTGTTACTCCAATAAGCCGCTAGTAGGTTTGTATATAGCCGGCTAGTGTTTGGTTGTTTAATTATCAGCTATTTTTAGCAATTTACATCAGCACCTTATACTTTATAACCCACAGGAAAAGCGTTATGTTAAAAACTTCATTAAAGAAATCATTATTATCAGTAGCTATTATCAGTGCTGCCATATCATTGGCTGCGTGTAATGACAAAGAAGTGGTCACTGAAACGGTTGAGCCAGAAGCCACGACAGAAGTTGTTGTAGAGCCAGAAGCCATGCCTGAAACAGAAGTGGTTGCTGAAACGGATCCAATGGCAACTGAAGCGACGCAAAGTATCGCTGAGATGGCTGCTGGCAATGAAAAACTAACCATCTTAACGGCTGCATTAAAAGCAGCTGGTCTTGATACCATGATGATGGACGCAGGTACGTATACAGTATTTGCACCAACCGATGATGCGTTTGCTGCTGTATTAACCAAGTTGAATGTGACTAAAGAAGAGCTGTTAGCCAATACTGATTTGCTAAAAACAGTTCTTCCGTATCACGTGGTTCCTATGGTCGTAAAAGCCGCTGACATTCCTTTTGGTACAGATATCAAAACAGTAAACGGTCAAACCATCTCTATTAGTGATGCCAATGTGATTACTGATGCCAGTGGCAACACAGCGAACATCGTTGGTACGGACATGGTAGCAACCAACGGCGTGGTTCATGTTATTGATACTGTACTATTGCCAAAAGAGTAATTGAACCAGTATTAAGGTTAAACTGTTATTAAGGTTAATGATTACTAAAGTTAATCATTAACCTGTCTAAAAGAGCCTAGCCTATCGTGCTGGGCTTTTTTGTGGGTGCTAATAAGATAGTTATGATAACTGAATGTCGCAGCCAGACTTAACATCCATAGTCATGCGAAGAGAAATGCTGCGGTAGTATGTAAAGATGAATAGGAATAATAGGTAAGGTAATAAAAAGCCCGAGACAGATGCCTCGGGCTTTTTAAAATAAACAATCGCGATGCACTTATTAGCTTGTACAACCTTATGGTTTAGGCTCTTTATGCAATGAGCTTTCTGCTAGTTTCTGCTGAGCTTTAGCATGACGCTCTTCCCAATAAGGGGCATTTTTGATACCAAATTTGGCAGGATCAAATTCATAGTGCTTCACACCTGCTTTACGCTGGGCTTCATAGTCTTTTAGCATGGTAAGCGTCGGCTTAGCAACAAAGAAGATGACTAAAATACCAACGATATTGAGCCAAGCCATGAGACCAACACCAATATCACCAATTGCCCAAACATAACCAGCTGAGTTCAGTCCACCGTAGGCAACCATGATCATGATCAAGATTTTAACCAAGAATGTGCCGGTTCTGTTTGCACGTGGGCTAATAAAGCGGGTCAGATAGGCAACGTTCACTTCAGCAATATAGTAATAAGCCAAAATGGTGGTAAAGGCGAAGAAGAATACAGCAACTGCGATAAAGGTATTGCCATACACACCGTAAACAGATTCCATTGCCATTTGGGTAAAGGCTGGCGCATTAATTTCTGTCGTTGCCGCCACATTTTGGACGATAAACTGACCGTCAGGTAGCGTGCCTTGAATGTTATATGTACCCATAGTAAGAATCATAAACGCAGTAGCAGAACACACCAATAACGTATCAACGTATACTGAAAATGCCTGTACCAATCCTTGCTGGGCTGGATGCTCAACTTCAGCTGCACCAGCTGCGTGTGGACCCGTTCCTTGTCCCGCTTCATTGGAGTAAATACCACGTTTTACACCCCAACCAATAGCAGCACCAAAGCCTGCTTGTGCCGTGAAAGCGTCGCCCACGATCATACCAAAGACTTGTGGAATCATCTCATAGTTGGTAAACATAATGATGAGTGACAGCACAATATAGCCTATTGCCATAAAGGGAACGGCATACTCGGTAAAAGAAGCAATACGCTTAATACCACCAAAGATAATTATCGCTAAAACCACAAGGATAATTGCCAATGCTAATAGGCGCATAGAGCCGAACTCTAAGCCTGCAACCGTCATTGCTGAGCCTTCGCCCATCACTTGGGTAAAGGCATTGATAACGCCGTTTGCCTGAACGCCCGGCAAGAACATACCACAAGCGAAGATAGAGGCAACGGCAAATAAAATGCCGTACCAGCGTTGACCAAGAGCGCGCTCAAAGTAATACGCAGGACCACCGCGGTACTGACCAGTAATCACGTCTTTTTCTTTATAAATCTGCGCTAGAGTGGACTCAACATAAGCGGTAGACGCCCCTAAGAACGCCACGACCCACATCCAAAATACCGCACCAGGTCCACCGAAACCGATAGCTGCAGCTACCCCAGCAATATTCCCCATGCCGACACGACCGGCTAGAGAGACTGCAAGTGCCTGAAAGGATGAGATCCCTTGATCACTTGATTTTCCTGAAAATAATAGCTTTATCATTTCCCCAAAGAGACGTACTTGTACGAATCGGGTCATGATGGAGTAAAAAAGACCTGCGCCCAAGCATAAATAAATCAGCGCTGGGCTCCAAATAATTCCATTTACAAGATTAACTAAACCTTCCATATCTATATTCCTCAAACTGTCTCGAAGTGGTGATGCGTGCAGCTAATAATGTGCTGCCGTTAATCTTCAGTTGATGTCTATAAAGCTGTCTCTATACAAGCGGTCTTTATAAACATCCCATTAACCACTGACTATGGATTGTCGTTGTCTGTACTTATCCACTTAGCGACTCAATTGATGAGTACAGGCACAACATCTATATACAATAGGAGCGATGTTGAGCCTGAGCAGCTGTGGTTGCAATTCCTTTTGCCTTGTTGGTGGCTGCGGTATGCTGATGTCACGCAGGCAGAGCGAAATAAAGAACCCAGCGGATAAAAACTATCATTATATAACCAAATTATTTTGCTTATATAACTAAAAGATTGATAATATCAAATAAGCCATATTTTTTGTTTCGATTTAATACTATATTGCCAATAAATTTAGCTTTAAATACAACAACTTGCAGCAAAGGCTTATTAAAAATATTGTCAAATGTATATAAACCATACGGCTACGTAACTGCAATTTGCCACAGTTTTGGGCTAATTACTAGGAATTTCTCAAATTGCTCATTGTTTCTGCCTTATTGATAGGCATAAAACGCATTATGATTGGGTTTAATAGGTAACTTATATATAACAGGCAGAACAGTATGAATAGAGTAACCCTGAAAGGGGAGGTCAATCATAAAAGAATGACGTCAGATATTAGAGCCTTAAGATAAGGCAAACTGCTTGCTCAAAAATAGCGAGCGAAAAGGCTGAAAATTTGCTGTAAGCGTTGGTTAAGCACGGCTTTGCGGTTGTGTTTTGGTAACGGTCAATTGTAATATTAGTAATATAACGCCATCATTGGCAGCATAAACATTAGCTGTAATTTTAGTGGTGAAAATGCGTGTACTAAAGCATGGCGCAATTAGCGTTAATAGTGCCTTTATTCACCCCATTTATTTTTAGGAGATTGTCTCATGGCGCGTTACTCTATTGTAAAACCTCTTATCCTCGCTGCCGTATTGGCAACGTCAACCGTTGGCTTATCAGGCTGCGGTTATAACAATTTACAGGCGCAAGATGAGCAAGTCACCGCGTCGTGGTCAGAGGTGGTCAACCAATACCAGCGCCGTAGCGATTTGGTGCCAAACTTGGTAAAAGTCGTGCAGCAATATGCCGACCAAGAAAAAGACGTCTTTACCCAAGTTGCAGAAGCGCGCTCACGAGCGGGCGGCATTACCATAACGCCAGAAGTGCTCAATGACCCACAAGCCATGGAGCGTTATGCCGAAGCACAAGCGCAAATGGGCAGTGCCTTATCACGATTAATGGCAGTATCTGAGCGTTATCCTGAGCTAAAATCTGACGCACTATTCCAAGATTTACAAGCGCAACTAGAAGGCACAGAAAACCGCATCACGGTCGCCCGTAATCGTTATATTCAAGAAGTGCAGAGCTATAACACCACGGTACGTCAGTTCCCAACCAATATCACTGCTAAAGTCTTTGGTTTGCAAGCCAAGCCTAACTTTAACGTGGCAAACGAAAAAGAGATTTCTACCGCACCAACGGTTGATTTTGGTGACAATAAATAAGGTAGCGATTGCTTAATTATTTTTTAAGTAGAAACAAAGAAGTAGAAACAAAGCTTTATCTACTTATAGTTAATAATTGGTATTTAAAGATAGAACAGGCAAACATATCTTTTTATTGAGACTATTAAGAAGGTATTTTTGCTTATCAGCATGGACAGCACTTGAGGTGGTAATAGTCAGATGAAAAATTCCAAAGCAATCGTATCAGCCTTATTGTTGACGCTTAGCTCATTGGCAGTCACAGGACTGAATGCGGCGCCGAATGAAGGCGCTGTTGCTGCTGATAGTGCTGCGGCTAATGACACAGCATCGAATAGTGCGATGAATGCGCAAAACCGTAGCGTAGATGATTTGGTCGCGATTGCCAAGGCAGGTGAAGGCAATGAGGCGATTAATGATGCGGTGCTGGGCAATGACGCTATTAACGGGGCTATCTTTGGTAATGATGCCCTAAATCCCAATGCTAATAGCGATAACAGTGCTAATAACGGCGCTACGACAACCAAAAAATTACCGCCAATTACCTCTAGTGCAGCCAGTGTCGATGCGGATAAGCTTATCCTGAATTCGCCTGTGGTAGATCAGGCAAATTTATTAAATCCTCAGCAAAAACAAGCGTTGACCGAACAGTTGCACAGTATATATCGTCAAGGCTTAGCGCAAGCGGCATTAGTGATTGTGCCAACGACGAATGGCATACCTATCTTTGACTATGCGCTACAAGTTGCGGATAAATGGAAATTGGGCGAAGCCGATACCGATGATGGTTTGCTCATTGTTATGGCAGTGAATGACCGTACGATTTATATCTTGACTGGCTACGGTCTTGAAGGCGTCATGCCAGATGCCGCTTTGAATCGTATTATCCGAGATGATATCACCCCTTACTTCAAACAAAACGACTATGCTGCCGGTCTATCAGCAGGTATCAGTAGCCTTGAGGGACGCCTAAAGGCAGATCCTGAAGTGCTGGCGCGCGCCGATGCTCAAGCGGCTGAACGCACTGCTCAACAGGGTTCTGATGATAGCCCGTCATCGATTGTATTGTTTATTATCGCGATGGTTTTTGGGCAATTTATCACCAGTATCTTTGGGCGTGTTTTTGGTTCTGTATTGACTGCCGGTGGCTTTGTTGCAGGCTCACTGGCATTGGGTGGCGGCTTCTTTATGACCATCATTATGGCGATATTTATTTGGCTGTTTTTGATTGCTCGTGGTGGTGGTGGTGGTCGAGGGGGACGCGGCGGTGGCGGCGGCGGCATGGTCTTTTTACCGGGCTTTGGTGGCGGCAGTAGCGGTGGTGGATTCGGCGGAGGTGGTTTTGGTGGCGGCGGATTCGGCGGTGGCTTTGGCGGCGGCGGTGCAGGCGGCTCATGGTAGATGATATATTTATCAGTAGAGCGTTAATGAATAAAATATCTGCTCACTAAAACATAAGCTATTGATATCAAAAAGCACCGAACTGGCTTTAGCACCAATAATTTAACGCTTGCAAGTAGTCAGATAGCAATCGCGTACTTGAGGAAATAAGATAATGGCACAAGACAGCTTACCTTCATCTCAGCCAAGCTTTGCACGCTGGTGGCGTCAAGTTTTGTTCGTCCCCATGCTCCATAGCAATTGGCTTACCGCTGAGGTCAAAGCACGCTTAACCACTAAAGTGACATCAGCCGAGCGCGGTCATCGTGGTGAGGTGTTTTTAGTTATTGAAAATCATTTGCCCATTCAATCGGCATACAGCACCAGTTGCCGTGAGCGCGCGGTCGAATTATTCAGCAGCTATCGGGTTTGGGATACTGAGGAAAATACGGGCGTATTGGTCTACGTAAATATCTGCGAGCACAGCTTAGAGATTGTCGCGGATCGCGGTATCAGTGCGCATGTGAGCCCAACAGTGTGGCGCGCGATGTGCGATAAGGCGGTGGCAGGTATCGCCAATCGTAAAGTTGAGGAAAGCCTCACGGATTTGTTAGATGAGATAGGGCAACTGTTAAGTCAATATTATCACTTAGAGCATGATCCTGCCGGTAACGAGCTGTCGGATACGGTTGTATTTTTAAAGTAACGTTAAGCAATTTCCATAGTTATTGATATTGATATTGATATTGATATTGATATAGCGTTGTTTATCTCAATAGCCGTCTAACGAGAATACCATGATTGATTTAATAAAACGATTGCCCAAAGCTGAGCTGCATCTACATATTGAAGGCTCGCTTGAGCCTGAGCTGATGTTCCGATTGGCGCAAAAAAATAGCATCGCCATTCCTTATCAAGATATTGACGATGTACGCAAAGCTTACAATTTTACCAATCTGCAAACCTTTTTAGATATTTATTATGCTGGTGCCAATGTCCTGATTACCAAAGACGATTTTTATGATTTAACGTGGGCATATATTCTCAAATGTGTAGAAGATAATGTTATTCATACTGAGATATTTTTTGACCCGCAAACGCATACAGCACGAGGCATTGCTTTTGAAACAGTAATAACTGGCATTAAAGAAGCATTAGCTGATGCCAACACAAAATATGGCATTACTTCTTGCATTATTATGTGTTTTTTACGGCATTTATCCCAAGACGATGCCTTTGCAACGTTAGAGCAAGCGATGCCCTTTCAAGACGATATCATTGGTGTCGGACTTGATTCTGCAGAAATCGGCAACCCACCGTCGAAGTTTAAAGAGGTCTTTCAAAAAGCCAAAGAAGCTGGATTTAAATTGGTGGCTCATGCAGGCGAAGAAGCAGATTTTACCTACATTTATGAAGCGCTCGATATGTTAAGTATCAGTAGAATTGACCATGGAGTACAGTCGATTCAAAGTCCAGCACTGATGCAGCGGTTAAAAGACGAGCAAATGCCGCTCACGGTTTGCCCTAATTCAAACATTGAGCTCAAAGTATTCGACAGTTATCAAGCGCATAATATCAAAGACTTATTAGATTATGGCTTAAATGTCAGCGTCAACTCTGATGATCCTGCTTATTTTAAAGGTTACATCAATCAGAATTTTATAAATTTATACGAAAATCTATCGTTGTCTGAAGACGATATTGTTACCTTGGTGAAAAACTCGTTTCGCTCAGCATTTATAGATGAGAGATTAAAACAAGACTATTTGGCAAGAGTTGAGCAAGCACGTCAAGCCATTTAATAAGAACAAATGACGAGCTAAGTAATAAGATAAATAATCAGGTAATTAATGAACCAAATGTGACATAGTAGCCTTTATATCATACTTAATCGTCTACTTTGAAGACTAATCTTTGGAAGGTGGGGATGAAGTAATAATACCTTGCAGAAGAGCTGGCATGACCACGCCCGCCGCCGCCGCTAAAGTGATGTCGACGACTGTATTTGAGGTAGGATTAGGATTGATTTCAATAAGTGTTGCACCGTTTTGTTGCGCCAAATGTGCCAAGCCTGCTGCTGGATAGACCATGCTTGAGGTGCCAATGCTGATAAATACATCACAGTTTGCTGCCGCATCTTCTGCCGTTTGCCAAGCGTCAACTGGTAATGCTTCGCCAAACCAGACAATGTCTGGACGAATATAACTGCCGCAATGGTCACAATTTAACAAAGCCACCCCAAAATCTACTTGATGAGCAGTGGACACGATAGGCGCATTATAAGGCGTGTCACATTGACTACAACGATTACGGTTTAAATGTCCGTGCAAATGGGTCACTGTACTGCCTGCTTGCTCATGCAAGTCATCGACATTTTGAGTGATTAATGTCAGCTGTTGTGCAGAATGCGATAAAGTAATATGCTCTTGCCATCGTGCTAGCGCATAATGGGCTGGATTGGGCGTTTTGTCGTGCACCAGCTCCCTGCGCCATTGATACCATGCCCATACCAGCTCAGGCTCGCGAGCAAAGCCGTCAATACTGGCAAGGTCTTCGGCATTATAGTGCGCCCATAAGCCGGTTTGTTTGTCTCGAAAAGTCGGAATACCACTTTCTGCCGACACGCCAGCGCCTGTTAAAATACATACACGCTGAGCGGTACGTAATATAGTAGCGGCACCTTGAATTTGAGCGCATAACTTTGCCGATAATTCTGCTAACATGGCTTAACCTTTATTGATAATGGACGTATCCCTTCATGATAGACGGAATTTGGTGGCTTGTCATACTGTTGACAGTGGTGGTTGCGCTCTGGATATTGGCAAAGGCGCGCGGTAGTAAAGATGAAGACGCAAATCAAGGTTTTAGGGCTAATAAATCGGATACTAAATCATCAATAAATAAAACATCACTTTCTAAAAACCCTCTTTCTAAAAAGTCGATGTCTAAACAGACAGTATCTAAGCAAACGTCCTCTAACAAAAATACTGCCAAAACTCCTACATCGCTTTGGACAAAGTTATTTCCTAATGACGCCTTACAAAAAACCGCTGCCCTGCTTAAAGAGTCCTTTCCTGAATATCAAGTGGCACGTAAAGGTCAGCATTTGCTGATAAGTCAGCAAGGAATAAAAGTTGCCATGATCACAGTCGATAAGAAAATCGCTGTCGGTCAGCGCCTGCTAGGAGGTATACCAGTAATTAATTATCATCGAGTGCCCAGTCGCGCCCAGCTAATTGATAACCTCAAATAGGCGTAATAACTCCAAACAAAACGGATAAAACAGTCGGTTTAGCCCTATAACTATCCCTTATTAAATGAAATGAGTAGCTGAATTTGTCAAGCAGATTAAGGGTCTTGATAGATTGTAAATGAAAGGGCTGATGACACTAGCCTTACTGTCAAACAATAACGAAAAAGTTAGAGATTGCTTTATCTTATTAAGACAGTTACGAGATAAATTAAAAGAGAATCTACCGTCTCATATGAGTTGTCTATGGGGATGTCGGGAGACTTTGAGATTGCCATTGAAGAGGGAGCAACTATCGCTCGTATTGGACAAGCCTTATTCGGTGCAAGGGCGCTACCTGACAGTTACTATTGGCCAGAAAAATAGTCATGTTGTTGAAGAATAGTCATGTTGGATATGTACAACAAATTTAATAACATTCTATAGGTGCTACTAGGTAATGACAAGTAATAGTTAAAGACGTAGAATGAGGCTATGAAAGGGTTTTAGAGATATGAGGTAATGCTGGGGAATGAGGAAATACGGGGATTGGTGCGCTCGGCGGGAATCGAACCCACGACCCTCGGCTTCGGAGACCGATACTCTATCCAACTGAGCTACGAGCGCATATAATATCTATTATAAATGACAATAGTCTAAACCTATCGGTGTTCAACCTTTATTACTGATAAAAGCTGTCGATAAATAAAGACCGCCTAGTCTAACAAAAAAAAGTACAAAAGCCAATGTATGAAGCTCGCTATTAAGTTTGTTTAAGAAAAAACAAGCCAGTAGGCAAACAAGCATGGCAATTTGACCGCCTTTTCCCTTATAATGTTAGGGAAAATGACCAATGATAATCACCGATGCCAAGGGTGCCCGCCAATTTGAGGTCTATTTGTCATTATAAATACCATTATTAGCGGTATTTTAATAACGATAAATTGTCGCCTCAAACCAAGCCAGCCCCTTGTATACGTAATAAGAGAACGTGACGAATGAGAAAAGTAGTGATGTTATCGGCAGCTGCCATTCTAGGAATCGCTAGTATCGCGGTGAGCCAAGCTGAAGATATCGCAGATACCCCTGTGACGATTTCTGATGTGGCAGAAGCAAAGGATGTCGTCGCTGACGCCCCTGAAAAGTTGGGTGATGACACACAGGCTGCAGCTGATACCACAGACGGCGCCGCTCCTGCTGAAGAAATGGCACCAGCGGCACCTGCTGCCGAAGAGCCTATTCCTGAAGATACGCCCCAAGTCCAAAAACTGATTGCCTTATATCCTAAGTTGATCGCGCGTATTCAGCCGGTTGCAACCGTATGCTTTGAGGGCGGCGAGCCCTGTGACGTAACGGCACGCTCATCGGGTCCTGCCGCAGGCGATGGTCCTCGTGATGGTGAAGCGGTATATAATGCGGTTTGTCATACTTGTCACGCGACAGGTTTGCTAGGCGCACCTAAGTACGGCGATGCTGGCTCTTGGAGTTCGCATATTGCTAAGGGTAAAGCCACTTTATATGATCATGCTATTAATGGCTTTAATGCGATGCCCGCAAAAGGCGGCGCTGATATTGTCGATGAAGAAGTCACCAATGCGGTTGACTATATGATTGCAGGCTCTAGCTAGCATTTGTAATAATTGCTAATCATATTGAATCAGTGTCAAAAGCAATAGTGTTTAGCGAATTTGTATTACGGTACATCTGTTAAAGTAAGTGGTAACAAGCGCTAATGGATGGTAGTGGTAAATATAAAAACTTATGCAACAGTTGCATGAAGAAAATAGAGCGCCTATTTCGTAATTTGAGATGGGCGCTTTTTTATGGCTATAAGTTTATCTGCCGATTAACCTCGCCTTACCGTTGAAATTGGGCGGCGTGAGCCTCACATTAATGCACTACATCATCTATTTTATACATCGTTTATAAAAAACACAGAGGTCTGCATGTCTGAGGTTCCCGCACTTTTGATTCAAAATCTATCCAAAACTTACGATAATGGCTTTTCGGCATTGAAAAATGTCAGCTTAACCGTACCGCAAGGCGGATTTTTTGCGTTATTGGGACCAAATGGTGCGGGCAAGTCGACGATGATTGGCATTATCAGCTCTTTATTTAAACCGACTAATGGCAGCGTGCATATTTTTGGTACTGATTTATTGGCAAATCCGTCTGTTGCCAAGCAATATCTGGGCGTGGTGCCGCAAGAATTTAACTTTAATCAGTTTGAAAAAGTACAAGATATTCTGATTACTCAAGCAGGTTATTTTGGTATTTCTGCTAAAGAGTCAAAACCGCGGGCAGAGCGTTTGCTTAAAGCGTTGGGATTATGGGATAAGCGCAATAACATGTCGCGCGAGCTGTCCGGTGGAATGAAACGCCGCTTGATGATTGCGCGGGCATTGATTCATAAGCCCAAACTGCTTATCCTCGATGAGCCGACTGCTGGGGTGGATATTGAATTGCGCCGCTCGATGTGGGAGTTTATGCAGCAAATTAATATTGAAGAAAACACCACTATTATCCTTACTACTCATTATCTAGAAGAAGCAGAGCAGCTGTGTAAGCGTATTGCGATTTTAGATCATGGAGAAATTCGCATTGATACAGAAATGAAGGATTTGCTGGCGCAATTGTCAGTTGAAACCTTTGTATTAGATTTAACCAAGCCGCTCACCCAGCCTTTAGTGATTGATAAAGTTACTGAAATCGCGCAGCCTGATACGCTGACGCTGGAGGTGACATTAACTGAAGGCGAGTCGCTAAACTGCGTGTTTGAGCAGCTGACTACGCTTGGTATTGAAGTTGGTAGTATGCGTAATAAATCCAATCGCCTAGAAGAGCTGTTTATGCGACTGGTGGATAAAAATATTCAAAGCGAAGACAGCATGAAGGAGGCGGGATTATGAGACAAGTCATTAAGGTCAATCCAAACGAGACCATGTCATTTGCTAAAAAGTGGATTGCATTTCGTACGATTTTACTCAAAGAAATCCGCCGAATCTTGCGCATCTGGCCGCAAACATTATTACCACCAGTGATTACTATGGCGTTGTACTTTGTTATCTTTGGTAAGATGATTGGCGGGCGTGTTGGAGATATGGGCGGTGTGCCTTATATGCAGTTTATCGTGCCTGGTTTAATCATGATGGCAGTGATTACCAACAGTTATTCTAACGTGGTTTCTAGCTTTTTTAGTGCCAAATTTACCGCCAGTATCGAAGAGCTACTCGTCTCGCCAGTATCAAAGCACGCGATATTATTGGGCTATATCAGTGGCGGTATTTTCCGCGGCTTGATTATCGCGGTTATTGTTTCTATCGTGGCGCTATTCTTTACTAAACTTGGTATTGAGCATTTATTTGTGACCATGTTTACGGTGCTTGGTACGTCTGTTTTGTTTTCCTTAGGCGGCTTTATTAATGCCGTTTATGCGCGCTCATTCGATGATATTTCTATTATCCCAAGCTTTGTGCTGACGCCATTAACCTTTTTGGGTGGGGTGTTTTATTCAATGGAGAATTTATCGCCATTTTGGCATAACGTCTCACTGCTCAATCCGATTGTCTATATGGTGAACTCGTTCCGTTATGGCATTCTCGGTCATTCTGATGTCAATGTATGGTATTCAATGGCAGCGATTTTTGCCTTTTGCGTGATTTTTTATGTGATTTCTTATCGCTTATTAAGTAATGGCTCGCGTATTCGCTTGTAGATCTATGAGTAAGCAAAACCAAAGTTATAAAGAATCTAATAAGGAAAATAGATGAGTATTCATGGCATTTTAGGCGAGCAGACCACAGATTATCCGACCCAATATAGTCCAGAGACTCTGTATCCGATAGCACGTAGCCTTGGGCGTGATGCTATTGGCTGGCAGGACGATAAGCTGAATATTGGCGTTGATTGGTGGCACGCGTTTGAGATGTCATGGCTCAATCCTCAAGGCATCTCGCAAGTGGCAATGGCGCGTTTTAGTATTCCAGCAAGCTCACCATTTATCGTTGAATCTAAATCATTGAAGTTATATCTTAATAGTCTGAATTTCACTGAATTTAATAACTGGCAAGCGGTAGAAACGCTGATTGCTAAAGATTTATCCAAATGCGTGCAAGCGGATGTGCAAGTTGAATTGTTTGAGTTAACTGATAATGACTCAGGATTATTAATCATGCAACCTGAGGGTAGTTGTATTGATAATGCCTTGTTCGATAGCGCCCATAAAGTGCCGTTAAGTCTGCATCCTGATTCGTCGCTGTTAAAGGTCGATAGTGTTGACGCTGACGCACAACAAAACGCCAGTCAAACATTCACCTTTTATTCTAACTTGCTGCGCAGTAACTGTCCGGTGACCAATCAACCAGACTGGGGCACTTTGGCGGTGTCGATGACCTCGAATAAAACAGTCAATTATGCCAATATGCTCCGTTATATTTTGAGCTTTCGTCAGCACAATGGCTTTCATGAGCAATGTGTGGAGCAGATATTTGCTGATTTGAGCCAACATTATGAGCCAAGTGCGCTGATGGTTCGAGCTTGGTATACGCGCCGCGGCGGTATTGATATCAATCCTTGCCGTGTGAGTGATATGAGTTTATTGCCAGCGCCAAGCCGCTTAATTCGTCAGTAAATATCAGTATTAGCAACTGTGATAATCTGAATTTATCCTATATAATTAGTAAACATTATTTTACTAAAATTAGGATGTAATTATGAAAGTAATAACAGGTTTTTTTGCTGCGACAATGATGACGGTATTATCAATGACTGGAGCACAAGCTGCATTTGTAGAAAAAGAATATGTTTGTGAAGATTCCTATATGGAAGTGGCTTCCGATTGTGGCACAAATGCCGTTTTAGTTGAAAAGAAGCGTCTTAATAAAATTTATATGAGTGCGTATCGTACACTATCTGCAACGCAAAAGACCCAGTTGGATAAAGAACAGGCAGCTTGGCTGAAGAGTCGCAATAAGAAGTGTAACTTTGAGCATGAAGGTGAGATGAATAATATGGTTGTTTGGCAAATGATTGGTGCTGATGTTTGTACCGCCAACGAAACCCAAAAACGTAGTAAAGCACTGGCTAAAAAGTACAATATTAAATAATGATTTTCATTTCTTTAGCTATTGTTTAACAATAAAAAAGCGTCCTTAAATAGGACGCTTTTTTATTACTTACTTTTTAATAAAACTATTTAGCGGTCAATTTTGCCAATAACTCGTCACGGCTAAGTAATTGTTTTTCGCTATCACGGCGATTGACGTATTCGTACTTATCTTCTGCTAAGTTACGGTCAGAGACCACGATACGATGCGGAATACCAATCAATTCAAGGTCAGCAAACTTCACGCCTGGGCGCTCGTTACGGTCATCAAGCAACACATTAATGCCTTGTGCTTTAAGCTCTTCATATAGTGCCGTTGCCGTCTCCATAACGGTATCTTCTTTCGACTTCATCGGCACGATAGCGACTTCAAATGGCGCCAGTGAATCGCTAACGTCTGGCGTTGGTGGCCACATAATGCCATTTTCATCATTGTTCTGCTCGATAGCCGCCGCAATAATACGGCTCACACCGATACCATAACAGCCCATCATCAGCGTTACCGGTTTGCCATTTTCACCAGACACGTTACAGTTCATGGCTTGCGAGTATTTATCACCCAGTTGGAAAATATGACCGACTTCGATACCGCGTTTGATTTGTAGCGTACCTTTACCGTCAGGAGAAGGATCGCCTTCATGAACATTGCGAATATCAACCACACGGGTGATATGGGCATCACGCTCCCAATTCATACCAGTAGTATGCTTATTGACTACGTTAGCACCAGATACGAAATCAGACAATGCCGCAGCAGCGCGATCGACAAATACGGGCATGTCCAGCTCAACGCCAATATAGCCTTTATGCAGACCAGCCGCTTTCAGCTCTTCCTCAGTTGCCATGGTTAATGGCACATTGGCTTCTTCGATTTTTTCAGCTTTAATGGTATTCAGCGTATGGTCACCGCGCAAGACAACGGCGATAAGCTGTGGCTCACCTTCAGGCGTATGACCTTGCACAATCAAAGTCTTAGCCGTGTTCGCAAGCGGAATATTTAGATATTCTGCCACCGCTTCACAGGTTGGCATGTTTTCAGTAAGCACATCTTCACGTGGCTTGGTCGCTGGCTGACGCTCAGCGGTGCTGATAGACTCTGCAAGTTCAACGTTCGCGGCATAATCGGACGAATCTGAGAAAGCGATATCATCTTCACCGCTATCCGCTAGGACATGAAACTCATGCGAGGCAAAACCACCAATCGAGCCAGTATCCGCTTGTACCGCACGGAAATCTAAGCCCAAGCGAGTAAAGATACGCGTATAAGCGTCATACATTTCGTCATAAGTTTTGGCTAATGACGCTTGATCAACGTGAAAGGAGTAGGCATCTTTCATAGTGAATTCACGTGCGCGCATCACCCCAAAACGTGGGCGAATCTCATCACGGAATTTGTTTTGAATCTGAAAAAAGGTAATCGGTAACTGCTTATAACTGCGCAACTCACCTTGTGCCAGATTGGTAATCACTTCTTCATGGGTTGGACCGAGCACAAAGTCGCGGTCATGGCGGTCTTTAAAGCGCAACAGTTCTGGACCATAATCGTTAAAACGTCCAGTCATCTGCCAAAGCTCAGCCGGCTGGGTCATCGGCATCAGCACTTCTTGTGCACCAATATTTTGCATCTCTTCGCGAACGATACGCTCGACTTTTTGCAACACGCGCAGCCCCATTGGCAGCCAGATATATAATCCAGATGCGATTTTACGAATCAAACCGGCACGTACCATCAATTGACTTGAGGCGATATCGGCATCACTAGGGGTTTCTTTAAGCGTGGCGAACAAAAATTGACTGGCTTTCATAAATAAAGCGGAACCTTATCTTTGATAAAATAAAAAAATAAACAGTAGCAGGCGAAGCATTTGGCTGAGGATATTTGCTCGCCATAATCTTACCTGTATAGCTACTGTTTATAACTGAACAACAATGCGCTAAACCGTAAAGGTGCTAAATGCGCCCATTAATCGGTCTGCAAGCCTGATCAATAAATCTATGTCGATAGTTTCTCGATACAATCAGACTATGGTAGGTAAACTTCGTCTAAGACGCAATCCCTTTTTGCGATTTAGACCGATACAGCGCCTAAACCCACGACCTAAACCCATATTAAATGTAGACAATCGGTAGCGACACCTTGAAGTGACTATCTGACAGACGCATTAATCGCTTATTATAAAAACCAATAACACAGTGAAATCATAGCCATGAAAACTAATGATAAGAAAAATGTCGCCAAGAAAAATAATGATAGCAATAACGCCAATAGTAACGATAAACATGAACCAGTAGAGGTAAACAAAATCTTAACCAAGCAGCCAAAAAACCCGCAATCGGTTTCAAAATCGACATGGGCAGTATTATTACTCAGCTTTTTAGCGCTTGCTTATACCTTTTATAATATGCAGAACAAAGCGATAGAAGAAGCGCCGATTGAAACCATTACTCGTGAAGGCGTGGTGACCCAAATACAGCAGCTTAATCAGCTGCAAACCATTGCCTTTAGCGTAGATACCGTGATAACTAGCCAAAAACAAGGCAGCTGGATGAAGCTGTGGCAAGATGAGCAGAAAGGCTTATTTATTGCTCATGGTCGAGTAGAGGCGGGGATTGATTTAAGTGCACTCACGCCTGAGATGGTGCAAGTGGTGCAACCAGCAGGTATTGAAAAGGCTAAGAATTCTAAAAATGTAGATAATGATATGCCCGTTGCTGAAAGCGCAAGCTCTATTGCTACCATGCCGCAAATTAATATAACTTTGCCACCGTCAGAGATATTTTCTGTTTATCTCGATAATATTGAAATCTATGATTGGCAAACAGGTGCTTTTGGACTGATGAAAGTTGATCCTAAAATCTTGCAACAAGCGCAAAGTATGGCAAAAAAAGAAGTGCTTGAGCGCGCTTGTCGTGGCGACATAATGGATATGGCACTAAAAAATGCTCAAACTCAGTTACAGCAGTTGTTTTCTTTAACAGGTGCCGTAGTAACGGTGACGACTCAAGGCGCTGGCGCATGTCAGATGCCATTAGCAAAACAATCTAGTGCCAAGACATCTTAAGTAAAATTTATTTTTAATTTTACTTCTGTTTTAAGTTTGGATGATTTTAAAGTTAGATCATTTTAAGTTTGAGTAATCACTTCCGCTTTCGCACTAGTCGCAGTAAAACTGGTTACGGTGTCATTGCGAATCAAATCTATAACTGTGCCGCCTTGATGACTGACCAGCTCTATCTTGCCATCGGCTGAACGATAAGTCGGGTTATTGCCTTGTCCTTCAGGCGCACTTAGGGCCATTTTGGCGTCATTAGATAAGGTAATAACCGCATTTAAGACGCCAGTTGCTGAGGTCTGAAAGACTACAGATAAGGTCTCGCCTGCTGCGCTACGATAATGGACATCGGTGACTTGCGTCCCTCTGGGTTGCTGAGTGCTAAGCGGCATGGTCTCAGAATTGGGTATTTCTGCTGACTCTGCAATTGGGGCTGCTGATTGGGCAATAGTATCTGTATTTTGCGTATTGACTGTTGTTGCGGATGAATCCTGATTGTTATGACTGTTTACTGCTACATTTTGGTCATTTGACGCTATTTCTTCATGCGTTCCAGTAATTTCAGTAATTTTAGGCGTGGGAGATTCTTGACATCCACTCAATGTATTCAAGCTAAAAGCCGCGACTATCAATGATGCTGGTAGCCAAACAAGGGTTTTTAATGGGCTTTTCATAAACGCGCTCTTTTTTTAAAGGGGTGATATACAAACGATAAGGCTTGTAGTTTTCTGCTTATTTTATTGTGAAAATATCATCAGCCATACCACTGTCTTGCGCCACTTCATCGAGATAGCGCCGGCTGGCAAGCAGTTTATCCACTACGCCACTTTGACTCTGATTGTTAATTTTTTGAGTGAAATCCAAGATAGATTGTAATTGCTCAAGCACCATAGTATAGCTGGTGCTCGTCTTGTGCTTATCAATAATCACCGTCGTTGCATAATTAGGGTCTAAGCTCAAATAGTCACGTAATAACTCTGGAATACGGCTCTCGATAAGTTTATTCAGGGTAAAAAGCTGCGATTTGGTCAAATGCTGATGATGAGTGCGCTCGTATTGTTGTCCGATAGCATCCATCGTTTCCCGAAAAGCGAGTGGCAATTGCTCATCATAAAGCAGCTGAATAAACGGATGCTGCGCGTTAAAGTCAATAATTAAGCGTTGAGCAGTACTTGGATGAGGCGTCGCGGAATTATCACGGTCAGCTGTGCTTTTATTAATATCACTATTTAATATCTTTTCTGGCGCTGTTGACTTCACCGTTGCCAAATATTCTTGATGACGGTGTGTGGAGTCTGCTTGTAAATGTTTACTTTTTTCTTTCATTACAAAAATAAGAGGGACAATCACAATCAAACTAAGCAAGATGAGTAACGCAAAAAAAGACATAGTGAGGCGCTGCCATTAAAAACTTGGAATTGCTAACAAGAGTAGTAATAGTGATGAATCAACGTTAAAAAATAGAAAATATAATTAAGTTATACTAACTAATTTTTTAGCTTACAATATAGCACGGCTATGCTATTTTAAGAGCCATTAGCCATCGATAGTTTACCAATCTGTTATTTCTAGTTAAAGCCCACCTGTACCTATTTATACTCATTAAGGATGATGATATGGACAATGATACCATTAGTAAAAGTCAGTTAGCGGCTTATAAACCGACCACCGCTTATGTAGGCACTTCTTGGGCGGTGATGTTGGTTGGTATCTTGGCGTATTTGTTTGGCTTATGGAATGCCGAAAGTATGCTGCTTAATGAAAAGGGCTATTATCTGGCCGTATTAGCGCTCGGATTATATGCAGCAATCAGTCTGCAAAAGACCCTACGTGACCGTGCTGAAGGCATTCCGACCACACAGTTATATTATATGATCAGTTGGGCAGCATTGGCATTGTCAGTGGTATTGATTGCTATCGGACTGTTAAATGCAGCTGGCTTGAGCCTAAGTGAAAAGGGCTTTTATATGATGGCATTTACTATGAGTTTGTTTGCTGCAGTGACAATTCAGAAAAACACCCGTGACGAGGCGCAGATTCTAGCATTAATTTCGCCAACGCTCAGCTCACGTGACCCTTCTAATAATAGTGCGACCAAGTTGCCTCATCAAAATACCGCTGAATCAGGGAAGTCACTATTTGGCGCGGTCAAATCCCGCATTGATAATAAAGAGTAAAAGTCTCTTAAATAATTATTAAGCATCGGCCATTGTGTTCAAAACACTCAGCATGAACTTACTGTCTCAAAGTATGAACACGGGCGCGATTTGGCGATATTTTTGCCACCATATTCGCTGATAAAGGCGGAAATGTCCCGAGCATTATATCCACTAACGTCTCTGCACATAATGGCGCAATAGCATATCCTTTTGCACCCATTGCCGATAACGTCCAAATACGCTGACTGCCTGTCAGTAAGCCAACTAAAGGATGATAATCTATCGTCTGGGTACGAATGCCTGCGCGCGCCTGCCAATTATCGGTATCACTTGGCAAAATACCCTCCAGCTCCGGAATATCAGCAATCAATTTATTACGGTTTTGCTGGTTTTCCTCTAGGCGAATGCGCGTATCTGTATCGGCATCTATAAAGCTGGCACCCAGTAAAAACTGCGCTTGCCCCTCTATCATATTGTTTAGCCTAGCATCGCCTAGTTGCGCAATAAATGGTGAGCAATAACCGCTATATTTCAGCGGTATTTTCGGCAATTCAGCCAGCTGCTTAATAGTGGGACTGAACCAAGACAGCTGCCCGCGAATAGTACGACAATGAGCAATGCGACTGTCTAATTTACGACCTTCGTAAGCGGCGCAAATGATGACATTATCTGCTTCAGTAGTTTCAATAATAATGTCAGTTTTCTTATTATCTCTATTATTTTTAACATCATTATCTTGACCGTTATTAGCCGTATCAATGTAACCATTAATACGAACATTATCGGCAGTTTCATCTATCTGCGTGACGACTAACGCTTTAAAAGTAATTAACGGGTGACGGAGTATTTCGTTTTTTAAAGCTTGCGGATTGACCAGACCAGACTTGGGTAAATACAAGTTTTCCGCTAAATCAATCGTATTAAGCCCAGTTGTCGTTTTAGCTTGGTTAGCAGATAAGGTTGTTGCCATAGCATTTGGATAATCGGCAATCTCATCAATACTGACGTTAGATTTGACCAACATTTCAAGCGCGCCAGTCGGTTCAAGTATCAGCGGTGCATGGCGGATAGCGGCTTGCTCGTTTAAGTAACGATAGAATCGGCTGGTATACAGATAGCTGATAGTATGCAAGTGCTCATCAACATGATGAATCGGGGTCATCTTAGGCGCGAGTAGGGCGCGCGGATTACCGGATGCGCCTGAAAGCGGCGCGTCCTTGTCTAATAACGTCACCTTGATACCGCGATTTGCCAATGCCCATGCGGTCATTAATCCTGCTACACCTGCACCAATAACCGCGCTATGGGTTGGGCGGGTAACGGCTTTTTGTGGTTCTGTTTGCGGTCTTGTTGGCAACTTATCACTGGCTATTGCCGCATTCGTCATAGTCGCCGTTAGCATCTCACGCTTGCGCCCAAATCCTGTAATTTTTTTAACTTCAAAACCAATGTCTTGCAAACTGCGTTTTACGATGCCGGCACAGCTATAAGTAGCGACGGTGGTGTCTATTTGCGATAAGCGTTGCACTTGAGCAAAAACGCTATCCGCCCACAAAGACTCATTACAAGCAGGGGCAAAACCATCTAAAAACCAAGCATCAATATGGGGCGTGGGCTGGTCAGTAGGATTCTTATTTAGTTTTGATAAGCTATGAGTGGCATCTCCCAGCCAAATATCAAGGGTCAGATTATCACTGATAAAGTTTAGCCGATGGCAGCCAGCAATCAAGGGTGGATAATTGGCTAATAACGGCTCAATCAGCTTGGCTAATTCAGGCGCGCGTTGTGCCCACAATCTCAGTATCTGCGTTAAGTCAGGCAGAGGTATCGGGTGCAATTCGGTACTGATAACATGCAGGCGTGCTGTATGCAAATGCCGCTGAGCTGCGCGTAGCTTCTGCCATAGATACCACACAGCAATGAAGTTTAACCCAGTACCGAAACCCAGCTCAGCAATGGTAAAGCACTGATATGGTGCTAACGTTGCTAAACGCTCCGGCAACTGATTGCCATTAAGAAACACATGGCGCGATTCTGCCAAGCCATCTGCATGGGAGAAATAGGCATCGCCAAATTTACCAGAGATAGGCACTTGATTGCCCATATCATCGGTCTGCCATTCGATATTAGCTGGGGTGATGACATTAGGGTGCTCAGATGGCTTGAGCGCGACTTGCTCCGCTTGTTTTCTGAACCGACGCGGAATATTGCTAAAGGTAGAGTCGATAGGTTGAGACATACAGGCTCACATCAGATAAGGGAACAAGCAAAGTGTGCAGGTATTAGAAACTGTGTAGGCATTAGAATAATACGCATTGTTGGGCGCGTGATAAGGCTGAAGGTAATGTTGATTGTGGTTAATTTAACGGCAGCTAAATCAGTTGCGACTAATTTAATTGCCACACTACCAGCGTGCACGATTTCTAAATACCAGCCATGAAATGAATGCACCAAGCGCTAAACTAAGCAATGCGGTCATCGCGCCATACACAAACAGCTGACCTTTGCTCTCGTATATCAGCACATTCACTTGCGTTTGTAAGTCATCTACTTGCCGTTGCAGGCTGACATTTTCGCTGGTTAATTTCTGATTGGCAGTGCTAAGGGTGGTAGGCGCGGGCTGGCGCTGCATGGCAAGCGTATGTGCAAGTGCAGCCGAGGTTAAGCTCGCATCTATTTGACCCTCTGCAGTAACGTTAGTATCCAGTGGAGTGGTTACTGCTGTATCGGCTGGTGCTGCCTGTGCGCTCATTATTGTCATGAGAATTGCTATAGGCAAAACCATGGCTAGGCTATAGCAGCGATATAATGATAATGACTGCTTTGCGAGTATGAACGGTATCGTCGATGCTCTCACGATGTTTTTGCCTCTATTTTGTTTTCATCTTTATTTATTAACTGGTTTGCTTCAGGTTTTGGCAACACCTGAATAAAGGGCTTAATATCGACATGACTGTACACGCCATCACGTAGATATGGCTCAGTGCCTGCCCAATCTTGCGCCGCCTCTAGCGAATCAAAGTCAGCAATTACAATACTGCCAGACATGGCGCTTTGACCATGTTCAATCGGCGTCGGTCCAGCAATCACTAAGCGCTGCTCAGCATCCATTGCTTGTAGTCGAGCAAGGTGCTCTGGACGAGTCAATTTGCGCTGAGCGTCGCTATTGGCAACATCATGACCGATAATGGCAAATAAAGGCATGTCATATCCTTAGTACGTAGTAGTTTTTAGCCACTGCTTAAGCCTTATTATGGATAAGCAGTATTTATTTATTAATCATTTATTTGGCAGATTTATCCGTTAATGCTGGGTTTAAATGCTTTTTTAATACTGCAAATTGAGCAACTACGAATACCAACATAATCGGAATCCAGCCATAGGTTTTAAAGTTAATCCACGCCTCATCACTCATAGTAAATGCCGTGATATAATGAAGGACACCCATGAGCATAAAGAAAAACGCCCACGCCACGGTCAGCTTTTTCCAGCCGCTCATAGATAAGTTAAAGACATCTTTCATCGCCAGTTGCATCAGTGGCTTATTAATTGCGGCACTAACCAATAGCGTTAAGGCAAAAATACCGTTGATAATGGGCGATTTCCAGCGCAGATAGATATCATCGCGTAGCAATAAGGTGCCGCCACAGAAGACGACGGTTAATAGCAAGACGACCCATTGCTGTTTATCAAACTTACCCTTTTGCCGGACAAAATGAATCGCGTAGACAATGAGGGTGGTCACTAATAATGCCCCTGCCGCTGCCAAAATACCATGGGTACGGGCGGCAATAAAAAAGGCAATCAGGGGAATGAAGTCTAATAAAGCTTTCATATCAGGTAGGATGTCCATCAAAAACGTAGAGGCTAGTTTACACGTGTCCTGTGCTAAAAAAAAGCCGACAAGTCACAATCATTCAAGCCATACTCATTTAGGCAATACTTATTCAAGTTACCACTATATAAGTCACGAATATTTAAGCCACACTCATTCAAGTTTCAATGATTAAAATGCGCCTATCTCATGCACACGATTTACCCCCATTCATAACATAGCTAAGGTTTCCCCATGAAAATTGACTTACATTGTCACAGTACCTACTCAGATGGTACGTTTGCGCCAGCCGAGGTGATACAGCGCGCGCACAGTGCTGGGGTTACTGTGTTGGCATTGACCGATCACGACACCTTAAAAGGTATTGATGAGGCGAGGTTGGCTGCTACTGACTGCGGCATGCAACTGATTAATGGTGTTGAGATTAGCTGCGAGCATACCTTAGACGGCGGTTATGGCAAAAATAAATCCACCAATAAAATCGTGCACGTGCTTGGGCTAAATTTTACAGACCGTGAGCAGATGCACGCCACTTTGCAGCAGCTGCAAGACAGTCGCGCCACGCGTGGTCAACGTATCACTGAAAAGTTGAGTACATTGTTAAGCGTTGATTATGATGAGCTATGGCAAGAGATTTGTGCCAAAGCCGGTAATAACCCGCAAGCGGTGGGGCGCGCGCACATTGGGCAGGTCTTGTTTGAGCGTGGTTTAGTCAAGACAGTACAAAAAGCCTTTGATAAATACCTTGCCGATAATAAAGCCGCTTATGTGCCGATTGAGGCGCTTAGCATGGCGCGTGGCATTGAGCTGATTCATGCGTGCGGTGGCAAAGCGGTATTGGCGCATCCGACTCGCTATCAGCTATCAGCGACCAGAGTGCGTAAACTGATTGCTGAATTTGCCGAGCTTGGCGGTGATGGTTGTGAGTTGCCCGCAAATAGTGAACCGCTGAGTACACGGCGCATGGTAGATCGGACGATTGCCGAACATGAGTTAGCCGTTTCTATTGGCAGTGACTATCATGGGAGTAACATGCCGTGGCGACGTATTGGCGATGTACCCACGGTCAATCCTGAGCAGCAAGGTATCTGGCAACAGTTCTAGCGCGAGCGGTTTCAAGTAAGCTTATAGATGATACTAATAAGCGCATTATTTGTTATTAATTTGTCATTTAATCGTCTCAAATTAAGTTGATAATAAAGGGGTTTTTAATAAAGTTTATCTTATTCTATGGTTACATATATGCTTAATATATAAGCGAATATACGTAAAAAGCGATTGCTAATTTTCCTAAAAGTTGCGACACTCGTGAGTAACAAAGCTGTAATATAGCAACACAAAAACGCATGTGGTGGTCCATTCATGGCGGTATCGATTTACCAACTGAGCTATAAAAATCTTACTCGAGTTATTTTCGAGTGGCAAGCGGCTGATAAAGCATCACTGTTGGCGCTGTTCATCGTTATGGAAGTCTCATTACATTGGTTGTGGTGCTTATTTGTATGGCTGCGTCGAGACATGTATGGCAAATATGTAGACATGACCTTGCTATATTCATTATGGGCAGGCGTTACCGTATTGGGGCTGTACTTTTGGTTTATGGTTGGGCACTTTGCTCGCATAAAAAATGATTCTCAGCGTCTGCATTATTGGCAAGTGGCGTTAATTATTATTTATAGCCTATATATTACAGTCATGGTACTGGTTATGGGGCATAGCAGCTTGGTCTCGGGTGTATCGCTGATGGGTGGGGCAATGCTTGGGATGATGCTACTGCGAAGGCGCTATATTTGGTATGCCTTTTTATGGCAAATTGTATTTATTATTATCGTCACCCTTATCCCTTATTTGGGTATTAACATGCCCAATTTACGCCAGCTTACCATCACTTCAATTCCCCTCGATACTTACAGCTATCTAACCTATAGCGAAACCACCACGTTAGAAAACGCGATTACCGCATCTATCTTTAAAAATGGCACCATCAGTTGGGAGATGGTACACAAGCTGCGTTTATCCTCATCGTTTTTTTGGCGCTCAACCCATTTGTATCTTGCCTTACCAAAAGCCATTTTTATGGTTTATGTCTTTCGTTTATTATTATTAATAGTAGATAACAGTAAAAAAGAAATCCTACAGCATGCTAACCAAGACGGGCTGACCAACCTAAACAATCGACGCTTTGGGTTGAGCAGAATGCAGCAAACTATAGTGACCACCAGTGCTGGACACGATACCAGCGTTATCTTAATGGATTTGGATTGGTTTAAAAGCATCAACGATAAATATGGTCATGAGGTGGGTGATCAGGTGCTGTGCGACATGGCGAAAATACTCACGCACACCTTTGCTGATCAAGGCGTGGTCAGTCGTTATGGCGGTGAGGAGTTTTTAGTGATGCTGCCAGATACAGGGCATGATCAGGCGATGGCACTTGCTGAGCAATTACGCGAAAATATCGCTGAACATATCGTACAGCTTGAGGGTGACGCGGTACTTCAGGTAACCGCAAGTATGGGTCTCTATACCTTAGTCTATGATAAATTACAGCGTATTAAGCAAGAATGGAAACCTGCCGATACCAGTCTGTCTACAGGAAACTGGACTATCAGTAATGGCGGTTCATTTATCAATCTAAAAGCCCATGCCAGTGCTAGGAGCCTTGAATTAAATGGACACTATCGGTCAAAACCGCGCTTAGATAAGCGGGCGGTACTGAACCTCAATCAACAACAGCAAGAGCTGTTCGCCAGTGAAATTTGCAACTGTATGATCAGTACAGCGGATAAAGCACTGTATAAAGCCAAAGAAAGGGGGCGCAATCGGGTCCTTAGTGCCAATGAGCTACTTGCAAAAGGCATTATTCTGGAACCACATTACGGCACTTAATTTGGCTGATAAATGGAAAATAGTTCTTAATGAAAATAGTTCGTAAGATAGCTCAAGCAAGGGTTTAGCCTTTGTGAACCATCAATTCAATTATAGATGTAACTGTTGTACCAAAGCGGCAAGCACGCTGGTAGCAAAGGTACCCGTTGGCAAACTAAAGCGTAATATCAACGTTTGCGCGTCCTGCCATTCCCACTTTAAATCCTTAATCGGTAAGCGTAAAGCCCGCCGTTGCGCCTTAATATCGCGTTGCGTAAGCCCTGTTGCCAGCTGCGTTAATACTGTATTTTGCTGTACCACACTATTTTCTAACACTGCCGCTGCACCGCTTACCTTATCATTATCTACGCCCCATAATGGGGCAGTGGGATGAATATCGCCTTCAATAAGTCGTCCGCGTAAGGCGTCGTCTATTTCTTCACTGGCAAATATCGAACCTGAACCGTTGAGATTAAATACTTCTCCTGCTATGCCTTTATTCCAGCTGCCATCACGTACTCGCACCGCTAAAATCTCATTAAATATCAAGCTGCGTGCAGCAGACAATGCCATCGTATGGTGCTCTTGTGGCGCACGTTTGCGCTTATTTTTAACATTATTTTTTCGTGCAGGTTCAGCAAATAATCTTAGCGCCTCTTTAATATTATTACCGCCATGACCAAAGCGCTGCGGACCAAAATAATTGGGTACGCCCATTTGATTGATATGTTCTAAATGCTGAGCAATTTTTTGTTCTGCAATGAGCTGCTGTTCCGCATCTAAAATATCCGTTGCTAACTGAACATCACGTAAGGTAATGATAAATTGATTGGCTTGATGCGCACCGCGACCCAATTTTTTATGATGCCAGTACTGTGCCAGTATTTGTACGGTTTCATCGTTACCAAGGTCAACAGGCGCAAAAGTGGTTGGCGGTAATTGCTTTTTGGGAATACGTAAACTAAACCACTGCGTTGTTAAGGCGTGCCTGTCTTTTAACCCCGAATATCCCACATCGCGCAGTGGAATATCTGCCCATTCAGCCAATAGCTTCGCGAGATAAGCAGTATTCATACCTATTTTTTGGATATGTAGCCATAAATGTTCACCTTCACCAGTGAAGGTATTGGGCAGGATTTCATTAACCACAAAGTCAGTTGCAACTGCTTTATAACGTGCTTGCAAAATTGGCGGTGTCAGCGGTTGTGGTAGTTTGGCAGTATCCGCTATTGCTGTTATGTCGAGCGTGGTTATATCAAGCGTTGCTACAGATAGTGCATTATCTTTCGGTAGGGTAGCAGTCGGTGATATGGATACAGGACAGGCATGATCAGTCATAAAATAGGCTTCAATGAGGGTTATAGGAATCGTTAAAAATAGTTATAAAAAGGTCAGAATGTTATCAGTTTACGTTTTGCTACGCGCCAGCCATACAAGTATACAGCTGAACAGAATTTGGCTTGCTACTATCAAGGCTGTCTATGTATTTATGAAGCTATTTTATTCAGGGCAAAAAATTGCTTAATTATAATAACTAACAAGGCAGCAATCGCTACCGTTAAGGATGACTTATGACTGAATCAAAGATTAATACCGTAACCATCAATAAAGCTGACATTCCAAATGGTGGTATGAAGTCGTATAAGCAAGACGATAATAGTATCATTTTAATCACTCGTGACGATGATGAGTTTCATGCCTTTAATGGTAAGTGTCCGCACGCTGGTGCAGACTTGGGTACAGGATTACGTTGTGGCAATCGCGTGATTTGTCCTTGGCATCATGCGACCTTTGACAGTCGTGATGGCACATTGTTAGAACCCGTAGCAACGGAAGGTCTTACGCAATATGAGCTTACTGATAAT
Source organism: Psychrobacter sp. 16-MNA-CIBAN-0192 (assembly GCF_040309565.1). Lineage (NCBI taxonomy): Bacteria > Pseudomonadati > Pseudomonadota > Gammaproteobacteria > Moraxellales > Moraxellaceae > Psychrobacter > Psychrobacter sp. 16-MNA-CIBAN-0192. The sequence goes on from NZ_JBEOOX010000010.1 coordinate 36,523, forward strand.
GGCGACAGTCTAACGGTTGATACCACCAAAAAGATAGAGGCGTCCATTGCTAATAATAAAATAACAGACACCCATACGGTTATCGTTGGTGGCGGAGCGGCTGGCTTTATGACCGCGCATCATCTGCGTAACACGGGCTATGGCGGTAAAATTACAATCATCAGTGCTGATGATAAAGCGCCTTATAATCGCACCCTATTATCCAAAGCATTTTTAGCAGGTAATATGGCTGAAGATAAATTGTTACTGGGTGGTGCAGATTGGGCGGAAAAACAAAATATTGAGCTACGATTAAACGAAACCGTTAGCGAAGTATTGCCGAATGAACGTACGTTAATTCTTAATAATGGCAATGATAAAGGTAACAGTGAAAAAGCTACTAATGAAAAGCTCAGTGCCGATTATCTAGTCGTCGCAACGGGTGCATCACCCATCGTACCGCCCATAAAAGGGGCTGACCTTGATGGTGTCTATACCTTGCGCAGTATGGATGATGCCAAAGTTATTAAAGCTGCCACTGAAAATAAAAATGTCGTCATCGTTGGTATGGGCTTTATCGGTATGGAAGTCGCGTCAGCATTAGCGCAGGCAGGTACGAGCAAATCCATTACTATTATTGGACAAAACCAGCGCGTGATGGGCAATATCATCTCAGAAACCGTCAGCAATGCGTTAATTAAACTGCATAAAGATAATGGCATTAAATTTGTACTCGATGCCACTGTCAACGCTATTAATGGCAATGAACATAGCGACAGTGCGACAAAGGTAGGTAGTATCACCCTTGCCGATGGAGAGCAAATAGCTGCCGATATTGTGATTTTGGGCACAGGCGTATTACCACGTACCAAATTACTGGGCGAGGCAATTAATCCTCGTGAGGGCGTTAAGGTTGACAGTCATCTGCAACTGCGCGATGGCGTCTATGCGCTGGGCGATATTGCCAATGCAGATGGGCAAATGGGTCGGCTGCGCATTGAGCATTGGCGTGTGGCGTTGCAACATGGTTTGGTCACGGCAGCGGCAATTTTAAAAGATAATAGCGTCCATTCACTTGATGAACGTGTACCGTTCTTTTGGACGATGCAATATGGCAAAAGCTTGCGCTATAGCGGTCATGCTAAAACGCCCGATTATAATATTTTAATCGGAGCACCGGATACGCTCAATTATATTGAATATTATTTTGACGATGAAGACGATAATAGCCGCGCCACTGCCGCCAGTACGCTTGGACACGATAAAGAGTTGATAGCCTTTGGTGAATTACTACGTCTTGGTCATGCACCAACGCGCGCACAGATTAACGCTGGATTTGATATTATTGCCCAAGCTCATGCTTTATCGCGTTAATAAAAATCAGCTAAAATAGTTAGAGATATATTCATAGTCATAAATAATAATCGGAAATAACATTTGCAGAAATAAGCATGAAAAAGGCTACCATTCATTTTATCTTGGTAGCCTTTTTTAAAGTTAATTTTTCAAAGTTAGATTTTTAAAATTAAATAGTGAGAGGTATATGACCGATAACCATATAGATAGCGCTGTATTTTTGCGCTTAGCAGTTCCCAGTGATATTCCTGCGCTTGAGAGCTTTCTTAATCGTTGCTATCGCATTGATGAAGGCTGGACAAATGAGTTTGAGCTGGTCGATGGCATTCGTACCAATCAAGACGAGCTAAGAGGTGTCATCGCTGACCCAAAACAATATCTGTTTGTTTATCCAAAAACAGACAATGCTCAACGTGACGGCATAGAAAGTGGCGATATATTAGGTTGTATTAATGTCGGCATAGAAGATGGTTGCGCCCATATCGGCATGTTTGCGGTACATCCTGAACTGCAAGGCAATGGCGTCGGTAGCACTTTGCTACAGGCAGCAGAAACCTTTGCACAGCGTCATTTATCAACTAAGAATTCATCAATTGACAACTCATCTACTGGTGCGGAAAACCCTACTGTCATCAAAATGTTGGTATTAAACGGTCGCCTAAATCTGCTCGACTATTACCAGCGCCGTGGCTATCTCAGCACCGGTAATACCGAGCCATTTCCAGAAGATGGTAATAATGGCGAACCCAAAAAAGAAGGTTTATTCTTTTTAGAATTGGCAAAATCACTCCCTTAGCGATGGCTCACCCAGAAGTTATTAAATGTCAAAAAAATACCGATACTCAGCAAAATGAATGCCACAATGAGTAAGCGTTTAAACCATTTAAATGCAGGCAGGCGCGTGGCATTTTCATTAGAAGTCAAATAGGCAAACAGACACATCAGGCTAGCAACCAAGGTCATAATGCCCAAGCCAATCGGTAGAATAAACAGATATATTTGCCACATAGTCATCTCTCAGCGGTCGTTATTCATTATTAATCGCATCATAACAGTATGCGGATTGCACTGTCTGTAAGGCGCTTGAAAGCTGAGTTGCTTTCCCTTTCTGTAGTAAGGAAAATAACATGCACATTGGAGTTCTCACTTTGACGTTTTCTTTACCCGGATGTGGCTCGTTGAAGGAAAAGCGCCAACGTATGGGCGGCTTGCATGCGCGCTTTGGCAATAGTCCAAGCGTTGCGGTATGTGAAAGCGGTGAGCGTGATAGGCATGATGCCAGTGAATGGACTTTCGTAATAGTCGGGCTGTCGAGACGTGAAGTTGAATCGCAGTGTAGTCAGTTAGAGGCGAAAATAGAGCGTACGGTAGATGGTCGAGTGATAAATGTGGTGAGGGAGTTTGTTTAGTTAAGGGCGCTAATGGCGCTTTCCACTCATATTTTGGTTAGCCACTAGAGCGGTGACTAATAGCCAGTAGCGTTCATATCGTCTTGATACCGCCCTTAGCTAAGTCACCTCAATCAAGGATAACAACCGCTGCACTCGGGGCTAAACTTTGTTTTGGGGTAACTGTTATATAAAGAGAGTCTATTATGATTTTAATCAAAAGCTGGAAAGTTACAAACAACACTTCTTATATTTTTTCCCACTACCGCAAGAGCACTTTTCGTTTCTCCCTGTTTTTTTAGGCATAATTCTCGTTTTAGGATTGAAAGTTGATAGAGGTTTTGCCATGTGGGAAGTGGCTTGTTCCATCTCTTGCGAATACTCCCAAGGGAAGTCGAGCTTCATACCAAATCTAATATTTTTTGTATCAGGGTCAATACAGATAGCATGCCATTTTTTAGACTTTGTATAATATTTTCTTTTTCTAGCATGATCTTCTAATTTTTCTTTAGTAATATTATAGTCATTGTAGTTGCAATGAATTGTTAAACCTTCACCATTGCCATGTTAAAATCCAATTGTAAAATCATGATTTTTACCATCTATTAAGCTTTTACTGCAAATTAATTCAACAACTTCATTGATCTGTTGAATTGATTGCTCATTGATTGTTAGTAGTAAGAATCCAAAGTCTACTGTACTTGGATTATTCATTCTTTCAACATCAGAAAGATATTTTCCAACTATAGTACCCTGATATTTTGTAAGTATTCCTTTTGGAGTCTGTATAGAGTTCAGACCATCTCTTCTAGTTAACATTGACATATCTAATTCAGCATTAAAATCGTCTCCTATATGCATGTAATCTATACCATCAACCCATAAATTATGTATTAGATGGTATGCAAGAATGGTCATTTCATGCGTAGCCATAACGCTGTCTGAATAGTTTGTTCTTCTATTCAGATAACTCAAAAAATATAATGGTGTATTAAGCATTTCGGCAAAAACATCTAGAAAGAAAACATCCATAATAAAAGGAGCTTTAATGATGTCAGTTTTTTTAAATTTTAAGAATTGTTTAGTTTGAAAGAATAGAGCAGGGTAGTGGTCTGATACAATACATACTGGATATACTTCTTGGAATTCAATATTTGAAATATCTATACTGTTTCCATCTTTATCTTCAAGTTTATAACTTTTACTTACTAGAAGTTCAGAGCATAAATAAGCTTGATCATACGCATCTTGAACAGCTTTCTTAAAGTCGTTTTTTATAGCTAAATCATTACCTTTTCTAGATTCTAGAGTAAGCTTCTTAGATTTAGCTTGCAAAACAATAGCTCTGTTTGCAAATAATACTAAAACATCTATTTCTCCAGCAATTACCCCTTTCTTTTCAAGAATGTTGACACCTTGAAAAACTCTACTATTCCCAAAAACACTTTTTAGCCTACTTACGGAAAAATCTTCCGTAAAGTTGCCTCGATTCGTCATTGCGGTACTACGGTAAGATTCATCATCCCAGAACCAAAAGAAAGGAGACTCATATAATGCTTCCAACAAACTATAGTTTTGAAAAAGAAGATATCTACTCTCATCTAGCTTTATTATTGGAAAAGCATTTTTTTGGTTAAAATCATCAGGCCTTTTGAATTCGTAGTCATCAATTGATACAAAAGACTCAATTATCTTTCTTATTAAAGGTTTAGACAAAGGTATGGGTAACTCGGTTTCTATTTCATCTATTGTGAAAGTATATGCATCTAAAGCTGTCCATTCATCAGGATGTTTTTGCAAAACCTTAGATAGTACATTGTTAACCTTTTTAAGTTGTAAAGAACCAATAGATTCAATAATAATGAATAACTCATCTAGTGAATAGCCCTTGTTTTTTATTATCCAATCTTCATTATTTTTGTACTTTGACTTTGATAAATCTCTGTATTGGAAGTGATAGGCTGATTCGCCTCCATAAAATATAGGTTCTCTCAAGAAAGCACCTTTATTAAGGGGGTTGTAGCTTTTATCTGGTTGATTATTAGCGTCTAGTTTAAACATATCTGAAACATCAGGCATCATTGAATGATGAAGTTCTAAAAGCAAAGCTTCTGTTTTCTCTATATACTCCTGCATTTTAGCAGGAGTTGGTAAATTTACATTTAATTCAGCTGTACATGCTAAACCGATTAATGTAGATATCTCAATGCGTAATAGTCTATCCGTACCATACTGTTCTAAAAAGTCTTCCTTCTGTATTTCTTCGCCATATCGTACAGTGTTATCTCTAAAACAAAAGTATGCAATAGTATGTAAATATCCACCAGACTGGCACAATAATTCTAAATCGTTAAAAACCTCTGCTTCGCTTCTGTGATTTTTTCTATCAAACATTATTATTCCTTTAATTTTCTTAAATATTGATTAAACTTAACATATATAAATGAACTAAAGGCACGATTTTTTCGAACCACACACAACGAAAAAGGCTACTCTATAAAGAATAGCCTTTCACCATTAACTATCGAAACTCTACTAACTCACTTGTAACATCGGCTTCAAAAACTCACCCGTATATGAGCCTTTAGCCTCAGCGACTTCTTCCGGTGTACCTTCCGCGATAATCAGTCCACCACCTTTACCGCCTTCAGGACCTAAGTCAATTACCCAATCGGCGGTTTTAATAACATCCAAATTGTGCTCAATCACGATGATGGTATTGCCTTTATCACGCAGCGCATGCAGGATATTAAGCAGCTTAGCGATATCGTGGAAATGCAAACCAGTGGTCGGCTCATCCAAGATATACAGCGTCTGTCCGGTATCCCGTTTTGCCAGTTCACGCGCCAGTTTGACCCGCTGCGCTTCACCGCCCGATAGCGTGGGCGCGGATTGACCCAAGCGAATATAGCTCAGCCCAACTTCCATGAGTGCTTCAAGACGACGATGAATCGCAGGAATCGCAGAGAAGAATTCTGTCGCATCTTCCACGGTCATATCGAGCACATCGGCGATACTTTTGCCTTTATAGAGAATCTCTAAAGTCTCGCGGTTATAGCGTTTGCCTTCACAGCTGTCACACGGCACGTACATATCTGGTAAGAAATGCATCTCAACTTTGATAAGTCCATCGCCTTGACAAGTCTCGCAGCGACCGCCTTTGACGTTAAAGCTAAAGCGACCCGGTTTATAACCACGCGCGCGCGCTTCTACGGTTTGTGCGAACATCTCCCGTACTGGCGTAAAGACGCCAGTATAGGTTGCCGGATTAGAGCGCGGTGTACGACCGATTGGGCTTTGGTCAATATCGACCATTTTATCCAAATGCTCAAGTCCAGTAATGCTGTCATGTTTATCAGCGATTAGCGTTGAGGCATTATTCAGCTGCGTAGCGGCAAGCGGCATTAAGGTGCGGTTAATCAAGGTCGATTTACCCGAACCAGAAACGCCCGTGACACAAGTCATAATGCCAACCGGTATGGTCAAATTCACATCTTGCAAATTATTGCCGATTGCGCCTTTTAATTGGATGGTCATCGGTGCTTTTTTCGGTTTTGCTTTGCCTTCCACTTCAACATCAATCATTTTGGGTTGATGGCGAATCTTCGGCACTTCTATTTTTAATTTGCCCGATAGATATTGTCCGGTTAATGATTCTTTTGATGCCATGATGTCATCGACTGTGCCCTGAGCGATAATATGCCCGCCATGTACGCCTGCACCCACGCCAATATCAATGACGTAATCGGCTTGACGGATGGCATCTTCATCATGCTCAACTACTAATACCGTGTTGCCCAAGTCACGCAGTCGGGTTAGGGTATTTAACAGACGGTCATTATCGCGCTGATGCAAACCAATAGATGGTTCATCAAGCACATACATCACGCCCATAAGTCCCGCACCGATTTGGCTTGCCAAACGAATACGTTGCGCTTCACCACCGGATAAGGTTTCGGCAGAGCGGGCGAGTGATAGATAATCCAATCCCACGCTGACAAGGAAGTTTAAACGCTCGTTAATTTCTTTAAAGATTTTTTCGGCAACTTCGCCTTTATGACCGCCAATTTTTATAGTTTTATAATAATTAGCAGCATCACCGATAGAGAGTTTAACAATCTGAGCGATGGTTTGGTCATCAACGCGCACATTACGTGAGATTTCATTTAGACGTGCGCCATCGCAGACATTACAGGTGGTATCCGCCAAATATTTCGCCAACTCATCACGTACAAGGTTACTTTGCGTTTTGGCGTAACGACGTTCTAAATAAGGCAGCACCCCTTCAAACGGAATGGTTTTATTGCTTTTACGTCCTCGTTCATCGGTAAAGTTAAAGGTGAGTTTTTCTTTACCAGAGCCTTGCATGATTAAATTTTGCTGTTCTTTTGGCAGTGCTTGCCACGGTGCATCCATATCAATGTTGAAATGATTGCAAACGGTTGCTAGTAGACCAAAATAATACGCATGACGCTTATCCCAACCATTAATCGCGCCTTGATTAAGCGATTTTTCATGATGAGTAATCAGCTTTTCTGCCGAAAAATACTGACGTTTACCCAAGCCATCACAAGCGGGACACGCACCATAAGGATTGTTAAAACTAAACATACGTGGCTCAAGCTCAGATACGGCACGATCACAAACTGGACAGCTGTGCTTAGCGGATAGCAATTGGTCGTCGCTACCGCCTTCTTTTGGGTTGCCATCCATATGATGTAAAATCACCAAACCTTGCCCTAAGCGCAGGGCGGTTTCTAAACTTTCGGCAACGCGGTTGCCCAAATCATCTCGTACTTTAAAGCGATCAACGACGACTTCAATCGTATGTTTTTTATTTTTCTCAAGTTCTGGCAGCTCGTCCATATCGTAGACTTGACCGTCAACGCGCACGCGTACAAAACCTTGCCCGACCAGCTGCTCTAGCAATACAGTATGTTCGCCTTTACGCTCACGAATCACGGGCGCTAGAATCATCAGCTTACTGTCTTCGGGCAGCGCCATAACGTGATCGACCATTTCGGTTACGGTTTGTGCGACCATCGGTTCGTTATGTTCGGGGCAAAATGGCGTACCAATACGCGCATATAATAGGCGTAAATAATCGTAAATCTCAGTAATCGTCCCAACTGTTGAGCGCGGATTGTGGTTGGTTGATTTTTGCTCAATAGCGATTGCCGGAGATAAACCCTCGATACTATCGACTTCTGGCTTTTCCATCTGTGATAAAAATTGACGCGCATAAGCAGACAGACTTTCGACATAACGGCGCTGTCCTTCGGCATACAGGGTATCAAATGCTAATGACGATTTACCAGAGCCTGATAAACCTGTAATCACCACGAATTTATCACGTGGAATGTCTATATCAATGTTTTTTAAATTATGCGTGCGTGCGCCGCGTACTGAAATGTGGTCATGTGCCATCGATGATAGGTATCCTATTTGCTAAAAGAATGATCAAAATCAGCATAGTAACTATTAACACTATTTATAAAGATTGAAAATAGTTACAAAATGCTAATTTATAATATAAACAAAAGTTAATTAAATAAATGAGATAAGAACAAAGAATGTTTCATAAAAATATAGCCATGGTAATTTTTTATTGTTAATAATGGCGTGAATCTTATCTTAAGTATAATTACAATTACAATTAAGATAGAAAGCAATAAACGACATTGTTATTACCGTTATAAATAGTAGAGTGGTATGACTATTAAGTTTGATGAGCTATTAATTTTAATGAGCTATTGATTGTTTTAATAAGGGTTTTAACCTAAAGTTTAGGAAGTCGATTAAAAAAAAGCAAAGTTAAGGCTTTTATACATCTCAATCGTTTTTTAATAAGTGTTTCGTATTGTTCTACTTTATTGTTATGGCAGTAGTATTATTCAAGGTATAGACAGAGATAGGATGCACTTGGTAACAAAATTATTGACGTCTAGGTTAGCGTATAGATAGGGCGGCGAGTCGGCGCGCTTAAGCAGATAAAAGTATCGGCAACCAAGTGGCGAATGTTTTATACTGTGGGGCTTGTTTGAGCCGCTTAGCCAAAAAGTGTAGCAACTCCTACCATGATTATGTCTATATAATCATCATAACCATATATCCATAGTCTAGAGCAACCGTCTAAAACGACAGTTTCAAGCAATCAGTAAGCGCGCTAGGCATGGTAACTGTGTGGCGCAATAGCAGATAGAATGTCAGACGTTTAATGATAAATCAGTGAGGCAAATATGAATAGCGTAGAAAAACGGGCAATCTTAGGGGTCGGTGGTATTTTTGCCTTACGAATGATTGGTCTATTTATGATTGTGCCGGTATTTTCTGTCTATGGAAATGACTATACGCATGCAACCCCGTTCCTGATTGGTCTAGCGGTCGGCGTGTATGGGCTCGGACAAGCGATATTTCAGATTCCGATGAGCCTTGCCGCTGATAAATTCCCACGTAAGCCGATTATTATGCTCGGGTTAATATTGTTTGCGATAGGCGGTATTATTGCTGCTAATGCGACCGACATTTACGAGGTGATTATTGGACGGGCGTTGGCAGGTAGTGGTGCAGTATCTGCAGTATTGATGGCGTTACTTGCTGACGTTACCCGTGAAGAAATGCGCACTAAGGCAATGGCAACGATGGGGCTGACGATTGCTACCTCTATTATGTTGGCGTTCGCCTTTGGACCGTTATTGGTCGGCTCGATGGGTATTTCGGGTTTATTTTGGCTGACCGCAGGCTTTGCGGTGTTGGCAATGGTATTACTGCTGGTTGTTCCATCGCCCATGCGTGTACTGAAACATAATCTTGATAATAAATCGATTGGTCAGCAGCTTTCTGATGTGCTAAAAATTGGTGATTTAAACCGCTTACATATTGGTATTTTTGCCCTGCATTTAACCATGACCGCAATTTTTGTTATTCTGCCCCACCAGTTGTCAGAGGTAATGGGTTTAAGCGTTCGTCAGCAAGGCATGATTTATCTGCCATTATTGTTTATTGGCTTTGCCATCGCCATACCCTTTATTATCATTGCTGAAAAGAAACGCAAAATGCGTCAGGTATTCTTAGCGGCTATTGGCTTAATGACTGGCTCGCTGGTGATACTGGCGCTGGGCAGTCATTGGGGCGTGGGTATTATCTTTGGTTTACTGCTGTACTTTATGGGCTTTAACTTATTAGAGGCGACCATCCCATCTTGGATATCCAAACGCGCACCGGTGGCGAATAAAGCGACTGCGATGGGCTTAAATTCCTCTAGTCAGTTTTTTGGGGCGTTTGTGGGCGGGGCGATGGGTGGCTTGCTGCTGAATCAACCCAACCTGTTAGCGTGGGGTATCCTTGCTATTATCATGGCAGCATCGTTACTGTTAATTATCCCGATAGCCGATCCACCGTATTTATCAAGCACCACCGTAACCATCCCAAAAAATATCGATATTCAAGAATGGTCACGGCAAATGCTAGCGATTCAAGGCGTTGATGAATTGGTGGTTATGGCAAAAGAACAAGTGGCTTATCTAAAATTAGACAAGACGCAATTGACTGATAACTCGCGACAAGAGCTGTCGCATTTGGCGCAACGCCCACTAGATATTTAACGAAAATTTGGTTACAGTAAAAGTAGAATAATGAGTAAGATAATTGATATTATGCCCATTATTTATCCAATTTTTGTCACAGTTCATCATGATTACACTTATAAATTATAGAATTATTCATTAAAAAGGACCATATTATGAGCAGTGTTAATAAAGTGATTATCGTTGGTAATCTTGGCGCAGACCCAGAGACTCGTCAATTTAGTAATGGTGGTAGTGTCACTAATATTGCCGTCGCGACTTCTGAGCGTTGGACAGACAAACAAAGCGGCGAAAAACGAGAGTCAACTGAATGGCATAAAATCGCCTTATTCAATCGTTTGGGCGAAATTGCCGCGCAATATCTGCGTAAAGGCAGCAAGGTCTATATTGAAGGCAGCTTGCGTACCAATAAATATCAAGATAAAAATGGTCAAGACCGTTATTCTACTGAAATACGCGCCAATGAGCTGGTGATGCTTGACAGCGCCGGTAGCAATTCAGGCATGGGCAGCAATCAAGGTATGGGTGGCGGTGGCTTTAATAACAACCCAAATGCTCAGCAAAACCCAGGTGGGTATAGTCAGAATAATCAAAACCCAAACCAGCAGAATTACAGTAATTCAGGTGCTAATAATCAAGATTACGGCAATCAAGGTAGTCAAGGTTTTGGCAATCAAGGCGGTGCGCCAAATCAAGGCAACGGCTTTAGTAATAATGCTAATACCTATAATCAACCCAACCAGTTTAATAAGCCAGCTCAAGCGCCATCAACGCCAAAACCAACGGCGATGCCAGATGGTCCGGTAGATGATGATATTCCTTTTTAATTTATACATGAATAAAGAATACTAATTAAAATAAAGAGGAGCTTATATTTATAAGCTCTTTTTTATTGAAAGTTTTAGCATATATAAAGTTAAAAATAAGGCTATCAATAAAGATGACGTTATCAATTTTTTATTATTAAAATCAATAAATAGCTGTAAAAAAGCAAATAAAAGTTGTTTAATCTATTTGGCTAATAATAGCGTCTGACGCTTTTAAAAATTAAAGATACGATTCCTTTGTTTTTTATAATAATAAAATATGCTAGTCTGCTATCGTTATAACCCTTACCTCTATTTTGGGCATTCCAGAATAAGGTTAAATATAAAGTCAATATTTATAAGAGAAACTTTGCACCGTTCTTTTATAGAAACCAAATCAGAGAAGAGACCATTATGACTAACAGCGCTGCTATTAATTTAGAAAGTTTAAACGTAGATGAACTGCGTGCGATTACTGAAACTGCCCAGCAATTGATTCATCAAAAACAGCATCAAAGCTTGTTTGAAGCTTATATTCAATTTGAGCAAATTGCTAAAGAAAGTAACAGTACGATTGAAGAGATTTTAAAAGCCGGTGAAAGTTTAGAGAAAAAACGCAGTATTAAATACCGTAATACAGCTAATAGCGATGAGACGTGGACTGGTCGCGGTCGTAAACCGACATGGTTGGTCGAAGCATTAGCAGCAGGTAGCAAGCTCGAAGATTTTGCTATATAAACGATCTAGGTTGTTTTTAAGTTTTTTTCATAATATGAAAGATGCTTGATAGGATATCAAAATAGAAGCCAGTATCTTAATTATAGATACTGGCTTTTTTGCTGTCATCTTTAGGCAATAGTTTGTTATGATAATGGGATTTTTATTTGTTATAAGAGTAACGTGCCTGTGCCTCAAGTCTCTACTTCGTCTAATAAGTACCCACGTAAGTGGTGGTGGCTGGTTGGAGGTGTATTGTTTCTAGTGTTTGCATTGCTGCAGATGCCAGCGGCGTGGGTGGTCAAAAAATATGCGCCAGACTCAACCTATATCCAGCATGTCTCTGGCAATTTAGGGCATGGCTCTATGATTTGGCAAGTACCGTTAACGGATACGCCGCTTATCGGGTCAGCAAGTTGGACATGGCAGCCATGGCATTTATTGCTTGGGAAAATCGGTGCAGAGGTGGAGGTAAGTACGGGACAGACGCATCTTGATGGTCAAATAAAAGTCGGGCGTGATTCATGGCAAGTGAATGACATGAGCGGTAAAATTGCGCCTGAAACGCTTGCAGGTGTGGTGAAGTGGCAGCTACCCAATGCCCCCATTCAGGTGAATAAAGTGTCATTACAGCGCCAGTCGAGTACAGGTGGCAATACCGATGCAGGTACAAGCGAAAATAATAGCAATGCAGGATTCACTCAAGCTGATGGTCAGCTGACATGGGTGGGCGGTGAGATGGGTTATCCTAGTGGTGGCAACACCTTTTATCTGACCCTGCCACCACTACGAGCACAATTAAGCGCAGAGAAGAAGAGTAATAAAAACTTGCTGCATGTTAATTTATTAAACAATCAGGACAAGCGCTTGGGTGATTTATTTCTTGATGGCGATAATATGCTAGATGTCAGCTTAACCCAGCGCTTATTAGAAAATATGCCGGAATATAAAGGTCAAGCACCGCAAGATACGCCGGTGGTCAGTGTGCGTCAGCCACTATTATCAGGGCTATCAGGTTCAGGGGCGCAGTAGATGCTAACGATGACCCCGCGCTTAAAGCCTATCGTTGAAATTCTTAATCGCTGTTCAGGCTGGCTGCTGCTATTAGCGATTGGCTGGCTGTGCTGGACAGCAGCGCGCTTATTGTGGCTGTTAGTTGCCGCACCGATGGCGCCGACATTGCCACTTATGCCATTACAAAATAATCAAGCAACGACGGACTATAGCGGACTGTATGCGATATTTGCTGACCCAGCGCCTGCAACTGCTGCCGTACAACCGCCGCCCAATGTATTATTAAAAGGCGTGCTACTGGCAGTCCCAGACCGCTTATCGTCTGCTTTGTTAGACGTTAATGGTGAGGTGAAAAATTACCGTATTGGTGATAGCTTACAAAACAGTGGCTATACGTTGGTTGCTGTTGATTGGAATGCAGTGGTTATTGCTGATGCCAATGAGCAACAAACTGTGATTCGTATGGCGGATGCGATAGCGCTTGACCAACGCGGACAGGCAGCAGGTGCCATAGGTAATCAGCGGTTGCCAGACGGCAGTCAAAATATGGCTACGCCCATGCAAAATATACCTATGCAAGAGGGGAAAGTCGATAATAATGCTGGCGCTACGACCGACAATAGCAATCCTGAATCGCCTATTGCTGAAGCAGTCACTGCCTTACAAGAAAATCCGGCAAGCTATCTAAGCCGAATGGGCGTAATGGCATCAGGTGAAGGCTATCAGGTGACCGCAGCAATGCCAGCAGGGGTACGCAGCCGCTTAGGATTAGAGCCGGGTGATAAAGTGCTGTCCGTTAATGGTCAGTCAGTTGGTAATAATCCTACTCAAGATGCTGGATTATTACAACAAGTGCAGCAATCAGGTCAAGCCAAGATAGAGGTGAAGCGTGGCGATAAGGTGATTACTGTAAATCAACAATTTTAGCCCCAAAGCTGCCACGCTGTTTTAAATTTATTTGCTTTATATCTTTTTTAATAATACTTTTCTTTTTAATCGTTAATGTCTATAAAACGCTACATCATAACGAACAAGTCATCTTTTTATCATTATTTTATCTCATTCTATTTTATTCTATGTCGCGTACTATTAGCGACATCACAGTGGGTAATCATCACCATGGTACGTTCGCATAAGTTTTTATTGACGCCTTTATCTCATATTGTGCAGCGCTTGCTTTATATTTGCCGTCCGTTATGTTTGGCGCTGCCACTTTGGGCAGCAACATGCGGGCTTGCCAGTGCGGAGAGTTGGAAAGTCAATCTGCAAGATGCGGATATCAAAGCGTTTATTAATGAAGTGGCGACCATTACCGATCAAAATTTTGTCCTTGATCCGCGTATCAATGGCAACGTAACGGTTATCTCAAATCGTGCTTTATCGCGTGATCAGATTTATGAGCTGTTTTTAAGCGTGATGCAGGTCAATGGTATTGCCGCGATTAAGTCAGGAAATACGACCAAGTTGGTGCCTGATAATGTCGCTAAGCAATCAGGCATTGCGGTAGATTTGCGTGGGGAAACGGTTGGTGAAGAGCTGACCACGCGAGTGATTTATTTAACCAATACCCAAGCGGCAGAAGTTTTAGGCGTTATTCGTCCGCTGATGCCGCAGTCAGCACATGCCGCTGCCGTACCGGGTATCAATGCGTTGGTATTGTCGGATCGGGCGGATAGCCTTAATCAATTGACCGCCTTAATCCGCGATTTAGACAGCAATGTGAATGACAGCTTGCGCGTGATTCCACTGCGTCATGTTGATGCGGAACGTATGATGGATTTAATCAGTGCCCTTGTTGCCAGTGCCGGTAGCGGCGCACAAGGTCAGGGCGGCGACCAGCTAAAAGTCATTGCTGACGCCTCAAGCGATAGGCTGCTGGTCAAAGGTAGCCCTGAGATGATTGCCAAAGTTCAAGATATGGTTAATAAGCTGGATACCACACCCACGCGGCGACTAAGCGGTCTGCGCGTATTCCGTCTTAAATATGCCAGTGCTAATCACATCGCCCAAATGCTACGTGGTTTGCTTGCCAATCAATCTATTAATAGTGCAGGGGCAGCCTCAACGTTAAAATCAGCCTCGCTAAGCAATGCCAGCGCTACAGGATCATCGTTAAATAATGATGCTACATCTGCGCTATTAGACAATCAGCTGGGCAATCAGTCAGCAGTCAGTGCGCCTGCAACAGGCACAAGTGGCTCAGCAGGCGGCAGTAGTGCACGCCCCTTTAGCATCATCGCTGATGAAACTCAAAATTCCGTTATCGTTAATGCCTCACCTGAGCTGATGTTTGAGATTGAAGAAGCCGTTAATCAGCTCGATAACCGCCGCGCTCAAGTACTCATTCAAGCGGCAATCGTTGAGGTATCTGGCGATGATGCCACCCAACTTGGTGTGCAGTGGGCGCTTGGCAATGCCAATAGTGGCTATGGGGTGGTCAACTTTAATAACGTTGGCGCCAGTGCCGTAAACCTTGCTGCCGCCGCATTATCAGGTGGCGCAGGGATTAGCTCAGCGGCAGGCTCTATTGCGGGCGCTCTACTGGGTATCGGTAGCAGTAGTAAAGACAGTAAAGGCAATACTCAGTTTTATGGCGCTATTTTGCAAGCCCTAGACTCAACCACCAGCGCCAACTTATTATCCATGCCGTCTATTTTGACTTTAGATAATGAAAAAGCCAGTATTTTAGTGGGGCAAAACGTCCCCTTTGTGACTGGTTCTTACACCACGGGCAGCGACTCTTCGACCAACCCTTTCCAAACCATTGACCGTAAAGACATTGGTATTAACCTCAACGTTATCCCGCATATTGGCGATAATGGCACCGTACGTTTAGAAGTGTCGCAAGAGGTTTCTTCCGTCGTGCCGAGCAGTATTGGCAATGCCAGCGGTTTGATTACCAATAAAAGCCTAATTAACACCACCATTTTAGCCGATGACCAGCAGACTATCGCGCTGGGCGGTCTCATGCGTGATAACAGCACGACCAGTCAACAAAAAGTGCCGGGTTTAGGCAATGTCCCGTTCATTGGGCGTCTGTTTCGCTCAGATAAAGACAACACCCAAAAAAGTAACTTAATCATCTTTTTACAGCCAACCATTTTACGTGATGGCGGTGCGGTTGCTAGCGTCACCGAGCGTAAATTCAATCAAATGCGCGTGTTGCAATTGGTCATTGATAAAAACGGTACGATTAAGCAGTTGCCGTTAAGTGGCACCGAAGGTTGGGACGGTAAGGTGAGCGCTGATTATGAATTAATGCCGCTGAATCCACTGGTGCCCAAACGCGACCAAACGCCAAGACCGTCTACTAGAGCAAAATCTATCACTAGAGTAGATACTGGTGATTCAGGTATTACTACCTATCCTTTAAGCCGCTAAGTTTATAGGCTAAAGACGTTTGAGGTGTGGGATTATGACTAAGCACAATGATAAAAAATCAGTTAGCAACAATAACTCTAGTAATACTAAATCTAGTAATAATAAGTCTAACAAGCGGACGTGGCTCACGCTCAGCTTGGTGGGCGCCGCGTTATTACTGATTCCAAGGCGCAGTAGTCGGCAAGATAGTGCGTCTATTAATATGGATACAAATAATGTGGATACAAATAATACAAATACAGAAAAGTCCAATAGTAATAACCGCTGTAACCTTTAATCCTGCCAATTCTCGTTAAAGGGTAACTCATTGTGAGCAAAATGATGACGCGCTATATTGGTTCTTCTAAAAAGTAGGGTTTTAAAACAACCGTTCAGACGCGATGACCATACAAATTTGCCCTAATGACAGGCGAGCTTCACTATATGATTATAGATATTTTATTGATATAGTCATTACTATGACCACCAAAATCCGTCGCCCAGTTGCAGCAAAACCGTCTTTTTTGTTACCCACGCTACCCATAGTGATAATCAGTATGATAGCTGTGGCAACCCTAATAGGCTGTCAACCACCGCCTGTTGAACCATCAGCACCTGCTATCCAAGATATGAAGACCCCACCACATACTGAGGTGCCGGTTATCATCGAGTCAATGTCTGCGCCTAACTATATAGAGCCTGCTTCTATCGCCGCTATAAATATAGCCAACCAGCAAACCATTGCCCAGCAGCCACATTGCGATGCCGTGCAGTCTCATTGCCAGTATTTTGAGTTAAACGTTCTAATTTTTACGCCTGAGCAGCCTTGGCTGACGACGATTATGTGGCAAACTATCGCGCGCGTCATTGCACCAGAGACACCGCTGGCAAGCCAAGGTGAAGCTGCTAAAAAAACCGTATTAAAACTGTTTAAACAAGTCGAATATGCTGAACAAGTGGTCGATACTTTACCCTTATATCAACGTATTGACAGTACTTTGGTGCTAAACTCTGCTCATAATAGCTCTGTTGCTACCGGCTATTTGCGAATACGAGCAACCCAACAACGAGATAGTCAGCTGACAGATAGCGTGCGTCAAAATAGCAAAAATCAAGAGCAGCTTAGCTACGTTATGCTTGATATGCAAAAAAAGCTAAGGTTAACTATTAGCGATATACTTCTGCCAAATATAACAACGGCGCAGCTGATGCAGGTATTTAAGCCTGCCAAACAAAGCTGGGTAAAAGCTAAAGGCAATCAGCCAAACAATCAATATCTAGCAGGTGCCGAGCAAAACTATATGACGGATTGGGAAATTCCCTTAGCACGGCAGTGGTATCTTGATAATAAAGGACTGCATATGGTCTATCAATCGGGGGAGTTGCTTGCGATGCAGACAGAGGTTGTCGATATGGTTGTCCCATATTCTGCCTTGTACGGGCTTATACAGCCGCACTATATTGTTGCTGATTGACCTTTTATTCTTGAGTATTAATGAGCGCCTGTCCATGACGGAGCGCAAAAATCATCGTTTATCCAACGCCTTTTGGTAGTGCTAAAGTAGTAGTGCTAAAGTTAGGCGCTTTGTTCATAGTGTTTGTTGATAAGTGAAACAAAATAGGCGTGTTATGATTCTAAACACTTCGCTAGAAATAAAGGATGACACATCGCTATTATTGTCATCCAAATGGTCTGCTACATTGCCTTTGATTGATACCCACACCCATTTTGATGCGCCGGTATTTGATGCTGATAGAATGATACAAGCACAGCAAGCGTATGGGCGGGGGGTACGGCATCTAATATTGGTTGGCTATGTTGCCCGTCATTTTGAGCGCTTATACGAGACTCAGCGCCTATTAGCGCAACAGAAGATAATCCAACCAGCAGTACCGCAAACGCATATTGCGGTAGGATTGCACCCTTTTTATAGTGACCAGCATACCGAAGAGCATTTATCACAAATGGCGCAGCTTATACAACAGCGCCGTCCGTTAGCCATTGGTGAGATTGGCTTAGATACGTTTACCGCCGCCATGAAACAGCCTCATATGCTGGCAAAGCAGCAGTATTTTTTTAAGGCACAATTGGATATGGCGGTGCAGCATCAGTTGCCGGTCATGTTACATATCCGTAAAGCTCATGCTGAGGCGTTAGCGCTTATAAAGGCGCATGATTATGATGCGCAAGTACTTGGCGGTATTGCCCATAGCTTTAGTGGCGGTGAGCAAGAGGCGAAAGCTTTTGTCAAATTGGGCTTTAAGCTTGGCGTGACTGGTCAAATAACCAATCCCAATGCCAAAAAACTACGCCGTGCTATTTGTGCTGCAGTGGCAGAATATGGTGTAAAATGCTTGGTTATTGAGACAGATTGTCCTGATATGACGCCCGTTATGTGTCAGACTTCAAGCCATCATGCGTCCGCTCTAGGGCAGGACACGGATAATGAATGGCATGGGGCAGAAGGTCACAATCGTAATGTCCCGAGTAATTTACCTTGGGTGCTACTCACGTTAAGTGAGTTACTAGATATTGCGCCAGCTGACCTTGCCCGGCAATTGTGGCAAAATAGCTGTGATGCGCTGCAAGTAGACTGGGACTATCTTGAGCGTTATGATTCATAAACTAACCATATTTTATAGTAGAGTGCTATCTTGCCTATGAGCCATTCACCAACGACTGATTTATCCGCTACCAATTCTAGTGTTGATGCTAATACTGACACTACTACTGATGCAGGCGCTACCGATGACATGCAATACCAGCGCCGCTTTCAGGGGACGCAAACCTTATATGGACATGCGACTGTGGATGTTTTTGCCGCAGCGCATGTGATTGTGATTGGCATTGGTGGGGTCGGATCTTGGGTGGCTGAAGGACTGGCACGCACCGCCGTTGGTACGATAACCTTGATTGATTTAGACGTGTTGGTCGCCTCCAATGTCAATCGGCAGCTGCCTGCGCTTGATAGTACTTTTGGGCAAAGTAAGATTGCCGCGATGGGTCAGCGTATGGCACAGATTAACCCACGTCTTAGCTTACATTTGGTAGACGATTTTTTGACCCCAGACAATGTCGCAACCTTACTACCGAATCGCGCCACAGCAAAAGTGGCAGCGGCAGCAAATCGCCCTATTATTATTTTAGACTGTGTCGATGATATGCAGGCAAAGCTTGCAATTGCGCTGCATTGCCGATTTAATAAACTTAAGTTAATTTGCGCAGGCGGTGCAGGGGGCAAGATTGATCCGCGTCACATTACCGTTAGCGACTTAAAAGACAGCTATCAAGATCCATTATTGGCAAGGCTACGAACCAAGCTGCGGGTCGATAAGGGTATCAATAGCGAATTAAAAGAAAAATTTGGCATCAAATGTGTGTATTCGACAGAGCCGCCTAAAGTAAACAAGGGTTGTCAAGTTGGCGGATTACACTGCGGTGGTTATGGATCGGCGGTCACGGTGACGTCAGTGGTAGCAATGATTATGGTAAGTGAGGCGTTACAGATGCTGATGCAGCATGCTGAAAACTCGCTTATTTCGCCTTGATTTAGGGAGATAATATTGGATACTTATGCTTATCCAATAGCGGACGACGAATTTGCGCGTATCGCTATGCTAAAAGAATATCAAGTACTCAATACCAATGAGGAACCCGCCTTTGCCCGTTTGACCGAATTGGTACAATTGTTTTTTGGTACGCCGATAGTGACCATTACCTTTTTAGATAAAGACACCCAGTACCTTAAATCGCCGCGTGGTCTTGGTGATGCCTGTACTACCACACGTGAGGCGTCCATTTGTAATTATACTATTTTGTCCGATGACTTGTTTTTAGTGCCAGATTTGGCGATTGATAAGCGCTTTATCAATCATCCTGCTGTCAGTGAAGACCCTTATTTGCGTTTTTATGCCGGTGTGCCAATTATCCTACATGAAAAAGATAAAGCATATCGTTTGGGGTCATTGTGCCTGGTTGATACCAAGCCCAATCATAATTTTAGTGACGAGCAAGCTGAATTATTAAAAAAATTTGCAGCGATAGCCGCCGATGCCTTGAAGTTACAAAAAAGCCAGCGTATCGCTAAATATGCTAATCAGATGAAGTCCGAATTCTTAGCCAATATGAGCCATGAGATTCGCACACCAATGAATGGTATTGTGGGTATGCTCGATATGCTAACTGAGACACCGCTCAGTTGCGAGCAACAAGAGTATGTAGATAATATTCAACTATCAAGTGAGCACCTATTAGCGGTGATTAATGGCATCTTGGACTTGTCTCGAGTTGAGTCTGGGCAAATGATTATCGATGCGGTGCCCATGAACTTGTCGGTACTGTGTCATGAAGTGATTGACTTATTTGCTGCAAAAGCCCGTCAGCGCGGGGTGATATTAGACTATCATTATACCGAATCCTTATCGCCTTATGTTCAAGGGGATCCGGTGCGCCTAAAGCAAGTGTTAGCCAATTTGGTCAATAATGCCATCAAGTTCACCCGTGAAGGCGGACAGGTGATTATTGATGTTCGGCACATACCACAGTGTCAATGCGTGCCTTGTGGAGAGCACGATGATAAAGATAATGTAAATCGCGATATTACCGATAGTACCGATATTAGCGACACGCAGCATAGCGACACGCAGCATAGCGACAGTGAGGTTTTGACGGACTGCCAAGATATGACCTTATGTATCAGGGTATCGGATACTGGCGTTGGTATTAAGCCTGAGTCTTTAGGAGTGATATTTGATGCCTACAACCAAGCCAATAAATCCACCCATCGACTATATGGTGGTACAGGGCTTGGCTTGTCAGTTTGTAAGTCTTTGGTTGAGCTGATGGGCGGCTATATTTGGGCGGACAGTGTGGTAGATGTTGGCACAACTTTTCATGTGCTCTTACCCTTAGCGACCCTTGATGAGGCAGAATATGACGTTTGGGACTATTCTGAGCGTATCGAGCCTGAGGCGGCTGCACAAAATGTGGGTCATGTGCTATTGGTCGAAGATGATACGGTCAATGCAATTATTGCCAAAAAAGCGCTAGAGAGTAGTGGGCATACTGTGACCCACGTCACTGATGGTCAGCAGGCAGTAGATGCTTTTATTGCCGCGCCTAAACGTTATGATTTGATTTTGATGGATCACTATATGCCGATTATGGATGGCATGCAGGCAACCATTAGATTGCATGAGCTGTATGCGGCAAGCAGCTTACCACCGATTATCGCGCTGACCGCCAATGCGATGGACGGCGAGCGGGAAAAATATCTGCAAGTTGGGATGCAGGATTATTGTACTAAGCCCTTTAAAAAAGAGCAGCTAAACTCCTTGGTACAATATTGGCTGATGTATAAGCAAGCCATGCAAGAATAAGGCGCAAGCAGAGAGGGTAGAGGACTTAACGGATAAATAACTGTGTTAATGAATCACCGAATTAATAATACCAAGTTCCTAAATCTAAAAAAGCTCAATCTGATTATAGATTGAGCTTTTTTTAATATCATTAAACAAGGGTAGCTAAAAAATAGCAGCGTTGAGCTATTGGCTCACGCGCGTTTGATAGTCACCGGTACGGGTATCTACGCGTACCACTTCGCCTTGCTGTACAAATAAGGGCACACGTACCACAGCACCGGTCTCTAATGTGGCAGGCTTGCCGCCGCCGCCTGAGGTATCACCGCGCAAGCCAGGATCAGTTTCTGTGATTTGTAATTCAACAAAGTTTGGTGGAGTGATGGTCAGTGGCACCCCATTAAACAAGGTAATGGTACATAAGGCATTGCTATCGTCTTTTAGCCATTTGATCGCATCGGCAACCGCTGTTTTATCCGCTTGCAACTGCTCATAGCTTTCAGGGTGCATAAAGTGCCAAAACTCACCATCGTTATACAGATAGTTCATTTCTGTATCCATCACATCCGCAGCTTCCAAGCTCTCGCCTGATTTAAACGTTTGCTCAAGCACCCGACCGCTGCGTAGATTGCGCATTTTAACGCGGTTAAAGGCTTGACCCTTACCCGGCTTTACAAATTCGTTTTCGACGATGGAATAAGGGTTGCCGTCAAGCATTACTTTTAAACCGGCTTTAAATTCGTTAGTAGAAAAACTTGCCACAAAAAGACTCCTAAGGGTTGCTGGTAATGGTATGAGCCCACCAGTATGAGAGTAAGTTCATCATTATCAGAGTAAATTCATCATGAATTATCGTTGTGCCACCAAACATAAACGCGTGTACAGGGTGCGACCATCATATCAGTAATAAATAGGGTTGAATGATGAAGTTTGGCATGTTTTGATAGAGGGTGGACGAACAGCGTATAATGTTGCCTTTTAGGCATACGTCATAGGCTGTCATGATAAACCATTTAATCACACAAAAAAACTGGCAAACACAATTATCCGAGGCTATTACCTCTGTTGATGAGTTGCTGTCTATCCTTGAGTTACCGCATTTAAAATCGACGACCTATCTATCCAAGCATTTTGAGCTGCGCGTGCCGCGTGCGTTTGTGGCAAAAATGACTGTGGGCGATGCCAATGATCCACTATTAAAACAAGTATTACCTGATGAACAAGAGCAAATCAAGGTCACCGGCTATGTTACTGATCCCTTAGCAGAAAATGCGCAAAATCCTATCAAAGGCATGCTACACAAGTATGAGTCACGCGTATTACTCACGCTGACAGGTGCTTGTGCCATTCACTGCCGTTACTGCTTTCGCCAGCATTTTGACTATAGCGCTAATATGCCAACGCCAAAGGCGCAAGCCGATATTATTGACTATATTACTGCCCATCCTGACATTAATGAGGTGATTTTAAGCGGTGGCGACCCGTTAAATGTCACCAACCGCCGCCTATTTGCATGGCTTGAGCTGTTAGAAGCCATTCCGCAACTGACCATCATCCGCTTGCATACGCGCCTGCCTATCGTGATACCTGAGCGCCTAGATGATGAGCTGATTAACCGATTGGCACAGAGTCGCTGCCAAATCGTTATGGTCATTCACTGTAACCATGCTAATGAGATTGATGAGCCAACGGCGCGCGCGTTACACAAAGCTCGACTAGCGGGCATTACCTTACTCAATCAAACCGTATTATTAGCCGGTATTAATGACAGTGTTCCAGTACAAGTGGCACTCAGCCAGCGCCTATTTAGTGCCGGTGTGCTGCCTTATTATTTGCATGTCTTGGACAAGGTAGCAGGTGCCGCCCACTTTGATTGCGACGAACGGGCAGCGTGCGCGCTTTATTGGTCGTTACTGGCGGCACTGCCCGGCTATTTAATGCCAAAATTGGTCAAAGAGGTGCCGAATAGACCATTTAAGGTGCCGGTTGACATTTACAAATCGCGTTAGAGACGTCACTATTATATAAACAGAATATTATTTAGTGTTGCTATGGCTAGAGTGATTCTGATTAAGATATTGTTTATAGTGTGAAATATAATAAAACGAGTCATAAGTAACATTATTGATGAAGCACACTCTATATCTATAATCTGTATTGATACGTAGCTATTAAGGAGTGTAAAAAATGAAAATATCGAACTTCCAAGAATATCTCATCGCAAAGCCACCTATAGCTATGCCTGCTCGCAATTATATCAATGAAGATGAGCAGCAGTTGATCAAGAAGATTGCCAGTTTGCCTGTAAAATCTGAGGAGGCGCAGGTCGAGCAGTTAGAGGAAATGCTCACCAAGATTAGCGTCGCCGATATGGACGATGCTCTACGTCTGCGCCTGCTGGCGATTGTTATGATGGCGATGGAGAGTCTTATTGCTGCTTTGCGTAAGCAGTATATTTATGAAGTTGGGGCGCTGAGCAGTCAGCAGATGGATACCGTCTATCAGGTAGAGTCACTATATTATTTGGCAGTCATGGTATACGATGCCATTGTGCAGCGCGAAAGTTTGAGGCTGCAATATCAGTACCAACAGCAGCAGATGGTAACCTCCGGTTTTTGGCAACGGTTATTAGCGCCAGCGCCAGTGCCGCCCATCACCTTAGCCGTGGCAGTGTACCAAGCTTTATTAACCTATCAAAACTTATTGTACGAAAAAGCCATTTGTTATCAAAAGCCGCTACGTAATATGTGGTTGTCCCTTAACCAGCTGTATCTTTTAGCCTGTCAGCACCATATTACCAAAATGGACTTGAGCACTCATACAGTGACGCGTCAAGCCAATACCATTCATCAATTATATTGCCAGATTTGTTTGTACAGCCTGCTGAATGTAATGGCAATGCGCCGTCCAAGCATGCTGTTAATACAGCGTCTGTTGCCAGAATGGGCAAATCATATCGCCGCAACCCTTGAGCCAAAAACCAAAACCCGCGTTTTTATTGATTTAAATAGTGATGAGCCGCCGCAGTATCTAACCGCTATTACCCCAGTCAACCCTTATGAAGATACAGAAGATTGTCTGTTTATTGAGCTTGAACCTCTAGCTGTCTTTTTGTCATTGCGTCAACGTGAACTGTTAGTGCAGTATAACGCTTTGAACGAATATCGCTTGGTGACCAAAATCCTAATGGCGATTAGCCATCGTTATATTAATCGTGAGCCAACTACCATCACAAAATATAGCCCAAGAAAGCGGGCTACGCTCATTACGGGATTTAACGATATCCACTACCATGTTGCTGGTAAACGGGGGCTGATGAGTATGGTTGCCGCCCCCAACTTATCTATTGATTATCTGCCGCGCTATGATACCGTACCGAGAAAAGACAGTACGCCGCCTGTGTTTGAGATTGAGATCAATGACGATACAGAGTCAATCTTCCATTTTAGAACGTTACGCCTATTGACCGCACAAGACTTGGTCGCCCAGCAAAGTGTGTTGAGCGCAAAACACCGCAAACACAACGCCAGTAGTGATAATACCAGTACTGATAATAATAGAATAGTGGTGCCACCACTCAATGAGATATTTGAGCCCATCACGTTGGCAGAGGCAGAAAAAAACAATGAGAACGTCAAGGAGCGCATATTAGCAACGGCGCCACCGATTTTACGTATCATGAGTTTGTATTTACTCATGGCGCATAAAGAGGCATCAGAGCCACAAAGCAACTTAAAAAACGAAAAGCGACAGACGCCCCCGCTATCGGCTACGCAGTTGGATCAAGAGACTGCAAAAGCTCAGAAAATAGAGGAGCTGGGTATTATTCGTTGGCTGACTGTAGAGGATGAGTATGTAGAAGCCGAGAGTCAGATACTGGGTTATCATCCAACCGCTTGTGCGCTGCGCCTTGACAATCGTGACAATCGTAGCGAGAACTTTGTCCCCGCTTTATTACTAGCGGCAGTGAGTGAATTACAAGTGCCTTCTAGTCTGTTGGTGTCCAACGCTGATTTTAAGGTCAATGACAAAGTAATTATTCGCCTCAATGACAAACAAAAATCACTACGTTTACAAGAGGTATTATTAACCACTGAGGAATTTACTCAATATGAAGTACTGGTGCTTTAATTCAGCTTTGCCTGCTTAATCTTACGCCAAGCTTTATATGAATGCGTATTGATATATCAGCATAGACTTGTAACCAGTGGTTTTGTTGAGTAGATTTTTGATAGTGATGACGCCTTTGTTACCTAATTGTTTTTTTATTTCTCAACATATAGTGACATAATTGCTGGCTTAAAAAAATTGTACCCTTATAATTGATATGGCTATCAGCTCAACTGGATACTGGGATATAACAACAAAGGTCTGCTATGCTAAACAATGCACGATTGAATCTATTGGTCATTGATGACGATCAGCTCTACGCTGAGCGTCTGGTTGGTCTATTGTCTTCCTATTACGATAAGGTAAATTTAGGATTTTTGGATGATCAAGAAGAGCTGGTAAAAGCACTGCGCCATCAGTGGGATGTACTGGTTTTTGGTCGCGCCTATGATATGAGTTTCACGGAAGTGGTGGCGATTGTCCAAGAGCATGAGATAGATCTGCCCATTATCGGATTGATGAGTGATGAGCTTGCAAGTCAGGGGCGTAATGCCGATGGATTGCCGGCAGTCCTTAACGGCACTATGGTCAAAGCGATACTGGCAGAAAAGGACACTCAGGTGGTAATGGCTATCTGTTTACTGCATGCCAATTTGACCAGCCGTCAGCACTTAAAAAGCCTGCACCATGTGTTATTAGAGGCAGAACAACGCGCCAATATTTTGATTAAAAACTCTAAAAGTGCGGTGGCTTATCTGGACCAAGGTATTCATATTTTTGCCAATGACCCTTATCTTGAATTATTTGGTTTTGAGAATAGTAATGATATTATCGGTGTGCCGGTCATTGATATGATCGCCGGTGGCGATAATGTGAAAGCCTTTAAGCAGTTCTTGAGTAATTTTAATAAGGGGAGTCGGACGCAAGTCGAGTTCATGTTCGAAAGCTTACGACCTAATGGTACAACTTTTGCGGCAAAGTTACAGCTGGCAAGTGCGACATTAGAGGGCGCACCGGTGACCCAAGTCATTATTCAGCAGAATAACGCCAATAGTGCCGAGGTTGCTGAGCGCCTGGCTGCCGCTGAGCGTCAAGATAGCCTAACGGGCTTGTCCAATCGACGTGGGTTTGAAGAGCGTTTAGAGCAGCTATATCAACGCGCCGTCCAAGATAAGCTCAGCTCAGCATTACTGTATATTCAGCTAGATAATATTGGCAAAATAAGTAGCAGCTTAGGTTTGCAGGGTATTGATGCTACCATCAAGCAGGTCGGTTATGTGCTCGAGGAGCTGATAACTGACGGTCATATCAGCCGTTTTAGTGATACCGCCTTTACCGTATTGGTTGAGGATTTGACCACGCAGATGTTAATAGCGTTGGCTGAGCAGATATTAGCGGTGATAGGTAAGCTATATATTGAAGTTGATACGCGTACCACGAATACTACCGCCAGCATTGGTATTGTCAAAATCGAACCTAATGGCACTGAGCCAAAGATTTTACTTGAGCGGGCTATTGAATCGATTAGCCGTATTAAAACAGAAAGCCCCAATCAAGGGGATGCTTATCATCTGTATGACCCCAATGAGCATGCCAGTAGTGATGATACAGCGTTAGCAGAATCACTGAATAATGCTATCAGCCACAATGGCTTTGAATTACTCTATCAGCCAATCTATGATATTGATGCTGACCGTAGTGATTTTTTTGAAGTCTATCTGCGTTTGCCATTGAATGATGCTGACAATACTGTATTAACCCCAGATAACTTTATGGCGGTCGCTCGTGTCCATAATTTACGTGAAAAAATAGACCGCTGGCTATTAATCAATGCCTGCAAACAGCTCAGTGAAGTGCGTAAACTGCACCCACAAGCGCGAATTATAGTTTCACTGACCAGTGGTTCTATGGTGGATAAAAAGCTGCCAAATATTGCAAGCCAACTGATTAATGCCCTAGGTGGCGCGACCGGTGCGCTAACATTACAGTTTAATGAGCAAGATGTCGTCAACTACTTGACGGTGGCTAAATTGCAGTTTGCCGCGCTTAAACAAGCCGGATGTCAGGTCAGTATTCATAACTTTGGCACTACTGCCAAATCTATTGAGGTTGCAGGTTTTGTACAACCTGATATGGTCAGGTTGGCGCGCACTTATGTCAACAGTCTGAATAATGCTGACGAATTGGACACCGTTAAGACGCTAATCGCACGGGTTAAAGCGCTGCATAGTAATGTACTGATTCCTTATATTGAGGAGGCTGCGATAATGTCTGCCTCTTGGAGTGTAGGTGCGCGCTATTTACAAGGTTATTATTTAGAAGAGCCAAGTAAAACCATGACGGTGACTGTAGAGCAACAATAGCAACAATCATGAGAATAATAACGTATGCTGTATTTAAAGTGATACTCATAGTAACCTAGGTTGTTTTGTGTTGACCTTTCGTTAGGAAAGTAAGCTATCCTTCATTATACGTTCTAATTATAAGCCCCCTATTTATGTTTATTATTCGTCAGATGTCATATCGCAGCGTCATTATTATGGTTTCCATCGCTATATCAATTCTAACGCTTAGCGCTTGCGAGCGTACGCCGCCAGATTTCCGCACGCCTGTTAGCGCCCCTTTATATACCGAAGGTGATGCGGATAATGGCGCACTGATTTATGAAGAAGCGTGCGAGCAATGTCATCGGCTAATCCCGGGCAGCAATAAAAAAGGTCCGCAATTGATGAATATTTATGGCGCGGCGGCGGCTGATTTGGCAGACTATACCTATAGTGACGAGCTGACTGCTTCAGGCTGGATATGGGATGCTAAAACCCTTGATCCGTATATTTCCGATGCTGAAAAAGCCATGCCGGGCTCAAAAATGCTCGCTGACCCGATGCCAGATGCTCGCGAGCGCGCCGATGTGATTGCGTATTTATCCACCTTGCGTGCGCCTATTCCACCGCTTGATGATAAAGGGTTTCCTCTAAAAGGCGCGCCTGTTGACGGGAAAAGTGACCAATCTACAGCAATAAAAAGTCAGCCCACACAAATGAGTAATGAGCCGGTTGAAATATCCTCTGATCCAGCGCAAAAACCAGCCGCAGATTTCCGTTAAATTAATGGCTAAATAATATTTTTATTTATACCATTTTGATAGTGCTATAAGTATGTTTTTAATAATAAAAATAAGACGGTAACTCATTATGTCTGATACGCCTCTCTCTACACCCAGTAGCATCGATTATCAAAATAATCAGCAGCAAATTACGCAATTATTAACACAGTTAAACACCATCGTCTTAGACAAGCCGCAGGTAGTCAAGCTGGCACTCAGCTGTGTGCTGGCAGGTGGGCATTTATTACTGCAAGATTTGCCGGGTATGGGCAAGACGACATTGGCACAGGGTCTAGCGCAACTTTTAGGGTTGTCGTTTAGTCGGGTGCAGTTTACTAATGATATGTTGCCGGCTGATATTTTAGGTATGAGTATTTACGATCCTGCAAAGCTGGCGTTTGAGTTTCGCTCTGGTCCTATATTCACTCAATTATTGCTTGCCGACGAGATTAATCGCTCCAGCCCCAAAACCCAAAGCGCGCTACTTGAGGCGATGGAAGAGCGGCAAGTTACCCAAGACGGTCAGTCGTACCGCTTACCGCAACCTTTTTTTGTGATAGCCACCCAAAACCCATTACAGCAAGCGGGCGTGTATCCTTTGCCTGAATCTCAGCTGGATCGGTTTTTAATGTGTTTATCGCTTGGCTATCCATCTCAAGCGGCAGAGCGTGCGCTATTGCAGGGTCAAGATCGGCGTAAGTTGCTTCAAGGTTTGACGGCGGTACTGGATACGAAAGCTGTACAATTGGCGCAGCAAGGCGTGCATCAAGTTTATGTTGCTGATGTGGTGTTAGATTATTTACAACGCTTGGTTGCTAAAACGCGTGCAAGTCAAGAATATCATGGTCTGTCACCACGTGGCGTGCTGTCATTGCAGCGAGCGGCACAAGCTTATAGCTATGTTTCTGGACATACTGAAGTGACGCCTGAAGATATTCAAGCGGTGTTTGCAGCGGTGACCGATCATCGTTTGGGACAGCAGTTTGTACCAGCACACGTCGTCAGTGGGCAAGCACCGCAGACGATAGCACAACGTATTATGGCAGAAGTGACGGTGTTGGTTTAAGCACTGATACTTTGTTGGTAGGTTCTAATGGCTAATAGCCTTTATTATAATGAATCTGATATAACCGAATACCGATAGTATAGACAAGGTTGTCATGAGTATTTTACCTCGCAAGTTAACCCTTCCTATAGCGACAGCGCTTGCGCATTGGTTTGCCAAACGTGCGCCAAGAAGTGACCATGCGACTTTAAATCTGCGCAATATTTATATTTTTTTTAGTCGTGAAGGGCTGCTTTTTGCCTTGCTATTAGTCATTACCTTTATTGCTGGTATTAATTATGGTAATAATTTGGTATTGGGGCTATGTTTTTATCTGGTGAGTGTGTGGCTGGTCAGCTTTCATGTCACTTTTGCCCATATATCCGGTCTGCAAATCCAATTATTAGAAGTCACTATGGCAGAAGTGGGTGCACCTGTGTGGGTAACGCTACAGCTACGTAGTGATAGCAGGCAACCGCGGCGGCAGTTATTATTAGGTTTTGAGCACAGCGTTTATCAAGACTCCGCTCAAAAAAATAAAGACAATATAGATGGCAAGCAGCTGTTGCTAGCGCATTTGCACGGCGAGCAGATTGTTCGGTTGCCGATTATAACCACGCAGCGCGGTGAGCTTATACTGCCACGATTACAAGTTAAGACGGTTTATCCGCTTGGCATTATGCGCGCTTGGTCTTATGTATATTTTGCACGTACTGCTTGGGTATACCCGAAACCTGAAGCCTTTGAAGGTCAGATGCAATATTTGGCGCTGAGCAATGAAGATATGCCAATAGGCGGTCAATATACTCAATATCAGCAAGGTCAAGATGACTTTGAGCGTCTAGATAACTATATAGTAGGTGAGTCATTGGCGCGTGTTTCTTGGGCGCATGTGGCACGTGGTCAAGGGATGTTGACCAAACATTTTGCTGATCCTATCGGGCACGAGCAGATCTTGGATTATGGGGATATGCCAGCAGCCCATCATGAGCAAAAACTGGCGCAACTAGCCTATGGCGCGATGAATCTTAGTCAGCTTGGTGTACCCTTTGCCATGCGCTTGCCCAATGAGCCATCTTCGGCGGTGGTTGGACAAGGCGATGCCTTTGCTCAAACGTGCTTATTAAAGTTGGCAAAATCACCATGACCATAAACTTATCTCAGCGCTCCAGTGCGCAGTCGTTTGAGACATTGGCGCTAGGTCAAAGCATTCAGGCGAGTGCTAACGCCTCTCCAAATCGTAAATGGTATCGTAAATTGCTGGCGCTTCCGGCATATTACTGGGTACTTATTGCTCAAGTTCTTGTGATTTTACCGCATGCCGCTCATTTGCCGTTATGGTTAATAGGGTTTGCCATTATCAGTATTTGCGCGCAGCTACCCCGTATTAAGGCGAAATTTCGTCGTACCAAGCAGTTAAAACGCGTGTATCAAGGCATGCAAATGCTGGGATTTTTATTGGGTCTGGCTGGGCTATGGTTGACCTATAACGGTACGTTTGGGCTGGATATGGGCGTGGCGTTTTTAGTGTTATGCTTAATCAGTAAGCTGTGGGAGCTGTACAAGCGACGCGATGCTTATGTGGTATTGAACCTCTCGTTGTTTGTGCTTGCCGCGCTGTTCTTAATGGACCAAGGGCTGGTGACTACCTTAGAGGTTATCTTAGGTACAGCGATTGTTTTATTAGCCTTTATTGCGCTCAATGATGATGGCAATATTGATGGTAAAGGGCGCTTGCGGACGTTAAGGGTTTTAGGCATTGGTGCTATTCCTCTACTCGTGGTCTTATTTTTATTTTTTCCGCGCTTGCCGCCGTTATGGTCGGTGCAGCTATCAGGGCAACAAGCGACAACTGGGGTGTCAGATAGTATGTCACCGGGTGATTTTGCCAGTTTAGGTCAATCGACGGCATTGGCATTCCGAGTACAGTTTGGCGATAATCGCCCACCGCGAGAGGACTTATACTGGCGCGGATTGGTATTTAGTGACTTTGATGGGGTAACGTGGCGTCCGAGTGCCACGCAGCAGTTATGGCAAACGACATTGCCAGCACCGCCTTGGGCACAGTCGGCTTTTGCCACCATTCCTGATGACAATAAAAGCATACCTATTAGCTATGAGGTGATACTAGAACCCACTCAGCAGCGTTGGTTATTTGGCTTAGATTACCCTTTAACTCAAAGTCAGAATATTAGCCTGACGTCAGATTTTACCTTATTACAATCTGAGCCGGTCACTCAGCAGCTGCGCTATGATGCTCTGCGATTTGCGCCAATGGCTATTGATAGCACGCTTGATGCATCAGCGCGGCAGCTTAATCTAGCGTTGCCAAATAGTGGCAATCCGCAAGCACGTGCCCTTGCTAAGGAGTTATTTGCCCAATCAGGTTCTGATCCCATCAGCTACATAAAGGCGCTTGAAAATTGGATTCATCAGACCGAGTTTCGCTATACTTTATCGCCGCCACGCCTGAATAATAATCGCATTGATGAGTTTTTATTTAAAACCAAAGCCGGATTTTGTGAGCATTATTCTTCAAGTTTTACCTTTATGCTGCGTGCGGCTGGCATTCCAGCGCGAGTAGTGGCAGGCTATCAGGGCGGTGCGCCCAGTCGGGGTGGTCAGGTGTGGGAGGTGCGACAAATGGACGCGCATGCGTGGACTGAGGTTTGGCTGGATGGGCAAGGCTGGGTACGGGTCGATCCGACCAGTTTTGTCGCGCCTGAGCGGGTAGAACAGGGCATGAATGCGATGACCCAAGCGCAAGGGGCGGCATTATTTGGCGATGGGGCTAGCGCGCAAATCAGCTATCAACAGTATCAAATGCTACAAAACCTACGCCGGTTATCGGATCAAGCCAGCTATTATTGGCAAAAAGACATCGTTGGTTACGACCAAGATAAACAAGCAGGCTCGCTGTTAAAATGGCTCAATATTAGCTCAGTAACGCAGCAGATTATTTGGCTAGCAGGGAGCGCCATTACTGTACTCTCAATCTTGGCACTGACTATTTGGCAGCTCAGACGCAGGCGCTATCATCCAGTTGATTTGCCATTAGCGCAGTTATCAAAGTCATTAAGTAAGCATGATAAAGTGCTTGCTCGCCATGATTATGAAGATCCGCTGGCATGGTTAGATAGGGTAGCTACTGCCTTTACTTCAAATGCTGCTTTTTCAAACAATGAGCAGACTTCTGAAGACAGCCAACTTACTGAAAAGCATATCCAACATATTCATGATATCAAACACAATTATCGTCAGCTGCGTTATGGGCGATTAAGCACATTTGATACTCATCATCTAGAGTATCAGCAAACCTTACAACAGCTGAAGAAAACAGTACGCCTACTAAAATAAGCTGCGGATGTTACCCGTTATTTATAATATCGCTTCATTTAAATTATTACCTTTCTAACCGTTTTGATGCTTTGATTTAGATTCTGCGGCTGGGTTTTACTGGTAACTGCTTTTTTAGTTACAGTAGTATGAATTTTGGCTTTGTGTTTGGCAGTAATGGTTTGTTTTGGGGCTTGCTGGTTAGTATTATTATGGGCATCGCACGCATACGCAACGCTGGTCGATAAAAGCGATACAGCAGTTAAGGATAATAATATAGATTTCATGCGGTGGTGTCCTAGATAGAATATAAGGAATAAGAGCTAGTATTAATGACAGTGGATTCGCCAATATTTAATAGATAGGGTAGTCATTAAAAATAGTAAATTAGCATAAAATACTACGGTAAGTTGCTTAATTATGAAGATAATCACCGTCTGCAATCGCTAGTACATAATAATGAGCGCTTTTTAGAAAAAATGCTTGCAAAGTAGTAGAAAGTTGATAGAATACTCAACCTAAATAGGCGTATAGCTCAGTTGGTTAGAGCGCTACCTTGACATGGTAGAGGTCAGCAGTTCGAGTCTGCTTATGCCTACCAAATTTAGAAAGCCCCAATCTTAAGGTTGGGGCTTTTTTTTGCCTGTAAAATATGGGCTGTAGCGATTTTCACTCACTTTTACCTGTCCTTATTTTTCATTTTTACTCACATCTATAATGGCTTAAAAAAGGGACGGTGACCAGAAGGTGACCAAAACGTGACCACCCTTTAAAAAAATGACTACCTCAATTCTTCTTTTTGACCTCTACTCTAAATTTTAATCCTCTTTGTCATTACAATCTTTTTTGACTTCATCTACATATTCAAAAACATCTCCTACTCCTACTTCCAAATACTCACAAAGCTTATCTATAGTCTCAAAATCGATCCTTGATGATTGATCGTTGTAAATTTTATGTAATGTTGTTTTGCTTATACCTGTTGCTCTTACGGCATCCGCTACCTTTAGCCTTCGTTCCGCTAATAAGGTAGGAAGGTGATTAACTATCATTAAGTAAACTCCAACTATAGTTATAAAAAGTACTTGCATAGTTATAAATATGTGGTAAATTACAACTATGGTATTTAAAAGTACCATTATGATTAAACTTTATATAAGGAACCTATTATGTCACACACCTACCTAACCACCCAAGAGCTTTCTGAGCGTATCAAATACAACCCGCGCACTATTCGTAATGATTTAAAGGATACCGTGCTCATTGAAGGGATTCACTATATTCGTCCATTTGGCGGTCGCAAGATTTTGTATGTGTGGGAAGAAATTGAAAAAGACATGCGCACCAGTATTAAAGGTAGCGTCAATGCCATGGTACTACAATAAGGAGAAATAAAATGGCTAGCATCAGAAGCCGTTATAACAAACTAGTCGTCGACTTTCGCTACATGGGTGTTCGTTGTCGTGAAACGACCAATCTAGTCGACACCCCTGCCAATCGCAAAAAGCTTGAAAAAGCAATCGAGAAAATGGAGGTGGAGATTACTTTAGGTATTTTCAATTATGCCCAGTATTTTCCTAAAAGTGATAGATGTGATGAGATGGTCGCGCTAAACGATCGTAAGGAATGTATCAATACAAGCCTTCCTTCATTTAAAAAATTTGCCACGCTATGGTTTTCTGAAAAGGAAATTGAATGGCGTGATACTTATAAGCGCAAAATACAGGAGATTATTGATATGTATTTGCTTCCTAAGTTTGGGTCTAAGCCCATTCATCTCATAAAAAAGACAGATGTGTTAGCCTTCCGTTCATCGCTCGCCAAAGTAACGTACGGAAAAGCTAGCAAACATCTGTCAGCGGCACGCATCAATTCGATAATGGTACCTTTAGGTATGATACTAAAAGAGGCAGCAAAACGCTATAAGTTTGATAATCCTTATGATGACATTAAGTCTCTCAAAGAGCCGAAGACGGATATTCAGCCATTTACCTTAGAGGAAGTCTGGAAGTTCATCAATGGTGTAAGAGAAGATTATCGTAACTATTATTTGGTACGTTTTTTTACCGGTATGCGAACCAGTGAGATTGATGGGCTGACATGGGATAACGTTGATTTTAGTCGCCGTGAAATCGTGATCAAGCAGGCACTCGTTAAAGGCAAAATAGTTCCCCCTAAGACGCAAGAGTCTTATCGAGCGATTCAAATGTCACCTTGGGTGTATGACGCATTAAAAGAGCAACATAAAGTCACTTATGAGCGCTCAGATTATGTGTTTTGTGCTCATACTGGTTCGCCGCTTGATTATAATAATATCAATAAGCAAGTGTGGCATCCTACGCTGCGGCTTTTAGGACTGAAGACACGTAATGCCTATCAGACACGACATACGGCAGCGACGCTCTGGTTAGCAGCAGGAGAGAGTCCTGAGTGGATTGCCAGCCAAATGGGGCACTCCACGACCAAGATGCTATTTAACACATATAGTCGCTATGTGCCTAATATGACTCGTCAAGATGGTAGCGCATTTGAGGCATTATTAAATCGTAGTCAGGCTAATCAATTATCTGCTGATAAGGAGACGTCACAATGAAAATCATTGATTATGATACGCTTTTACAGTCTCATAAACGCAGCGGACATCTGAGTGCTGATGCGAATATTATTGCCAATCGTTTGATTAATGATATGCATATACAGAATGGCTCAGGTTTAGCACGGTTTTTAGAGGTGGAGATTTGCTTTGACAACCATCGCGCGCTCAGAGTTTGGGTGCAACGACAGCTAGATAAACAACCAAGCTATATGGTTGAGGATATATTCTATCAGCTTGAGCGTAAATTATACGGAATATTACCACAGCATTATGGTTGTTAATTCTATAAACATTGGAGGATTTGTTGTCCAATTAAGGTACTAATAGATATTAATCAGATAACCTCAATGATAAGTTACTCTTTTGAAGTGTATAGAATGCATTGTGGTGAGCACATCATAGTTGATCAGGAACAATGATTACTATTAACCAGACAGCTTGACGTTGTCTGGTTTTTTGGCACAGGTAAAGTAATTAATAACGCCATTAGTATTATTCTTTCTAAGTCACCTGAGCGGTGATGAAGGCATTGCGTGCCAAAAATTGGGCAGCATTTGCTTTCTAAGTCACCTGAGCGGTGATGAAGAATCAGCAAAAGATTGACCATCTTCCATTGGTTTTCTAAGTCACCTGAGCGGTGATGAAGGATTTATTGCGAGTCGATTGACCGAGGATTTATTTCTAAGTCACCTGAGCGGTGATGAAGGTCACTGGCAACCAATCGTTTGTATTGGTTATTTTCTAAGTCACCTGAGCGGTGATGAAGCATGTTTAGCCATTTCTTTGGTGGCTGACACTTTTCTAAGTCACCTGAGCGGTGATGAAGGCACTAGGCAACAGTATGGCGGTCAATGTCATTTTCTAAGTCACCTGAGCGGTGATGAAGTCATACCTCCATCATCGACTGGCATATCTTGCTTTCTAAGTCACCTGAGCGGTGATGAAGATTACATTTGACCATCATAAAACTGGGTAAAGTTTCTAAGTCACCTGAGCGGTGATGAAGCAGGCGGCATCTGCTGCATATCGTCAGGCTGTTTTCTAAGTCACCTGAGCGGTGATGAAGTGTAAACATAATCATTCATGAAGTCGCTTGGTTTTCTAAGTCACCTGAGCGGTGATGAAGCGTTATATTATCGTCAATGATGTTCTTTTTAATTTCTAAGTCACCTGAGCGGTGATGAAGAGCCAGCGCCTAGCACGCCAGCCTTAGATAATTTTCTAAGTCACCTGAGCGGTGATGAAGAATCAGGTCGAACCGATCAAGAAGAAATCAAGTTTCTAAGTCACCTGAGCGGTGATGAAGGCAGCACTTGTTGCGTATGACTTGGCTTTTTGTTTCTAAGTCACCTGAGCGGTGATGAAGAGAGAAACCCACCGCCAAAGTTATTTAATGCTTTTCTAAGTCACCTGAGCGGTGATGAAGGTGCTGGGCGCTCACTGGAAAAATGAGGGAGTTTTCTAAGTCACCTGAGCGGTGATGAAGGATTGGTTGCCAGTGACCGTTTGCGCTGCTCATTTCTAAGTCACCTGAGCGGTGATGAAGGTGGGGCTTGAGAGTTGGTATAAGAGCCAGGATTTCTAAGTCACCTGAGCGGTGATGAAGTATCCAAGCACCGCGCTACAAACTCTCGTTCATTTCTAAGTCACCTGAGCGGTGATGAAGACTCGTATTGATGCCTTGTATGGCTTCACTACTTTCTAAGTCACCTGAGCGGTGATGAAGAACCATTTTCTTAGCCAAGCTGCCAACATCAATTTCTAAGTCACCTGAGCGGTGATGAAGAATAATCAGGTTCGTACTCGTCGCTATCGACCTTTCTAAGTCACCTGAGCGGTGATGAAGGATTTTAGGTCGGCAACTTCTTGCGTGTCATTTTTCTAAGTCACCTGAGCGGTGATGAAGTGATTGCAACTGCTAACGGAACAGCGTCTTATTTTCTAAGTCACCTGAGCGGTGATGAAGTCGGTGTACCAGTAAGCGGTACGCCTGCCATTTTTCTAAGTCACCTGAGCGGTGATGAAGAGCCAGTCACAGCCGACCCGATGCAGCTATACTTTCTAAGTCACCTGAGCGGTGATGAAGCTCAACTCAGGCATGGCGTGATAGTCGTCATTTTTCTAAGTCACCTGAGCGGTGATGAAGATTGAGTACGCGCAAGATACGCTTTACCAGTTTTTCTAAGTCACCTGAGCGGTGATGAAGACCAAAGTATGAACGACGGTGCCAAGCAGCATTTTCTAAGTCACCTGAGCGGTGATGAAGATGGGGTGCGTTTCAAATCATGGGCTATCACTTTTCTAAGTCACCTGAGCGGTGATGAAGATGATGAGTTCTTAGCAGCGCGTGGGCTTTAATTTCTAAGTCACCTGAGCGGTGATGAAGTACGCAGCCCAAAGAGATAACGAGCATTGGCATTTCTAAGTCACCTGAGCGGTGATGAAGATACTTGACTGAGTTAGATTAGTCCCTAAGAATTTCTAAGTCACCTGAGCGGTGATGAAGTCGTTTGAGACGGCACATAAAATTGCGTTGCTTTTCTAAGTCACCTGAGCGGTGATGAAGGCGGTATATATCATGGCTGGCTTGCGACTCTTTTTCTAAGTCACCTGAGCGGTGATGAAGAATTTGTTTCAGAAGTGGAAGGTTTGGTTCAATTTCTAAGTCACCTGAGCGGTGATGAAGATTAGAATTGACCGTCAAAGTGAGGGGCGAAATTTCTAAGTCACCTGAGCGGTGATGAAGTGGGTAATTGAGTTTAAGGCGTTGAATAACAATTTCTAAGTCACCTGAGCGGTGATGAAGTCTTTTCCCACACCCAGCAGTATTTAAACATTTTTCTAAGTCACCTGAGCGGTGATGAAGATATGCGCGATAATACTTCAAACTCTTCACCATTTCTAAGTCACCTGAGCGGTGATGAAGCCTGAGCTTGATTACCCTGTTGATACTTTTTGTTTCTAAGTCACCTGAGCGGTGATGAAGTCAGCTGCTACATAGCGTTGACCGCTTTGTTTTTTCTAAGTCACCTGAGCGGTGATGAAGATGCCAAGCTTCTATCTGCACTGAATCTCTACTTTCTAAGTCACCTGAGCGGTGATGAAGCATAACCGAGCGTCTTCAATAAATAATTTAGTTTTCTAAGTCACCTGAGCGGTGATGAAGCCGAGCGCATTAAGTTAAAGCGAGAGCTTAACTTTCTAAGTCACCTGAGCGGTGATGAAGTATTTGCCCTTAACCGTTAAAGCGTCAAAGGCTTTCTAAGTCACCTGAGCGGTGATGAAGATATTTCTTAGCATTTATGCGCGTGTATGAAGTTTCTAAGTCACCTGAGCGGTGATGAAGAAGAATCATGTCACGATGATAAAGCAGTCAGCTTTCTAAGTCACCTGAGCGGTGATGAAGAGTCTTACCCCCTGTAGCTATAATAGTTGGGTTTTCTAAGTCACCTGAGCGGTGATGAAGACGGCATCCCAAGCGGTACTGATTGGCTGATTTTTCTAAGTCACCTGAGCGGTGATGAAGTTGGGTGGTTTAAACTGCCCACATCTTTAAATTTTCTAAGTCACCTGAGCGGTGATGAAGGACGATATGCAGCAGATGCCGCCTGACATGATTTTCTAAGTCACCTGAGCGGTGATGAAGCGCACCCCGCGCAGCAGCTTGTTTAACCGTCTTTTCTAAGTCACCTGAGCGGTGATGAAGACGGCTGCACGGAATAATCACGCGATGATGACTTTCTAAGTCACCTGAGCGGTGATGAAGAGTGCTGCGAGTTTGTCTGCTTGTAGTCCGCGTTTCTAAGTCACCTGAGCGGTGATGAAGGTTTAGCGTCAAGCGCAATAGTTTGAGATATATTTCTAAGTCACCTGAGCGGTGATGAAGTATGATACGCAGCGAGTGCTACGCATTACGCATTTCTAAGTCACCTGAGCGGTGATGAAGAAACCCTAATAGCTTCTGTTAGCTGCTTGCTCTTTCTAAGTCACCTGAGCGGTGATGAAGCTGATTGGCGCGTAACACCCAACGGCGAGGTTTTTCTAAGTCACCTGAGCGGTGATGAAGGCTCGTTAGAGTTTTTCCGTGGAACTTTCCATTTTCTAAGTCACCTGAGCGGTGATGAAGCGATCTGTGCGTCGACCTCCGCCTTGATTTGCTTTCTAAGTCACCTGAGCGGTGATGAAGGGGAGCGAACAAGCATGAAGGGCGCGGCGGTTTTTCTAAGTCACCTGAGCGGTGATGAAGTTCTTTATTGGTAAGCGCTTGCGATTTAGAGTTTTCTAAGTCACCTGAGCGGTGATGAAGTAGCGCCTCAGTTATTGAAAGAGTATGTAGTATTTCTAAGTCACCTGAGCGGTGATGAAGACAGTAATGCAGACCACGAATTAAGCGATTGCTTTCTAAGTCACCTGAGCGGTGATGAAGAGCTTGTATCTTCCTCATTCACCAATTTAGCATTTCTAAGTCACCTGAGCGGTGATGAAGAGGAAAAACCAATGATAGGGATTAAGAGTAAATTTTCTAAGTCACCTGAGCGGTGATGAAGTCTGTTTACTGTCCTTGTTGTAGTAGTGCATATTTCTAAGTCACCTGAGCGGTGATGAAGGTCATCAGCACAGATGACAATGCGATGATTGGTTTCTAAGTCACCTGAGCGGTGATGAAGCTACTGACGTCTGCCATGTTGAAGCTTTAGATTTTCTAAGTCACCTGAGCGGTGATGAAGTTATAGGTCTATCTACAGCTTTTCAAGTATTATTTCTAAGTCACCTGAGCGGTGATGAAGTAGAGTTACTGATTGTTGTTGCGACCAATGCATTTCTAAGTCACCTGAGCGGTGATGAAGTATTAGGGGCTGCTACTGCAATTTTAACTGAATTTCTAAGTCACCTGAGCGGTGATGAAGATCAGGCGTTTGCGTTTGGGGTCAATGGGGTTTTTCTAAGTCACCTGAGCGGTGATGAAGTTACCGTTGAAGGGTTAAACGACAATCAGTTATTTCTAAGTCACCTGAGCGGTGATGAAGTTAGTTTGCAGTATGACCGATTTCTGTAGAGGTTTCTAAGTCACCTGAGCGGTGATGAAGAGACATTGACGAGGATAACCCTGTTGGGCGTTTTTTCTAAGTCACCTGAGCGGTGATGAAGATGCACACCTTGCTAACCCTGATTGGACACTTTTTCTAAGTCACCTGAGCGGTGATGAAGGTTGGTTATCTCGCGCCATTTTTCGGGTTGATTTTCTAAGTCACCTGAGCGGTGATGAAGATGTAAACACAGCAGACATGTTCACCGTTGACTTTCTAAGTCACCTGAGCGGTGATGAAGAGTTTTGACCAGCGGGACTAGTAGAGCTTACTTTTCTAAGTCACCTGAGCGGTGATGAAGCCTCTAAGAACAGAGCTAGCCCAGCGTCAAAATTTCTAAGTCACCTGAGCGGTGATGAAGAGAGAAGAACTAAAGGCAATCCGTGAGCAGTGTTTCTAAGTCACCTGAGCGGTGATGAAGTGCGCTTCTTGCACTGTCTGCGGTTCGTTTTCTTTCTAAGTCACCTGAGCGGTGATGAAGACATTAAAAACCTTTTGGCTGTTGATAACTAATTTCTAAGTCACCTGAGCGGTGATGAAGAAACCAAAAGCAGGGAACAGGAAAACGGAAATTTTCTAAGTCACCTGAGCGGTGATGAAGGTCGTTGTGGCTTGGGTCGTCTATCTCTAGGTTTTCTAAGTCACCTGAGCGGTGATGAAGAGTCGATGATGCCAAGGTGTCGCTATATTATCCTTTCTAAGTCACCTGAGCGGTGATGAAGCGATCTGTGCATCGACCTCCGCCTTGATTTGCTTTCTAAGTCACCTGAGCGGTGATGAAGGATGATTTGAGGGCGTAGTAACCCCTTATCATTTTCTAAGTCACCTGAGCGGTGATGAAGCTTTGAAATCACCGTCTTTTTAACGCCATTTTTTTCTAAGTCACCTGAGCGGTGATGAAGAGTCGCAAAGATGGACGTACCGCTAGGGAGTGTTTCTAAGTCACCTGAGCGGTGATGAAGGTGTTTTAGATTTAAAAGACTAACGCCCTAGCTTTCTAAGTCACCTGAGCGGTGATGAAGAATACCTTTGTCTGAATAGGCAAAAATAGAGTTTTCTAAGTCACCTGAGCGGTGATGAAGATTTACAAGAGCTACACGCCCAAGCTGTCAAATTTCTAAGTCACCTGAGCGGTGATGAAGAAGCTCGGCTAACTCTTTTTTCAGGGGTTTAATTTCTAAGTCACCTGAGCGGTGATGAAGATAGTTTTAACTAAATTCATGACTAGGTGTTTCTTTCTAAGTCACCTGAGCGGTGATGAAGAGGAATTATACCTCAAAAAAATCAGCTACAACAAGGCGCGGAGGGCAAAATACCCTAATTTACCCTCCAGTTTTTACCTTGTTGTAACTATTTGATTTTATTGCAAGTTTTTAAATAGATTAAAAAAAGGGTTTTTATACCCAATTAAAGGGTAATTCGTCATTACTCTTTAATTTTATCTACTACCACTGCGGCACAGTAACGCTATCGCGCATGCCATTCATACCGTATACATTAAAACCACCAGTTACGTCCTCTTCACTAGGTTGTTGTAAAATTTGCAATGGATAATGGGTTTTATTGCTTTCACTAAACATTCTGATAAAAGGCAGCTTTAATTCGGCTTTGCGTTTAACAACTATCGCCATTGCTTCCTCATAACAGACCTTTAACTTATCTGCTAATGTTTGTGCTTGCACCTCTATCGGTTTAAAACGATAGCGGTGTACGCTGACATAACCCATTATTTTATCTCTAGGTACTTCTTTAATACCTTTGACGTGCACATAATCTGTCAGTCTAGATAACCAGTTATCAAGATTTAGCGTTTCTAAGTCTTTTTGATTAGGAGCAAAGACGCGAAGTTTTAGTCCCAGCTTAGATGACTGCTCATTTTTATCATCGTAATGATAGTCAGGGAAGCTGATGCCGATGGAGTCAATCTTATGATTGTTTTTTACATCCGCCAACGCTATATGCAGCTGAGTAAATAATTTGCCCCAAATAAAGTAGGGCGCAATCTCAGGGTCAGGGATTATGGTTATTTCTTGGAAATAGTTCAGGCTTTTTGAGTCAGTCATAACTTACTCCTTACCACTGGCACCAAACACGCCGCCACGGATAAGTACACCCATCACGTAATGTTGTTGCTCAATATCTGGTGCATCGCCTTTTAGTACCCAATTATCAAATAGGGTATAAAAATCCATCTTAGCTTTAGGCTGACGAAACGCTGTACCTAGTGTGGTCACTGCGCCATATGGCTCAACCGCGATAGGAAACTGGGCATCAGGATACCAATCATCAATAGTACGAATAGCATTGCTGACTTTTTGTGAGTGCATACCAGCATTATCTTCAGAGCCTTTACGGTCACTGACGCGGTAAAGCACTTTACTCTTTTTGCTACCTGTATCAAGGATTAGCTCCTGTGAAGGATAGACCTCTTGACTATAACCGATGATAGCTTGTGCTTCGATATACAGAATAATAAATTCATCGCCATTTAGACCTGCTTTGATCCAGTCCGTAACTTGCTTAATATTAGCATCATCATTATCAAAACCTTTTAGTCCATAAGCTTTTGCATCATCAATGGTGATAGTTTTTCCATTGCACTTGACGGTGACCTTGATACTTTCAGTGCCGACGCGATTACGCCATAACCAACGCGCATTTAATACATTAATAGCATAGCGGCGCGCCAATTCATCGA
Organism: Psychrobacter sp. 16-MNA-CIBAN-0192; assembly: GCF_040309565.1. Lineage (NCBI taxonomy): Bacteria > Pseudomonadati > Pseudomonadota > Gammaproteobacteria > Moraxellales > Moraxellaceae > Psychrobacter > Psychrobacter sp. 16-MNA-CIBAN-0192. The sequence continues at coordinate 80,065 of NZ_JBEOOX010000010.1, forward strand.
CACCTTGAGTATTAATATAATCAGTGACTACTTGCTGCAAGGCTTGCTGATACTCTTGATCGTTACAGACATTAGGTTTGCCAGTGAAAGGCAATACTTTCATGCTAAAACGAGCGATAAGCGTATCGTTGTTTTCATCTAATGACGCAGAATCTACCTTTTGTAAATTGGCTTTTTCAGTCTCGGCATCTAATTTGGCAGGGTCATTAGTAATAGTGTTTTTTAGACGATTGCTTATCGTTCCGCGAACTGATTTTTCTTTGATAACCACAGGCGAAGGCATTGCTGTTTTATCGACTGCTTGGCTATCAGTCTGCCAGAGGTAGGCATCTGACACGTCTAGGTTGCGCTCAAAGGCAAGGACTGAGGCAGTTTTTAGGGCTGATTTTGACATAAATTTCTCCATGAGAATAAAAGTTAAAGTGAATCTATCTTAAAAGTTGATCAGTTCTAAAGATTAGAAGTGGTATTAAAAATCTTGTTGCTGAGTAACCAAATATAGCGAGTTATCAGCATCATAGTGGTAACGCCAAAATGCATTGGCAATATCATGCTCACCGCCGATTCGATTTAAAAGCTGGGGATAAACCCATTTGCCAAGACTGTATATCGCCTCGACATATTGGCTAGGATATTTAGGGTTACGCACGTTTTGCATCACACCTGAATCATATAAGTCAGATATTCCTTGATAGCCTATGGGCATAGGAACTAGCCAGCCATGACCACTCTTACGTGAGGTCGTCAGCCATTTGGTATCGCCGTTTTTTTGGGTTTCTGGAATATGATGTAATGCGCAAACGTCTATCAAGGCATCTAAAGGCGTTGCATCTGGATTGTCTTTTTGTACCTCATTTATAATTTGCGCAAATTCGTTTTGCGCATCCATTAGTACAAAAGCGGGTAACAGCTGCGGTATGACGGCACTAATATCACTACTATCAAAAAACTGTACGGGTTCAAAGCGAGCTAGTCCATGCACACTTCCGCCAGCCATACGTTGTTGCTGAATCCACTGCTTTGTTTCTTGGATAGCAGACACTTGCTGCTCAGCCGTTAAGCTAGTTTCTGCCAGTATTTCAACTACAAAGCTCATGACTAAGCGGCATTTGCCTTCTTCAATGATAGAAGCAGTTTTACCGTCCTTTTTGATAGGGTTTCGCGTTTGGTTAAAGGTGTAGTTATTATAGGTATTGGGACGATACATTTGCGGCTGACAGTCATGACAGGCCAGTAACACACCGCCAAGTGATACCTCAGATAACTGTGTATCATCGGCCATCTTACGTGACATAGCATGAAAGCTACCCAAGAATCCAGTGATAGCCGGAAAGCCATAGGTCAATGGACTTGAGATAGTATTTGCCCCATCAATTATGACCTTTTTAAACAGCAAATAACCTACCACGCCAATATCATTATCATCATCTATACGACTCATAAAAATACTCCTTTGCCTGCGCGCTCATAGCGTTTTTTCATATCTTCAATCTCACGCTCCCATTCCAAATGCTCCGCATCACCAAAATCGCTAGCGATCTCTTTAAATTCAGCTTGCATCAAAGTGTTAAGCCAACGGGCAAACCGATGAACGATTTGGCTGTGCCATGAGTCATCCTCTTCACGATCCGCTTCAAATTCTTCTTCACCATCAAGATCAGCGCGTTTGGGATCGAGCCAAAGTTGCTCACAGTAATCAAACTCATAATCCTTTGACCAGCCCGCAGGCATAGTGCTGCGTATTATTTCTGCGGTATCAAATATCTGATACAACATCTCATCAATCGCACGTTTGCGCGCATCTCTGACATCGACAATATTGCGAGTATCTTTGATAGATTTAAAGATACTTTGAATCGCCTCACGCGCGTTGTATTCCATAGCTGTACCAAAAATAGTTTTGGCAGATTTGGATAGTTTAAACGAGCGTTCTTGTTTAATAATTGGTGGGAGCGAGGGAAGTAGATAGTTGCGACCACCTTGTTTGCTCATTAGTAAACTGACATTTTGCGGTTTCGTACCGCCAAGCTGAAGGGTCGCTAAGTCGTTCAAAGTAATATAAGGCTGCTGTTCAACAGATTTTTTAAAACGATTATCACGAGCAGCTTTATTTTCATCAGAAAACTTAAGATGATTGATATGCTGGTAAACTTCATGAGTAAGCACGGAGGGGTAGAGGGGTATTACATTAATATAATCAAACGAATCAACGTTCATGCCTTCGTAAGCATTAGTGACCCATAGCGTTTGTTTATTACGTTCATGGGTTACAGGATCTGTAATAATATTTTGCAGTGCATTTTTAAACGTCTGCTGATACATCATTGCCAAAGCTTCGTCGCCTATAAGCGCAGCTATAAAGTCAGGGTTGTCCGCTAAAATGAGATCACGTATTTTAGTTGTTTCGTTTACCTCAAAGTCAAAAAAGGCAGCAAGGGGCAGTGCAGCGGCATTACCATTAGCATCAATATAGCTACTGTCTATTGAACGAGTACCTACGATAGTCTGCGGTAAGCTATTCTCCATATTAAAGCTAACGTTATCGCCTTTTGCATCAGGATGCACACCTTTTGAGATATGCGTACCGAAGTTCAATTGCTTTGCCATACGCGTTGCAGCATCAGGAATCCAGTTAGCGACACTATATTTTTCTTTAGCTTCTGCTAAAGTGGTTTTTAATTCTGTAATCTTGTCAAAATCATTACTCTCGATTGCTTTAGCAAGCTGCTTTTGCTCAGTGTCTGTTTTTTTATCGTATTGACTGATAAGAAAGTCTTTGACAGCACCGCTTGCTAGTTCTGGGGTTATGTTATTCATTACTAGTATCCTAGATAGCGATTAGTGATATTGCTAAACGTAGCGTATAGATGGAAAGTATTTATACGCTATACTTGCTTTCAATAAATAAAAAGCTTATCGCTTATCTTTTGGAGGGTAAGGGTCATTACCATGGCTATCAGCATTACTGATTCTGCCATTCTTATTATGAATGACTAGCTCAGACTTTTGATTACGACTGATGTCACGTGCATGACCGACGGCATCTGCTTTAAGCTCATGATGTTTAATGGAGCGTTCGCCACCACCCCTCTTAACGTCCCAACCACCATCTTTGTTCGGTACGACATGATGCGATTCTTTTGTCATCAGATATTTCCCTTTTGTTAATTTTATAAAACAAGCTATACACGTATAAATGTTATGTAGTATCTAAAAGCATTAGAACATAATGTCTTGTTAATAACAACCATGTGAATAACATTTTTTAATAACAGTGATTAAATTGCTATAATAACCACCCATCATCTAGGTGGCTTAGAAAATGTGTATAACGTTTTTAAATTTCACCACCGCACAGGTGGCTTTTATCAAAAGCACGGTTAACGCCGTGCTTTTTTATGTCAGTAATCAATTGGCTAAAACTTATCCACGAATAAAGCCAAAAAACTCATTAAACATCCAGCCACTGCTGTTGCTAGACTTGATGCTATCAAGCGAGACAGATGAATAAGTAATCGCTAATGACCGTATACTTTTATCAGAATGTGAGTGTTGCAAATCTTGTAAGACGTCATTCAATGAAGTAATCAACCAAGGCTTTATTTGTTCATGCTCAAAACTAAAGGCTAGTGGTTGAATGGTTTTATTCTGAGGGGTAGATTTGGTTAAACCTTTTTCAAAGATGTCCTCAGCGTAGTACGCGTCAAAACCTATACTTGGCATATCAGTATCTTCATCATCATTGACCATGCGCGGAATTAGTAACCAATCTTCTTGTGGTATTCCTGCTCGAAACGGACTGATTTGCTGTAAGTACGTATGAGTACGATTAGCCGTCGCCTTGCTATCCCAGTAAGCATTGACATAATTAAGCTTAGGGCTATTTAACAAGTGCCGCATGACTCGATGTTCAAGATCGCTTAGCGTCTCTATAGTTTTATTTTGAGAAGTTTCAATTCTAGGTCTCGCATCGACTTGTGCTAGCTGCTCTTGCGTCATTAGCTTATTCAAATCATAGCTTGGTGGCTTGAATAGTGTGGTTTCAAACCCTGGATGCGTAAAGATAGGTCGCTGAGCATTGAGGTGTTTGAAGTAGCGGATATTGTATTGCAATAGTAAAACATTAGGCTCATTAGCGATTTTATCAGGACGATGCCGCCAGATACGACCAGCCAACTGAATAATAGAACGCATAGAAGAAGGTTCGACGATTGCCCAATCATAATCATGATCGCGCCCAACCTCAGCGACGGGCGTCGCTAATACCATAAAGATATGCTTTTTAGCAGTATAGTTGGCAATGGCTTGCTTGATTTCAGAATGACTAAAAACATTAGTTTTTGAGTCACTACGATCTAATATTCTATCAAGCTTATTTTCTAAAGCATTGCGTAGTAGCAATAGCTGCTTGGCGTGATAGCACACCACATGCAACATGGTATTCTCTGGTACAGTAATGCTGTCTGCTTTAAATAATTCCATCGCAATATCAGTAATGTTATTGATATTAGCGACGCGCACCAGTCCGATACTCACTTGTGTACTTTGAGTAGACTTTTTCTTATTAGAACTAGGTAGCACTTCATGATGCTTATCATGCAAATTGACAGCTGCATCGACTAGCGTTTGTGCCAAAGCGCTATAAAACTGTGTTGCTGTATCTTTAGTATAAGGGGCTGAAAAGGGTAGTATTTCTGCTTGACGCCTAACAGGCTGCTTGGCTAAATAATTGGCACGCTTATCACAGAATTGTTTGTGATTATCTTGAAACCTATTCACATCGGCGCATTGTTCAGACATCATCGCTTTAGGCTGCTCATCAAACCATGCGCAGACTACTTTTGGCACAGGCTTGTTTTGACTTTGGTTAAATAGTTTTCGCCCTTCCATATAAGCTTCAAATAACCCTGTGACTAAATCAGGTGTCAAAGTGGCAGAAGATAGCAGCACTCGTGTGCCAAAGAGTCCAGCAAGATGCACAAGGCGAGAAAGCGCAGGCAAGTCCGCTTGGTCAAAATCGTCAGGCTCATCAAGTATCAAATCACTACTTAGCAGACGCAGCATAGGCGCGATATATTTACCGCCACGTTTGCACTCGCTGGCCTGAATAATATGATCAACCGTACAAGTCACGATAGGCGCAAATATCAAATCACGCGCTTTAGGACTGGCGATGACAGTATCGAGATTTAGCGCCTCATAGTCTTGATAATCAATATCGCTATCGACACTCTCATCTAACAAATCCTCGCTAGACTCACTACCAAAGCTTGTAGATTCATTATCAGGCTCCCTGTCTTTTGCATACTCACCGATGATATCGGTAATGTCGTTAGTCTTATTATCATAGGCGAGCTCAAACAGTTTTTTATTGGCGCTGCCACCAACTAATATGGCTAGTTGGTCGCCTTTTAACTTCAAGTCTTTACGAAAGCTCAGCCCTGTTTGTAAAGTTAAAATCCGCAGTCCTAATGCAATGGTAAAACGCGCACCTTTTTTAGGGTCAGCTAAAGCATACATAATACGAGCATTACCGATGGTTTTACCTGCGCCTGTCGATGCCATATTTACCCCAAAAAACCCATGCTCACGCGTGGCTTCTTGCAAGCTATAGGTCATCTTAAAAGCATGGTTTTGCCATTTAAAACGCTCTATACCGGTAGGCTTGGCCAGTGGGTCATGATTGCGTAGTGTTGGCATCTCGCTAGCAATAATAGGTAGCGCACGGCAAAAGTGAGCGGTAAAAGTACCAACGCCTAATAAATGCTCCTCAAGAGATTGTTTAACGGTTGGTATGCTAGCCGTCCGATCTGTGTTAGCTGCAAGGTTTTTGAATTGGCTATTAATAGTTATACAGCGTGAGTCGTTTTCCTTAAGACTGGAGTAATTATGATCACCCACCATTAAACATAGCCGAGATAAATGTAGTAAAAACGGATCACTAATAGCTTTCTTATCATCAATTGCTTGCTGACTAATTTGCATTAACGCAGGATCATTGAGTGCTTTTTTACACCAGCGCCTGATATTTTTTTGCCAAGCTGAACTATTAATCACTAAATGCTCAAATTGCCAAAAGTCTCTTAATTGTGCTTTACCCATTTCCTCTAAAGATTTAGGGTTTTTAACCCAGTAGTCAAAAGGCGTTAACTTGCTATAAAACTGTTGCAAATCTTGCTTATAAGTTAGTGTCTCTTTGGGCTGTTGCATACGTTGAATAGCAGTAAAAGAATGAAATACTTTATCCGCAGGTGGCAAACGGTGATGGGTGACAACTAACCAAGCGACCCACTGGGCGAGGGGCGGCATCGCTTTTATATTGACGGTATTTTGATTGGATTTAGCCAGTAATTTTTCTATATCATTATTTGCTAACCACTTATCTAACTGCATCAAACGTTCAAGCCATGCCTCATCAGTAGTACAGTCAGCAATCATTAGCTCGAACAGTTTTAATGATATCCACTCATGACGATAAGAATCACCTTGTTTGCTGCCTTCAATAAGTTTTTTTTGAAAACCAATCGTTGACTTGCCAATGTCGTGAAGTAGGGCGGATATGGTGGCGATGATTTGAATACTACTGGCGTAGCTCCATTCGTTTTCCCATTCACTATGTAGGATGTTTCGTTTGGTGCGGTTCACAGGAACTACCCCAACCTCATTAAATTTACGCTTATTCCCCACCACCCAGACCAGCTCAGTTAGCTGGCGAGTCTTATTACGATGACAGCTCACCGCCGTCGATTTAGTGGCTGAACTACGTAAGAGCTGCTTAACCGTTTTAAGACCATCCTCCGTGATAGCGGTTTGCCAGACATTATCGCCAATCCTATTAGCAAAAGCGTCCAAAATTCTACGAGTACGCTTGAGTGAGTTTTTTTCACATTGCGAGACGAAAGTAACAATCATTTATGCCTCCCAATCAGTAGTCATAGCAATCTGCTTAATCACTTCAAACTGATAATCTAGCGCCTTATGCTTAGTAAACATATTCAGGCACTCTTGGCGAAATTCCTGCTCGCTCATGTTTTCGCTGGCACAGATAAAGGCAAGGGGTAGCACTAACGCATCCTTGATAATATCGGCGATATCAAATACCAAAGCACCACGTCGCGTCTTACCATGCATCACCGCAAAACCATGCGGAATACCGAGCGTCCATGCGGTTGTGGCACCAAGTCCATACGCCAGATAATTGCCATGATTGAGAAAGCCGTTAGCCTTGTCGATACCATCGTGTTCACGGGTAAAGCCATCGTAGCCTGTATTCTTAGCAGCCAATTTATATAGACTTTTGGTTAATCTTGCTTCAAGTTGCAAGAGGTGCATGACCTCCATTTGTTGATCAATTTGACGGATATTATCGGTAAGTAACTTATCTACTGCCGCATTACTACGATCAAAACCCCAACGTTTGAGATCGCTATCCTTGCTCCAGATCGTTTGCAAGTAAGTTAATCTGGCATGCTGTAAAATTTTTGCTGCAGCTAGGCGTTTATGATCATCCCACCACCAACTCATCCAGCCCTGAATATATTCAGTCGGGCGATACTCGCTTTGCGGCGTCATCCATTCGACATAAACCTCACGTTCAGCACCCATAAATAATGGAGTACCACCGCCACCGCAGAAGCCAACCAATACGCCAGCTTGTGATAATAGGCGCATGGCAGCTTGAGTGATAGAAGTCCCTGTACCCAGTAATAGTGATGTGGTATTGGCAATAGGAATGTTATAGAACAGATTTGCCTTATCATCTTCAGTTAAATATAAAACACGACCGTCTTTTTGCATGACTCGACAATGGGATAGGTAGTAAATATTGGCACGTTTAGAATGTAAGATAGTTTTTAAATCAGATGAATCAAAGCTATTGTCTGTATAAGGATTGGTTGGTTTAGCCATAATAATTCCAGTAGTGTAAAACCATGCTTAAGATAAGGTTTACTCTACTGGAGTTATATTTGCAAAACAATGGTTGATAATTTTATTGCGACAACAGATGTCGTATCTATGTAGTTAATGAACACCAAAACCTGTCTAATTAGCAGGTTTTTTCATATCCAGATTTTAAAGTGTTATAAAAAACATCAGACTAAGATTAATTATTCAAAATATTTACTTACAATCCAATTACGTCACTAGCTGTCGTGTTAGTTTTCTTATACCTTACATTTGTTAGATAAATTATGTAGTGTGAGTGGAGGTTAAAAATAAATTAAAGGATTATAAAATGGATAGTGTTTCTATTACAGAATTACGAAAGCGATTTGTCGTTGTTTTTCCAGATATCGTAAAGCTATGTGAAATTTATATAAAAAATATTCGCCCATATATAAAACCAGCAAAAATTTTAACTATTCACCAAAAGGCCAGTCTAGCCAGACTCACTCTGTATATAAAAACTGACAAAAACATACAGCTGGTCAATAATGTTGAGCTTATTTGTCTTTTAAAAGGTGCCTGCAAAGAAAAAATAGACCAACAACTACTCAGCCAAAAGCTCATGATAGTATCAATCAATAAAGAAGAGTTCTGCATTCAAAGCTTGTTCTACGAATTGATTGAAATAATAGCCAAACATCAGAAAAAATTGGATATTAAATCAATTTATGAACAGTTAGATAGATGTTTAACGCTAGAAATGAAACAGCAGATGTTTGGTAAGAATATCTTTGCCGCCGCTACGTTTTGTAAGCTTATTAAAATCCATGAGCAAACCTATTATAAGCGTTGCAAGAAGGGCGCAGAAAATGCCGAATCTTAAATCTCAGTATGACCTGCGAGCACCCTTTGATAAGAAACACATCATACGCATCATCAATGGGCTAAAGAATGACGTGCGATTTGAAAACCGTGAGAATGCTCTAAATGCTATATCTGACATTGTTACTGCCATACATAATGGTTATCACAGTGCTGATAACATACAAGTGGTACTTGAAGTTGTCATCCAGACGTTAAGAACCCGACCAGTTTCATACTACGATATGAAAATTAGCAAATCAGCGCTTGCAAAAAAGCCGCTTATCATGCAGCTGCTTATTCTGATGCAAGACATAGCAGTTAAGCATCAAAAACAGTGTTTACAGCAAAAATTACTATGGTTAGCGATTAGTATGCATACTGCCGTTGTGCTTATACATCATAATAAAAAAACCCATACCAACAATATACTCATGCAGTTTAAACTGGCGCAGTTTTCAGAGTCTCCTAAGCGCACATGGATTTGGAATGAGCTGGCTGATAATCCAGAGATGAACATTGCTCATATACTCTCATCATTAAAAGGTATTTTAGAACCATTAGAGCGTGAACTTGAGAGTAATATTAAAAAAGAAGCACAAATCACGCCGTTGATTAGTCAAATCAGTAAAATCATAGCAGCCTATCAATACGCTCATTATTTTAAAAAATTTATAAAAATAAAACCAGCTAAGCACATTAAACCGATTAATCTTGCAGAAAAGTATTTCTGGCAACAAAAGAATGACGAGAGCAGTTATTGGGAAGAAAATGATTATGGGTTGTATAATAAAGAACCACCCATCCAGCATCGATTTTATACACCACTGACTGAAAGCTATGAAGGGCTTACAACAAGCTTTGAAGAGAGTATTGATCACTACGAAGCACCATTTTTTAGCTACGAGAATTTAACCGAACCCTCAATCAAACCATTTACCTCTGTACCACTACAACATATAGACTTATCACTACAGCAAAATCATATCTCACAGCGGGATTTAGCGCTGAATTCAAATATTCGTGTACTTCCGAAATCAAGCTATCAGGCAGTGTTTTCAGCGCTTGCCGAAGACACTCAATCCTCATCCAATACCCTACATCGCACCTGCGCCAATGTGTTGTTGCTGTCTATGATTACAGCATTACCGGTGAATTCTTTATTGACATCAGGATATATTGGACACCCCAGGATTTTCATTATCGGGGTTAACCGCAGCTACATCGAGCATTCACTTGGAATCACTAAACGAGTGGCGGCATTCGACGATAGTAAACACGAAAATCAGTTTGATATGATTAAAATTCCAGTGCCTCAAGGGCTTATCGAGACCATACTAGAATATGACTTACCCTTTAACGAGGATATTCAGGATTATCTAACTCATTTACGTGCCACGATTGGACTGCCGTATCTGTCAGTAAAACGTATTGAAACAGCATTACATGTCATCCTCTCTCGATATACATCAGGCAGTCATAGCCATATTGCGGATATTATTTGCCGCACGCCAGCACCGCACGCGCCAGCTATGTACTACAGTAGTCACCGCAGTGAAGATATTTTTGCTCATTATAAATCAGCGTTAAGTGTTCTTAATATTGCCGATAATTTCGATGTGTCTTATATCACCGCTTGGCATAAATATAGCGTAGGTTCAGGGTCTGCGCTCACGCCTGATTATGTACGTGAAATAGTGACTAATTTGGAAGCTTGGGCTAATGAGAGTGTGGATGCAAATACACGTTTTAATCGAACCAGTATTTTTGTTTGGTTTATATTTTGTCTATTAACTGGTGTACGACCAAACAATGGTATTGGCAATATGAGTGATATTGACCTTGAGATGGGTTGGCTTGTTATAAATGACAAACCGAGCAAGCAGGTACAGAACCATAGGCTGATACCATTATGTCCCACGCTGTTGAATTGTTTGACAGCTTATAGAAACTACTTGGTTGATTATCAGCTAAACAATCTGCTAAAACATGAGATTAGCGCGACTATTGATGAGATTGGCTTGGGTAATGATGTGGCGCTACTGAGATTGCTATCAGAAAATTTTGACGCCTTAACCATTATCAAACGTGGCGATGCCTATCAGATGACCAAACAAATTATCGATGCCAATCCTTATTGGACGCGTCATTTTGTGCGCACGCAGCTTGAGAAAATGGAGGTTGATATGGTGCTTATCAATGCTGTGATTGGTCATGAAAAAGCCCGTCAAGAAGGCTTGGGGCGCTTTTCCTCGTTAAGTAAATCTCAGATAAAAAGTGTTAGTAGGGCGTTTGAGCAAATTTCGGTTAGGCTTGGCTTAGATAAAATAACTATAAATAGATAAAAGGCGCTGTCATGAAATCTACCAAACTCATAGATAATATAGAGCTGCCTAAAATTATTAATGGTTTAGCAAAATTTAATGGCAGAAAAAAGCAGTATGTCCCTTACCCTGAAGTCATTGATAAAAGCGGCGAGGCGAGGCGGCGTGAGATTATATTATTTGCTACTTTACAAACCAAATGGGAGCAGTTGCGCCAAGCGTATCCTGATAATCTGAATAAGCTAAAACTTACTAAAAAATACCAACGCAAGGCATACTTATTCAATAAGCATTCTTTTTTACCCATCAAGGTCAGCTATCGCAGCATAGTTATTGATGAGCGATGGCTGAGATGGGATCAGGCTTTGCAACAATTTGAGCAGGATTTATATCAACAGATACAACCATTGAATTCACAAGGTTACAGTGAGTTCCAGCTTTATGTGAACGATATCATTGCGCAGACCTGTCGAACACAAAAGCTAGTCCAACAGGGATATCGAGTCATCAACCGCTTTATTGACCATCAAAATAAGCACTTCATGCTCATTGAGCACTATTATCCTAATATTGTCATCTCATTCCCTACAAAATCAAACTCACTCATTATTAATGCTGATTGGGTGACACGAGGTAAGCAAGTCAATAAACTTGTGCGTGCTGTACACGACCACTGGCAGCAAACGATCGATTATAGCCCTGACGAAATTTTAGGCTGGCTGCTGTTTTCAGGCGTTATTTATGGCGGTATTAATGACAAGCAGATGTTGGAGGGTTGGTTTAGGGCTCTATTAAATAAAGAGTATCAGCCTTTTATCAATCAGCGAATATTGGTAGCGCCACGCTTTGAACAAAAACATTATGGTAATGAGCGCGATGCTAACAGTAATAAGCTCTACAATACACAGCAAATTATTGTTGATATGGTGAGTCAATGCTGGCTGATACGCTATCATCAGCAAAATGGTGAAGAAAATAGCAATGAGATGTTCTCACAACCGCCACAAAAAAGCGCTGAAAAATATCTGATGAGCACCTTAGCGATAGTGGCAGAGCCACTTGGTTTGCCTATGCTCACCTTTACCCAGCTGTTGTCTTACGCCAGTTACTATTGGGAGATGCTAGATGGCGCTGATATCGATCAAGCTTCAGTGGCAGTGCTATGTGGTAGACAAAATACCGCAGGACTGACTAAAAATAGCTTTGAGCAATTTTTGAACCCAGTTTATAAAAATACCGCTAGCACTTATGATTTAGATGAAGTCTTAAATCTTTCTATTAATGCACCCAAAAAACCGCAAACAGTCATAGTCACTCAGAGTAAGCACGGTAAGAAAGTACGGTGCTCAGACCTGATTACTGCTATTACAAAAGATTTTAAGCTGGTAGAAAGTCTTAAGAAAAAAAAGCTAAAACACACACCGCCTACGCTGATTGAGAGAATCAAAAAGCGGTGTCAGCAATACACAACAGTCAGCGAACAGGTATTTTTAGATTGGGTATTGATGCTCTTACAAGACAAACCAACCAAAGCGCCAAAAAACTCCTCTATATTACAGTACGTCAAAAGTATCGGCTATGAATGGCTATATTTTACGATGGGTCAGTCTATTGATAACTGGGATGAAGAAGAGTTTGAGATGCTCTATGAGGATATTTTAGAGTACAAAACTGTCGCTCGTGGTAATACTGATATTTCTTATTCTGCCAAGCTGTTACAGCGTTTGCACAATTTTTCTTGTGTCAATTATGATTTTCCTGCTGTAGTGATTTCATATGAGAAGAGTGGTCGGCGTGTTCGTTCTGAGCTAGTATCGCCACCGGTATATGACGCTATTATCACGCAAATATTAAATGGGGTGGATATTTTAGAGCGTGAAATGTTTGCACTGATGTTTATTCTAGTCTATCGCACCGGTATGCGCAAAAAAGAGCTGCTCGGGCTCAGATATATCGATATAGAAGGGCTCGATGAACCCACGCCGTCGGTGGTGGTTCGCAACAATAGCTATCGCAGCTTAAAAAACGCTAGTAGCAATCGTCGCATTTTTATTTTTGCACTATTAAAGCCCAAAGAGCTGGCGTTTTTTGTGAGGTATGTGCAAAGCAATATAGGCACAAATCCCAATAACTTTATATTTACCTTATCCTCTGCACAAAGTCCAGTTGATGATCATGTGCCATTACAATTACTGCGGCGTATTTTGCAAGATATTTCAGGAAATGAAGTTACGATTAGTTATACCTTCCATGCATTTCGGCATACGGCAGTCAGTAATTTATCATTGGTACTACATGGTCACCTCGATTTGGTTGAGGCATTGACCGATTATGACGCGCAAGATATTTACCGTATTAAGTCAGGTTTGGTTGGTGAGCATATCAACGCGCAAGATCGTTGGTATGCTTTATCGGGAGTGATTGGACATCTATCGCCTCAACGCAGTTTTGAATACTACAATCATGTCGCAATATTGATGGCAACCTATGCGCTAAGCGTTGCTGATATCAAGCTGCCAAGCCGCGTTATAAACAATATTACTGGTTTTGATAATAAACGGCTCAAACAAAACCAAGCTGTAATTGAAAGTGGTGACGTGAGTTTGCCCAGTATTCGCGCATTATTGTCGCGCAGTATTTTTCATAATAAGCGCGCCTCACCGCAGTTTTTTATAGATGATACTTCGCCTTTGATTGAGCCACCGGCGCTATCTGATAGCTTATTTATGCGCTATGGATTGAACCGTGTTTGGTCGTTGCTACGACAAATTGATGAAGGTGTAGCGCTAAAGCAAGCAGCAATCACAACCAATATTGACTTGTATAATGCGCAAATACTCATTGAGCGAGCGCAACAAGTTGCCGCGATAATGTCCACACATGGTAAACCTCGCTTTGTCAAAGCTACTGGTATTAGTCCGCTAAGTATTCAATATCAAAGCGACTTTAGGCTGCTTTCTTCACTACAAAACAGTGCCCAGCAATTGCGCCACACCTCAATGGACGACTGGCAATGGTTTATGACGATATGCCAACAACGTCTGTCTAGCAGCAGAGCATTTATGCCCTTTTCAAACAAAGAGCCGCAAGCGTTACAACGTTTTATAGCTATTATCAAGCAGCTGCTACCGGCTAAAAACTGGCTGGTTGTCGGTCACATCTTAATCCAGCCCTACGCTGATTTAATTGACATCCACAATATGCGATGTATCAGCAAAGCCGATGTAAACACCATCAATATCGGCATAGCCACACCAGATGATAGGAAGTCTGTACGCAATAAAACCCAATGGAAGTTCTCGCCATTACTTCGCTTGTTTGTACATATGATGCTTATTACAGATGACGGCTTATCCATTATAAAAGAGCTGCCAAAGAGTACACCGTAAATATATTAACTGTTATGCCGCCATAACAGTTATTTTAGCTTAACTCTATGCTCAGTTGCGACGCCGTAGATTGTAAAAGAAGCGAACCTACTATCTATAGTTGGATAGTCAGAATTATAAGCGATTAACTGAGTGTGGTGTTGACCCGTCTTTTCATCAAAACCACAATCCCGCCATTTTCTAAATAACACCTGCTCAGCATCATCCATAGCAATCACATAGTCGCCCGGCTCAGGCGTGAGCGCTGGATTAATAAGCACTAAGTGGCTTTCCATAAAGGTGGGCTGCATGCTGAGGTCGTCTAAAATAAGCCAGTAAGCGTTTTCATTAGCTTGTTTGACAATGGGCTCAAAAAGAATGCTATCAACCTTATCGTTACTGATAACTTTTTTTGTTTGTTCAAAATTATAAATAGGGCACATAATCACATTATTGTTTTTTGAATGAGATAAATTGTTTTTTGCTTTACTTATCATCTCTCCTTTGCCCGTAGACAGCCATTCCGCATCTACACCTGTACATACTGCCATTTGCACCAGCTTAGTTGAACTGTGGTTGCGTCCGTTCTCCAAGTCTGATATTGCTCCTTGTTTTGCTCCTACTGCTTTAGCGAGCTCGACTTGCGTCATCCCTGCATACTTACGTGCTTTTTTAAGCCTCTCACCTACTGTATCTAGCATAGCTTGTCTCTTAACGTTACTTATCGCTCATTATGGTAAAAATTTATAACGTTTTAGCGTTGTTAAAATATCGTAATAACGTTATTATGATGATCGTTTGTTATTATTTATTAATATTTAAGCCATATTGGAGGCGTTGTGCATTCATTATCCAAAGAGCAGCTTGCATACTCATGCAGTATTCAAGCCCATATCTTGCAAGGTGCTGCAGCTTACAAGCGCTGTCATCTGGCGCAATACATTAATGTTGACACCACAACCATTGGTCGTTGGTTGGACAGTAGCCAGACAGACAGTCGTCTCGTGCAGTTTGCAGCAATACTGGCGATATGTGATCTAAAGGTAGTACCCAGTCATATGCAGTGCTACGACCGTCACAAAATTGACATCTTATTTCATCTGGCCAAAGACAGCTTTGATCGTTTTGATAGTGCGGACGATTTTTTTATGACGCAAATGATTCATCAAGGAGGAAGTGATGAATCAATCAGATGATGTTGGCATTTGGCTACCAGTTTATATTGGTGAAATGTTGGCCATGACCACGCGCCTTAGTACTGAACAAATAGGGGCCTTTTATTTATTAATGATGGATTATTGGAAAAACGGTGTGATACCACATGATTACAAAATCATTGCCGCTATTACTGGTCTGTCACATGCGAAAAGCAAAACCTTTATTACCCTGCTTTTGAGTATTCAAATTTTTGAGAGTGATGACGATATATTATTTAGTCGTTATCTCGATGATAAAAAAGAGACAGCAACTAAAAATCGCAAAATGAAATCGGAGCGTGGTAAAAAAGCGGCCGAAGCTCGTTGGGATAAAGAGGGTAGTGACACTAGCAAAGTTGAGAACAATACAATCAATAATCAAGCATCGTCTAAGCAATGCATAAGCAATACTAATAGCATGCTTGAGCAATGCCCGTTATCGTTATCTTCATCATTATCTAATAAAGATTCTCTCTCTCAGATGAGCAGCAGTTTAAGTATTGTTTCTATCAAACAATGGCGAGCACCAACATTAGATGAGATAAACGCATTACTTAAAAGTGAGCACACATCAGCATCCATATTAGACTCTGGAACCTATAAGAATCATATCAGTAAATTCAAAACCTATTATGCCGAACAAGAACTCAAAAACAATCCCATTTTGACTGATGATAGACGACGTGACGTGCTCGTGACATGGATTACTAATGATCGCCAATACCAACTCGTCAATACAAAAATAAAAGGACAGCCACATGAAAAAATCATCCACAAAGCCGATAGCGGTCAGCCAAATGCGTTTGACAGTGCACTCAGCTACATCGAACGCAGTAATGATGAAGTCGACAGCTATTTTGATGCCATGGATCGAGGCTGAAAATTATGACAATGAACAGAGGCTACGTCAGTTAACCAAAGAGATAGTAAGACTGTTTGGAGAATGGCAACTAAACTTTGGCAATAAAGCACCTGTCAAAAACTATCCTGTTCAAAAGGCAGCATTGTGGGCAAAAGTAATTCTGTATATGCAACCCACCGCTGAGCAATGGCAACAGGCTAAAGAGCGTTCATTATTCGAGGAATGGCCACCAAGCTCAGCCCGTGATTTACTAGCATTAGCACCAGTAAATAATCCGTGTTATCCGGATATGCACCAAGCATATACGGATGCCGCAGTGAATCAAAAGTATAACCATGCCGTGGTATATGAAACCGCGCGTCGAGTAGGATTTTGGGATCTAAAAAGTAAGCCTGAAACGGTCACGTATAAACGCTGGCAGCAGCAATATCCTAAAGTGTGTTACGAGCATACAACTGGCACTGACTTTGCCATGCCACAGTCCAGACAAATCACGCACAAGCATATACCGATGGCTGATGATAGTCCGATGGCGGCTAGTGTTGATGCGTTTTTGGATAAGTTTAGAAGAAAGCATAGGATTAAAGCTTAGTTTTAATTTCTGAGTGAAGTTATATGAAACCTAATGAGATAAAATAATAATTGTCCTGCTATATCTGCAATCTTATTCTTCAAGCTGATTTATTGTCTTATTTGGTTTTTCTCTGCATAATATAAGGGGATTAAGACTTTACTCTCTGCATTTACTGAGAAAAATATGAAATACGTGACCTATATCCATGAACATCCAACTTGGACCGAGTGGCAGTGGTCAGATAAAAAAAGTTGCCACTCGTCAGTCGTGTGCGCCTCTTACAAGGACGTTTGCTGGGTAAGCTGCAAACGCTAGGGTTTGATCTGAATGTCGAGGCGCAATTAGATGCGGTCACTTTAGAAGTTGTTAAAACCTCAGAAATTGAGGGTGAGGCATTAAATAATGAGCAAGTACGGTCGTCTGTCGCCCGACATTTAGGGATAGATAATAGGTTTATGCCAACAGCAACCCGTGAAATTGATGCGGTGGTAGAGATGATGCTCAACGCCACTTATCACTATCAGCAACCCTTATTATTGGATGATTTATTAGGGTGGCATAGGGCGTTATTTCCAGACGGCTATAGTGGGCTTTATCGTATCAAAGCAGGCAGTGTCCGCGATGACAGCCAAGGACCGATGCAAGTGGTCTCTGGTGGTTATGGTCGTGAGCAGGTTCACTTTGTTGCGCCTAGTGTTGATAGGTTATTTGATGAGTTAGAGCAGTTTCTATCTTGGTTTAATACACCGCCATATCAGCAGGATTATATAGATTTGGTCATCAAAGCCGGCATCGCGCATTTATGGTTTGTGACGATCCATCCCTTTGATGATGGCAATGGGCGATTGACTCATGCCATTACCGAAAGAGTGCTGGCTCAAAGCGATGACAGTACTCAACGCTTTTACAGTATGTCAGCGCAAATTCTAAAGCAGCGCAACGATTACTATAAAGTACTGGAGCGCACCCAAAAAGGGGATACGGATATCACAGATTGGCTGGTCTGGTTTTTACAAACGCTAGAGCAAGCCCTGATTGCGGTTCAAACCACCACAAATACCATCGTCAATAAAGCTAATTTTTGGCAGAGACATCGACAGCATGCCTTAAATACCTGGCAGGTCACTATGCTCAATACTTTACTCACTGATTTTTATGGCAAGCTGACCACGAAAAAATGGGCAACCATGACCAAGTGTTCTATCGATACCGCACTACGAGATATCAATGATTTGATTGAGAAGGGCATACTTAAAAAGTCTGAGTCTTCAGGGCGTAGTACCAGTTATGAGATAGAAGCAATCTAATGCATATTTCAATACATTAGTCTTCAAAAGACTTATGGCGGTTTATAATGCAGATGGCAGTTTACGCTTCTATATCAAATTAAGAGATTAATCTTATATATTACTTTCAGAATTTTTTTGCAGAGTGATTGAGTATTCTAAAATCAATTGAAAGTGTACAACAGATACAATGATAATGAGTTCAGGACAAGAAGTGCTTAATGCTTTATCTGAATAAGTCTAGTATGAGCAGTTCTATTGTAGTAGTCTTGTTTGAATGGTCTTTAAATTAGTTTTTTGGGTTCTATGAATGGTCTTGGTGGGGCATACCCAAAAAGATATTTTTAAAACAGTCTAAGAATATGGTTCTCTAGTTAGGATTTGAATCTTTGGCTGTAGGCAAGTGATACCAGTAATCTGAGTTTTTTGGATAATCGTAGTGTACTTCACAGTGTACTGGTTGAAAAATCTAAGGTTGTTCAAAACATATTCTATTGAACCTTCCCAGTGTTGTTGTATATGCTCAGAATAGAGCTTACACAGCTTCCTCAACACGCGCAAATATTGATATATAAATAAGCTGTTTCTATATATAGTGTCGGCTTCATACAGCAAGTATAAGCTTTCTCATCATTTGTAGAAGAAATTGATTTAGCTGATTTTCATTATATTAAATAACAAGGCGTGTTTATGAAGGCTGTTTTCGAGAAAATTGCTACTTTTGTTTTGGGATTAATATTTTTGTGGCTTTTATTTATGTTTTTAGGTTGGGTCTGGGATCACAAAGGAGCAATATTTTTGCTCCTAGTTGGAATAGTTGCTATAGGTGTTGTTATTCTGCTATTTAGCAAAAAAGATTCGAGCATTATTGACGAAACGAAAGAGCAGATTAACATTGATGAGGAACAAGCGCTAATTCCAGAAATTAAACTTGATAAGGTAATTCATGAAGAACAGGCACTAACTCCAGAAGTTAATCTTGATAAGCTAGAGATAGGTATGGACGAATCTACCCATATATTGCAGATGTACAGTTCAGCGATAGATCTAAAACTAAAAGGCGAATATAACCAAGCGTATATTCTTTTAAAACAATACTGTGAACTATTAGATGACCCTAGTTCTGATTTATTTAAGACCTTAGCAGAATTTGCTTATCTTGCTGGTAAATTCGACGACTCAGCTATTAATTGGGTAAATTGCATAACCTGCTCTATAGTTGACTATATTGAGTCACTTCCTGAGTCGGGCATAATAGATAATGGTATTCCTAATGAAATGGCTAGCTTATTTGGTATGCCTACTCAGACGCCACACACTAAACAAAAATTGGATGATTTAGCTTATAGAGAAGAGCTCGTATCTAAATTCTTTAGTAAATGTATACACTTAGGTAATGCCTATATAGCAGCTAAAGCAGATATAGGTGCAAGAGATGCTGTTGTAAACCTAATAATGAGTAATGACTCTAGTCTTACATCTTCGGATGCAGTCAAGATTTTTGATCATGACGCAGCTTGTTATAGAGCACGTTTGATCAGTAAAGAAGCTAATCAACAGCCTCCTAATGTAGGAATTAAATCATGCAGTTTGAATTTTAACGATCTTTATTTCAATCAAGGTAAGAATAGTGCACTTGAATATGTTCATTGGGATTATATGATGAAAATGTAAATTCATAAATATAAAAGCATATTTACATGGAAAAATATAAGAGTACTAAGACCTGTATAATTACCGATATAGAGCTCACGTCTGATCAGAAAATATAAGGCGACAGATCAACTACCTTCGCTTGTAGATATTGGTTTTTTCTAAAGCTGCGATGCCCTAAAAGATGGTAAAGCATTTATACTATCTAGTTTCATTGATGCTTATAATCATGAAGCGTTAACGGTGGAGATTGATTTCTCTATGCTGGCTTAAAAAGTCACACGGAGTTTGAACGAATTATTAACAATTTTTGAGAAAAATAGTTTTATTTGAGGTAGTAGATAGGCGAGTAATGACACGCTGCTCTGAATTGCTTATTAAACAATATTGATAAATTATGAAGGACAAGCATTGAAAACTGCCACACTATTACCTATCTTACTTGCGTTAGGCG